>JANPKU010000150.1:0-62414 GCA_031426215.1 Actinomycetes bacterium
CCGGCAATCGCCGCCCAGACCGCCACGGCGAGCAGCACGGCGTAGAGCGCCGGGAAGAGTCGACGGGCGCGCCGGAGCCAGAACTGGCGGAACGACACCTGGCCGTTGCGGTCGCTCTCGTCGAGCAGCAGCGACGTGATCAGATAGCCGGAGACGACGAAGAACACCTCGACGCCGAAGAACCCGCCGTGCATCCACGAGAACCCTGCGTGGTAAAGCAGCACGACACCGACCGACAACGCACGCAGCCCGTCGAGTGACGGCTGATACCCCATCGACGGGAACGACGAGGGCGGAGTCACCGCCGGCCGATCGGTCTCGGTGTCGACCTGGCGATCGATGATCGCTGTCACCGTCGAAGCGACGTGCCGTCGCGGGTCGTCTCTACGGTCCAACCGTCGGCCTGCAGTTGGGCGCGCAGGGCGTCGGCGGTAGCGAAGTCTCGAGCGGCGCGGGCGTCGTCGAGCGCCCGGGCATGGGCGAGCGCGTCGGCGTCGACTTCCACCGCGGTTCCCAGCGTGAGACCCACGGCACCCGCGATCTCGTGGACGGCGGCAACGAGCCGGCCTGCGGTGTCGTCGCTCGCGTCGAGTGCGGCGTTGGCACGCCGCACCGTGTCGAACAGCAGCGCGGTGGCCCGCGGGGTGTCGAGGTCGTCGTCCATGGCCGCCCGGAACTCGGCGAGCACCGTGGCATCGGGTTCGTCCGTCTCCACACCAGCGACCCGGGCAGCGAACGCGTCGAGCCCGGCGAGCGACTTCACGGCCGCGTCGATGCCGTCCTGGTTGATCCTGACGGGGCTGCGGTAGTGCGACTGCAACAGCACCATCCGATACGCACGGGGGTCGTAGTGCTCGATGAGGTCGAGCAGGTTCGACACGTTGCCGAGACTCTTCGACATCTTCTCGCCCTCGGCGTCGACCACGAACCCGTTGTGCATCCAGTGGTTGGCGAACGTCTTGCCGAGCGCGACTGCCTGGGCGCGTTCGTTCTCGTGGTGCGGAAACCTCAGATCCTGACCACCGCAGTGCAGGTCGAAGCCCTCGCCGAGCAGGTCGAGGCTCATCACGACGCACTCCGAATGCCAGCCGGGGCGACCGGCACCCCACGGCGACGGCCACGCCGGATCGCTGTCGGTGGCAGGACCGGTGGTGAACTTCCACAGCACGAAATCGGCCGGATGGCGCTTGCCGGCTGCGCCGACAACCTCGCGGTCGCCGCCACCGGATCGCATGTCGTCGACCGACTGGTGTGCAAGCAGACCGTAGTCGTCGACGGACTCGACCGACATGTACACGCCGTCGTCGGTGAGGTAGGCGTGGTCACTCTCGATCAGTTGCCCGATCATCTCGACCATCTCGTCGACGTAGTCGGTGGCGTGCGGTGTGTCGGAGGGACGTTCGAAGTTGACGGCGTCCATCGCCTGCCACCAGATCGCCTCGCACTTGGTGGTGATCTCCTGCCACGGACGACCCTCGCGCAGGGCGCGTTCGATGATCTTGTCCTCGATGTCGGTGATGTTCGACACGAGCCGCACTTCGAGCCCGGTCCATTCGAGATAGCGACGCATGATGTCGTACACGAGGGTGGCGCGTCCGTGACCGAGGTGCGGTGGTCCGTAGACGGTGGGGCCGCACAGGTAGATGCTGACCTTGCCCGGCTCGCGAAGAGCCAGCTCGCGTACAGAACGCGTCGCAGTGTCGTGGAGGTGCAGCACGGTGTCGAAGTCTACGAGCGCCCCCTCCGGCCAACCCGGCACCTTTCCCGACCAGCCTCAATCCCTACGTTTGTGTGCGGATTTCGGCGACCCGGGCCACCCGAATCCGCACGCAAACGTTCTGGGGGAGGTGGGGCGCACGTTCGCCTGCGTTTGTGTGCGGTGTCCGGTGGATCGGGCCACCCGTTCTGTCACGCAAACGTTCGGGGAGGGGGTGGCGGCGAGTCGGTAGCCTCGGCGACCTATGGCGAACATCCCCGACAAGCCGACGCTCGACGGCATCGAGGAGCGCTGGGCCAGCCAGTGGGACTCCGATGGCACATATCGCTTCGACGTATCGGCGGCACGCGACCGCGTGTTCTCGATCGACACGCCGCCTCCGACCGTCAGCGGGTCACTGCATGTCGGCCACGTGTTCAGCTACACCCACACCGACACGATCGCCCGGTACCAACGCATGACGGGCAAAGCCGTCTTCTACCCGATGGGATGGGACGACAACGGGTTGCCGACCGAACGTCGCGTGCAGGCGTACTACGGCGTGCGGTGCGATCCCGGCCAGCCGTACGTCGACGGCTTCCAGCCTCCGTTCCGTGGCGACCCGCCGAAGGATCACCAGGCGATCCCGATCTCGCGACCCAACTTCCTCGAACTGTGCGACGAGCTCGTCGAGGTCGACGAAGAACTGTTCGAGCAAATGTTCCGCCGCCTCGGGCTCTCGGTCGACTGGAGCCTGAAGTACGCGACGATCGACGAAAAGTCACGTCGAATCAGCCAGCGGGCCTTCCTGCGAAACGTCGAGCGCGGCGAGGCCTACACACAGGAGGCGCCGACGCTGTGGGACATCGACTTCCGCACCGCTGTCGCTCAAGCCGAAGTGGTCGACCGCAGCCGACCCGGCGCCTACCACAGGATTTCGTTTGCGCACGTCGGCAGCGGCTCCGATGGACCGGCTTCGATCGAGATCGAGACCACTCGGCCCGAACTGCTCGCCGCCTGCGTGGCGCTCGTCGCCCACCCCGACGACGAGCGATACAAGCCGTACTTCGGCACCACCGTGACGGTCCCGCTCTACAGCCAGCACGTCGAGATCCGGGCGCACGAACTGGCCCAACCCGACAAGGGCACCGGCATCGCGATGATCTGCACGTTCGGCGACACCACCGACGTCACCTGGTGGCGCGAGCTGTCGCTCGACCTGCGTGTCATCATCGGGCGTGATGGTCGAATCCTCCCCGATGCCCCGGCCGACGTCGATGTCGCCGCCTACGAATCGATCGTCGGGAAGTACCCGAACCAGGCGCAGAGGATCGTCGTCGAACAACTCGTCGAGTCCGGCGACCTGATCGGCGAACCGCGCAAGATCGAACACGACGTGAAGTTCTACGAGAAGGGTGATCGTCCTCTCGAAGTGGTCACCTCACGCCAGTGGTACATCCGCAACGGCGGCAAGGATCGCGACCTGCGCGCAGCGCTCGTGGCGAGAGGCAACGAGGTCACCTGGCACCCGGACCACATGCGCCACCGCTACGAGAACTGGGTCGAAGGCCTCAACAGCGACTGGCTGGTGTCACGCCAGCGGTTCTTCGGCGTGCCGATCCCGGTCTGGTACCGCCTCGACGACGCCGGCGAACCGATCTACGACAACCCGCTCCTGCCCGACGAGGCCGACCTCCCGATCGACCCGTCGACCGATGTGCCCTCGGGGTTCACCGCCGACCAGCGCGACCAGCCAGGCGGCTTCGCGGGCGACCCGGACATCTTCGACACCTGGGCGACGTCGTCGCTCACCCCGCAGATCGCCGGCCACTGGGAGGAGGACGGCGCCGACTACTTCGACCGGGTCTTCCCCTTCGACATGCGACCGCAGGCTCACGACATCATCCGCACCTGGCTGTTCTCGACGATCACCCGGAGCCACCACGAATTCGGTGTCGCACCGTGGGCTCATGCCGCACTCTCGGGCTGGATCCTCGACCCGGACCGCAAGAAGATGGGCAAGTCGTCGGGCAACGCGCAGACACCCGACGGCCTCCTCGAACAGTTCGGCACCGACGCCGTCCGGTACTGGTCTGCGTCTGGTCGGCCCGGCGTCGACACAATCAACTCCGACGATCAGATGAAGGTGGGCCGCAAACTCGCCAACAAGCTGCTCAACGTCACCAAGTTCGTGCTGCAGTTCGGCGCACCGTCAGGCGACCAGTCGCTCCACGACGCGGTGACCGAACCGATCGACCGATCGATGCTCGCCAAACTCGACGCCGTGATCGACGACGCCACGACGGCGTTCGAAGCGTTCGACTACGCCCGAGCGCTCGAGCGCACCGAGGCATTCTTCTGGTGGTTCTGCGACAACTACGTCGAGCTGGTCAAGGGCCGCACCTACGACGACGGACGCCCCGAGGGTGCCGACTCGGCCAAACGGGCGCTGCGCGAGGCGCTCAGCGCGTTGCAACGGCTGTTCGCGCCGATCCTGCCGTTCGCCGCCGAGGAGGCGTGGAGCTGGTGGAACGAGTCGAGCATCCACATCGCTGCCTGGCCGACACGATGCGGCGACGACACCACCCCCTTCGGCGAGCCGACGCTGGCCGACGTCACGATCGACGTGCTCACCCGGGTCCGTCGTTCGAAGACCGAGGCGAAGCGGAGCCAACGTGCCGTCGTGGCATCGCTCGTGATCACGGCACCGGCGGCACTCCACGCGGCCATCGAGGCCGGACGATCCGATCTCGTCGACGCCGGGTCGATCCGCGACATTCAGGTCGTCGAGGGCCCTGAACTGTCCACCACGGTCACCCTCGCCGACGAAGACTGACCCGGTCGACGGGGCACCATCAGCGGTCCTGGACCCATCTGACCTCGTGTCTTGGCACTGCTCTACACTCGGCACCGTGCCAACGAAGTTGGGTCTGCCGCTGATCCTCGTCGCCTTGCTGCTCGCCGCTGCTTCGCCCGTCGTGGCGGATGACGTCACCGGGGAGACGACGACCACCAGCATCCCGGTCGCCGACACGCTCGATGCGGTTGCGCCCCCGGCTGTCAACGGTCCGGCGACGGTCACCGGTCTCGGTGCGACCCGGGGCCCCCAGGTCCAACTCGCGCCGGGCCCGCCAGGTCCCTTCGATCCACCCGCCGACAGCGGCGCCGGACGACGCGTCGTCTACTCCAAGACACAGCAGACCGTGTGGGTCTACGACGAGACCAACACGATCATCAAGATGCATCGAGTGTCAGGCCGCCTCGACCCGCGCGACCCTTCCCCCGGCACGTACCAGGTGTGGTCACGTTCGCTCACCACGTTTGCGATCAACAACCCCTCGATCACGTGGAAGTACATGATTCGTTTCGCCAAGGGCGACCGAGACGGCAACATCGGCTTCCACGAGATCCCGTACCAGTACGGCGAGCCCGTCCAAACAGTCGACCAACTGGGTGAGGCGCTGTCGGGCGGCTGTGTCCGCCAGACGCCCGAGGATGCACTCTGGATGTGGAACTGGGCCCAGATCGGCACCGTCGTGGTCGTCACCCCCTGACATGGGCCCAACCCGGGTGGACGAGGCGCCGATCAGGGGCGTCTGAGCCGATCCGATCCACGCTGGCGGGGCGGGTAACGTTCGATGCCGACATGTCCGATCCGCCTGCGTCCGAACCGTCATCCGACGGGGCGATCGATCCGATCACCGATCCCCAACCGATGGTGGCGCCAGCGCTCCCGCCGCCCACACCTCCGCTCACTCGTCCGACCGATACCCCGACGTCGTCGAAGAAGATCCCGCGCACCTGGCCACAACGAGTCACCGTCGTGGCCACGTTCGCACTGGCGCTCGGTTCATTCGGTGCCGCCGGCGCCTTGTACGCCGGTCAGCGCGTCATCGAGGATCGCAACATTGCGCCCGCGATCATCGATCCCTCGCGGCCGACCACGCTTCCAACCCAGCCCGGCGCCGAGGCACCAGAGCCGGCTGCGCCGCCGGAGACGTTTCCGCCGGCGGAACCCAACGCCAAGAACTTCTTGATCACCGGCGCCGACAACAACTCGTGCATCGACCCCAGTTCGCCGTACTACGCCGCATTCGGTGACCGCAGCAACCTCGGCGAACGCAGCGACACCATCATGATGTGGCGCGTCAACCCCAGCACGTCGCAAGTGGCCGTGCTCTCGTTCCCACGGGACCTCTTCGTCGACATCGCCGGTACGTCTCGCAAGGGTCGCATCAACGAGGCCTACCAGCGAGACAATCCGCAGCAGCTGATCGACACGATCTTTCAGAACTTCGGTATCACCACCGATCACTTCGTGCAGGTCGACTTCTGTGCGTTCCGAACCCTGGTGAATGCAGTCGACGGTGTCGCCGTTCCGTTCGACACGCCGGTGCGCGATCCGAACACGGGTCTCAACGTGCCCGAGGCCGGCTGTTTCACGTTCGACGGCGACCACGCGCTTGCGTATGCCCGCTCACGCAAACTCCAGTTCCTCGACGAGAGCGGCGAGTGGCAACAGGACGGCACGTCCGATCTCGGCCGCATCTCACGCCAACAAGACTTTCTGCGCCGAACGGTGCAGCGTCTGCTGTCGAAGGGTGCGTACAACCCCGACGTTGCAGGCGGCCTGATCGAGACGCTGTCGGAGTACATCGTCGCCGATCCCGAATTGACGGCGAGGAAGATGCTCGAGTTCGCCGGCGTGCTCAGCGGCGTCGATCCATCGGAGATCACGACCTATCAGATCTCGGCGTCACCGGAAACGATTCAGGGCAATTCGGTGCTGGTGCCCACCCTGCAGAACGACAACATGCAGGCGATTCTCGCCGTGTTCCGCGGGGAAGCGACCCTCGGCGACGCCCCCGACCAAGTCCTCGAACCGGCACCTGACGCCACGCTCGAAACCACCCCTACGCCGACGTCCGCGGCACCGGCGAACCCTGGTTCGATCGAGCCGGAATCACCCGAGTCGGTGCCGGGGGCCACACTGCCGAGCGTCGTGGCGGACCAGAACGAGTTCGGGTTCGTTCCCGACAAGAACATCAGCTGCTGATCCACGTCACGGGCGATGAGCCAAACGCCGGGATCCGGGCGGTTGGCTCATCGCTGCCGAGTCCACACTCTGAGCGATGAGCGAAACGCCGCCATCCGGGCGGTTCGCTCAGTCGGGTGGAGAGCGTCAGGAGTCGAGGACGCGGGCGAGCGCTGCTGCGGCGTCGGATGGGCCCGACACGTTGGTGAACCTGGCGCCGACCTGCTCGGCGAGTTCACGGGCCTCGACGTCGTCGGAATCCGGTGCCACGATCATCAGCTCGTCGAGTCGGCGTGCCGCAGCATGCACGTCACCCGGCGCCGTTGCCCGACAGTCGGACAGCAACACGGTGATCTTGCGACCCGCCTTCGAACGCGAGAGCTGATCTGCCGCCGCCGTGAGCGCACCAGCGACGTCGGTGATGCCGAACCCTCGCAAAGCGAGCACCGAGTCGATGACCCCCTCGTTCGACTTCGTCGCATCCTGACTCTTCGCCGCCACCACATCCTTGCCGAATGACAGCACCGAATAGTCGTCCGGACTCCGCCACGCAACGGCAGAGGCGGCGACGGCAGCGGTGGCGAGTGGTCCGCCGGTCATCGATCCACTTCGGTCGACCAACAGGCAGATGGCAGTGCCGGGCGTCGACCACGACCTGACTCGGAGGTCATCAGGGTCGACCGCGCTCGATCGGGCGCGCGCTGCAACCAACGCGTCGAGACTGGCGTCGACATCGAGGTCGCCGCCGTCGGGCCGGTAGCGCTGAGTGCGAAGTCGACCGACACCACGAGGAGACGCAGGGCCTCGTTTGGCGAGATCGAGGAAGAGTCGACCCGCCAGGCGGCGGGCCAACTCGCGGAGCTTCGGATCGGTGGCGCCGGTGAGGTCGGCCAGCAGAGCCAGCGTCTCGTCGGGATCGTCCTCGAGCGCACGCGAGAGCGCCTCCTCGTCGAGTTCACCCACCTCTGGTGAGATCTCGTCGAAGTGCTCGTGTTGCTCGAGCGCCCGGCGCGAGGTGGTCTTGCGACGGGCCTTCGACACTTCGTCGTCGGCGGCGTCACCCTCCTTCGTGCGTGGAGGGCTGCTCAGCGAGCCTGCGTCGCCCCGGTCGGGGCGTCCGCTTTTCCCTCGTTCGTCGCGCCCTCGTCCTGCTTGCCGAAGACGGACAGCCAGAGCTCGCGCACGATGTCCTCGGTCGAGCGCGTGGCGCCCTCGCGTAACCGGACTCGTCCCGAGAGCGCCACCAGCGCAGCATCGAGCGACACGTCGCCCGCGACCACCGCCGACCCGCGAACGGCAGCGAGCGACGAAGCGACGGCGCACATGTCGATCGCACCGCGTACCGACGAGCCCACGCGCAGGTCGCTGTGCGATCGGGTGAGGCGAACGAGCTCGACGACCTGGGCCACCCAGTCGGGATCGAGGCCGGTACCACCGGACCCACGAAGTGTGATCTTGCACTCGTCGGCGGCGGTCTGATAATCGACAGCAAGACGACACACGCGGTCGTACACCGCACCGGAGATGCGGGCCGTGCCGATGGCATCGAACGGATTCATCGCCGCGACCAACCGGAAACCGGGCGCGGCCACGAGACGGCCGAGCCGCGGCACGTGAAGTTCGCCTTCGCTCATCACCGTGATCAGCACGTTCAAGGTCTCTTCGGGGACTCGGTTGATCTCCTCGACGTACAGCAACGAGCCATCGCGCAACGCCGACGCGAGCGGACCGTCGACGAACACGCTGGCGTCGTAACCCTCGGCCATCACACGAGCCGGATCGAAGTGGCCCACGAGCCGTGCGGGCGTCAACTCCGCGTTGCCCTCGACGAACTCGAATCCGACACCGAGTTCGTGGGCGACCGTTCGCAGCAGCGTCGACTTTCCCGTGCCAGGTGGTCCCTCGATGACGACGTGACGGTCGGCGATCAGCGCCGCAACGACCAATTCGATCTCGCGCCGTCGGCCGACAACGGTCGCGCCGATCGCGGCGACGAGTTCGGAGGGGTGCCGCGTCTGGCCGCTGTGCGCTTGCTCAGTCATGTGACCTCACCGGGTTCGGGCTTGTTCGAGATGTGCCAGGCGCATCTCGAACAGCAGCACCTCTCGAACAGCGGCCACTCAGTCGTAGACGAGGACGCCGCGGATGTTCTTGCCGTTGCGCATGTCCTCGAAGCCCTGGTTGATCTCGTCGAGGGTGTAGGTGTTCGTGACGAGCGTGTCGAGGTCGAGTTGGCCCTGCGTGTACAGCTCGAGCAGTTGCGGAATGTCCTTGCGGATGTTGGCCGATCCGAACAGCGAGCCGATGATCTGCTTCTCGAACAACGTGAGGAACGCGCCGGGGATCGCCATCGACGGCTCGGCCGTCGGGTGGATGTTCGTCACGACGATCTTGGCACGCTTCCCACCGAGATGGAACGCCTCGCCCAACGCGTCACCGTTACCGACACCCATGGTCATGATGACCTTGTCGAAGCCACGGCCCCAGGTCGAGTCACCGAGCGCCTCCATGGCCTCCGCAACCGATGCGTAGGTGTGCGTGGCACCGAGTTCCATCGCCGTCTCGCGCTTGAACTCGACCGGGTCGATCGCAGCGATCACGCGTGCACCGGCGAGCTTGGCGCCCTGGATGGCGTTGGCGCCGATGCCGCCGGCACCGACGACCGCGACGAAATCACCGGGGCCGACCTCGGCTGCGTACACCGCCGAACCCCAGCCCGTGACGACACCACACCCGAGCAAGCAGGCACGATCGAGCGGGATGTCCTTGTCGATTTTCACGCAGCTCGACTCGTGCACCACGGTGTGCTTGGCGAACGTGCCGAGCAGGCACATCAGGCCGAGGTCCTCGCCGTCGGCGGTGTGGTGACGAGCCGTGCCGTCGGAGATCTGACGACCAGTCGGGAATGCGGCACCACCGACATCGCACAGATTCGAGTGACCCGACGCGCAGCTCGGGCAACGTCCGCAGGCGGGGATGAAGCCGAACACCACATGGTCACCGGGTTCGAGACCCACGACGTTCGGTCCGACTTCCATCACGATGCCGGCGCCTTCGTGGCCACCGATCAGCGGCATCGGCGGAGTAGCCCCAGCCAGATCGCCCGTGACGAGGTGTTCGTCGGAGTGACACATGCCCGATGCCTTCATCTGCACGAGCACCTCACCGGCTTTGGGGGGATCGAGCTCGATGTCCTCGACGCTCCAATCCTGGCCGACTTCGCGAAGTACTGCTGCCTGTGTCTGCATGAAGCGAACAGTACGCCAGGTGCCATCACCACCTGGCATCAGACACACTGGGTACGTGATCGAGCCCGCCACCCGTCCTGATGAGGTGGAACGCCGGGTTCGGGAGTTGTCCGACGACGATCTCCACCACCTCGCGGAGGTGGTCAGACAGGTCCAGGTCGAACGCGCCATCGACAGCGGGGATCACGACGCGATCATCGCTGCTGGATTCGAATCGGGCTTCGGACGCGACGGGCTCGGCGTGCTTCCATGGGTCGAGGGCAGCGTGATCGTCTGTCCGGGCGCGATCGTCTCGAAGTCGAAGACCAGCCATCGTTGTCGATTCATCAGCGTCGACGACGCCTGGGTCTGGGAATCGGGTCTCCTGCTCCGCGAGGACAAGCGCTCGTCTCCGGGCACGCAGGAGGGATTTCGCGCGATCGCTCTGGTACCACTCGTCGACGGGACCGAGCTCGACGTGGTCACCGGTAAGGCCCGCAGCGGCCAACACTCCGTCGACCACGTCGTGAGCTACGAGGTGCGCTCCGGCGAACTCGTCGAGGTCAGCCAACGCACCGTCACCCCCGCCAACCTGCGCTGAGCCAACTCCGAATCACTCCGAAATTGGGCGGGATCGTGACGCTGACCGTCACGATCCGGGGCAATTCGGAGTGCGGGTGGTGGGTGGGTGGGTGGATGGAGCGTCAGCGGGGCAGGACGCGGACTTCGATGTACTGGTCAGCGGGGATCCAGCGGACGACGGCATCACGGATGTCGGTGGCGGTGATCTCGTCGATCCAGCGGGGTCGGCCGAGGAAGTCGTCGAATGATGCATTGCCCGCCGGATCGGTGAACACCGAGAGCACTTCATCGTTGATCTGGTCGTTGCTGAACAGATCGAGCTGCTGACGGATGTTCTCGCTGGCGGCCTGGAACTCACGATCGTCGGGGCCGGAGAGGCGAAGATCGTCGAGCTGTGCGATCACCGCCGCACGGACCTCGTCGAGCAGTTCCGGAGCCGTCGTGTTCGAGATGTACGTGACCGCGTACGGACTGCCACCGGGGTCGATCTGTACGAATGCGTAGGGCGAGTAGGAATCGCCCAGCTCCTCACGGACCACGTCGGTCAACCGGGAGCTCACCACCTCCTGCAGAATCGACGCCACGACGTCGTCGCGACGATCGGCGGTGGCCGGCGCCGTGAACAACAGGGCCAACGATGCCTGGGCGCCTTCGCCGGCAGCGGTCTGTTCGACGACGACGCCGGGGGGTGGTGGCGGCTCGACGTAGTCGACCGTTTCGACACGGCCGGTCGATGGCAGCGTGGCGAGATACCGGCGCGACAGTTCGATCATCGTGGCGAGGTCGAAGTCACCGCTGAACGCGAACGAGAAGTCCGATGCATCACCGAAACGGTCGCGGTACACGCGGTCGACGTCGTCGGCGGTCACCGAGTTCAGCGAATCGACCGTGGGCAGCAGGAACCGTGGATCGTCGTAGCGCGCATCAAGCAGCGTCGTGAACTCAGCGTACGCGGGGTCGATCGACGGGTCAGAAGCAATCGCCAGCTCGTCGTCGAGGTACTGCTCGAGTGCAACGGGGTCGACGCGAGGCTGCGTCATCGCGAGGTGGATCAACTGCAACAGCGTCTCCATGTCGCTCGTCGACGACGTCCCGACGAATCCCTCGCTGAACGCGTCGATCGTGGCCTGTAGCCCGACCTCCTTGTCCGACAGGAAGTCGGCGAGTTCCACCGGCCCGTAAGTGGCGACACCGCTCTGGCCCACCACTGCTCCCGCAGCCACAGCTGCCGGCACGTCCAAATCGGCAAGCACGGCAAGACCCCCGGGGCTGCGCGCCTCGAATGCCACCTGGCCCTCCACGATCTTGCTGGTGTTGAGCGACACACGCACGCCGTTGCCGAACGCGAGCACGACGGGATCGACGAAGTCGTCCATCCCGCTGTCACTCAGGCGTTCGCTCGACGTCTCCTCGATCGGGCCGGGCGCGACCATCAGGTCACCATCGATTCCGGCGTCGTCCGGGCGCGGCGAGAGTTCGCGATCGACCATCGAACCGGCCTGCGCCGCGAACGTCGCCTCGTCGGGCACATCCTCCGCTTCGTTCGCCGGCACCACGACCAGGACGTGCGGGCCGGCATCGGCCAGCCGCTGCACGAACCGGAACGCAATCGTCTCGGGCGTGGCGCGATCGAGCACGGCGTTCGTGAAGTCGAACTGCGCGTCGGAGGTGGGGATCGGTTCATCGGTGAGAGCGTGACGCACGTACTCGTCGGCGAAGTCCGCATCCTGTCGCGACTCGCGTCCCTCGTACGTCGACTCCGCCGACGTGCGGTACGCGTCGACGACCCGGTCGACCTCGGCCTGCGAGAATCCGAACCGGCGCACCCGTTCGTATTCGTCGAAGACGGCCTGTGTCGACGATTCGAGCGCATCACCGTCGGCCGACACGATGATCTCAGGTGCATCGAGGCTCCGAACGAGACTGCTCGAATCCACTCGGGCATCGTCGAACGGTGCCTCGCCACGCACGGCGTCGTTCCCGAGGCGGGTTGCGATGATGTCGAACGCCATCGAGTCGAGGATCGAGTTCTGGTACTCCGCTTCGACGGACTCCGCTTCGGTCACGGCCAACGGCAGTGTCACCTGCGCAAACCCTTCGGCCACATCCGGGTCGGCCAGGATCAGCGCCCGTGCCTCATTCGTTGGTTCGACACTCAGCTCGGGACGCGTCGGAGAGACGCCTCGGGGCGCGATCGGGCCGAACCGCTCGACGATCCCGTCCTCGATAGTGTCCACGTCGATGTCGCCCACGACGACGACGGTGGTGTTGTCCGGTCGGTACCAGTCGTCGTAGAACGACCGCAGCGGCGCGGAGTTCGTGGACGTGATCGCGTCGTCGGTCCCGATCGGGTCCTTACCCTCATACGGCGATCCGTCGAGGAAGAGCGCTTCGAGTGCGTCGAAGATGCGACCGTTCGAGCTCGACCCGGCACCGCGCCATTCGTCGAGCACCACGCCGCGCTCGGCTTCGACCTGCGCCTGATCGATCGTGGCGGCCGACAGCCACTGTTCCAGCACGTCGAGACCCGTGTCGACCACGGTCGGGTCCCAGGTGGGCATCGTGAGTTGGTAGACGGTCTCGTCGTAGCTCGTGAACGCGTTGACGTCGGCCCCGAAGCTGGCGCCGAAGCTTCTCAGCACGGCGATCAGTTCGTTCTCGGGGAACTCCGCGGTGCCGTTGAACAGCATGTGTTCGAGGAAGTGGGCGCCACCAACCTGGTCGTCGTCCTCCAGCGCCGAACCAGCGTCGACGGCGAGGCGCATCTCGACACGGCCACCCGGGTTGTCGTTGTCGCGGATGAAGTACCGAAGCCCGTTGTCGAGTTCACCGATCACGATCGCCGGGTCGGGTTCACTCATCGACGGCAGTCCGCTCGGATCGGGGGCCGTGATCGGTGTCGACCCGCCGGCCGGCTGTACAACCTCGGTACTGGTCGGTGAGGTGTCGTCGGCATTGCTCTGCGAAGTGTCGGTGACGGTCCGTACCTCGACGTCGGACGCTGCGGTACACGCAGCGAGCAGACCGGCGAGGACCAGTCCGGCGCCCGCACAGAAACGTGGCGAGCGACGAGCAGGGATCACGGCGAGAGACTATGTCCGGCGACCGCTTCTGCGATGCCGCGGCGAACCCGATCGGTCCAGTCGACGTCCTCGGTCGACTCGCCGCTGGCTTGCACAGCGGCGCGCTCGGCCGCCAGCGTCTCGGCGAGCGAACCTATCTCGTCGGTGAGGAATTCGTCGATCACATTGCGGAGCTCGCGTGCGAGGGCCGGGCTGGCACCGTCGGTGCTGACCGCCACCGTCACCCGACCCCGACGTGCGATCGCCGGAAGGATGAACTCGCAGTCGACCGGTTGATCGGCCGCATTGGTCCAGATTCCTCTTGCCCGCGCCTGACCGGAGATCTCGGCGTCGACCTCGAACTGTCCCGTCGCGGTGACGACGAGGCGCATGCCATCGAGGTCGGCGGGCTCGAATGGCCTGGCGCGGAGGTCGTCGATCGTCGACACGTCGACGTGATCACTCATCTCGGTGGCGACGAGGCGCACCCGCGCTCCGGCGGCAGCGAGACTTTCGGCTTTGCGAGCGCCGATTCGGCCGCCGCCGACCACGAGGACCGCCACGTCGTGCAGATCGAGGAAAACCGGATATGCGAACGTCGCTGCGGGTTCGGAGTCCATGGTCTGAAGTGTACGAAATTCAATTCCCTACAAAGTTGATCTCTTTGGTCGGCTTTGATTGAATGCAGGCATGACCACCGCTTCGATCCGCATGACGGACCGCCCCGAGGAGACCGATGATCCTGTCGGCGACGCGCACCGTGTGCTGCGTTGGGCACACCGTCAGTTCGCCGGAGGCCTGTGCGTCACTGCGAGCTTCGGTGATGCGGTGCTCGCCCATGTGGCAAACGAGGCGATCCCCGGTGTGGAGATCACACTGCTCGACACCGGGTACCTGTTCGCCGAGACCGAGTGGTTCGCCGCCGACCTTCGCTCGCGTTTCGATCTCAACCTGCGCGTCGTGCAACCCGAGCCCGGACTGGCGATCAACGTCTGGCAGACCGATACCAACGCCTGCTGCGCGGCTCGAAAGGTCGAGCCGCTCAACCGGGCGCTCGCCGGACGGACCGCTTGGGTCAGTGGGCTGCGGAGAAGTGACTCCGACGCTCGCCGTCGAGCACCGTTCGTCCACGACGACCTCCTGCGAGGCGTCGTGAAGATCAACCCGCTCGCGGGCTGGACCGACGCCCACGTCGTCACCTACGTGGCGGCCTACGGCATCCCCGACCACCCACTCGCCGATCGCGGGTTCCCGTCGATCGGCTGCTGGCCGTGCACCCGCCCGGTCGCCGATGGCGACGATCAACGCGCCGGCCGGTGGGCCGACAGCGACAAGACAGAATGTGGACTCCACCTGTGAGCGCTGATGCAGAGGCGATCAAGCTCGCCAGCAACTATCTCGGCGGCACGATCGGCGACGAGCTGGCCAACGATCGCGACGACTTCGACCACGACGCCGAGCTCCTGCTCAAGTTCCACGGGATCTATCAGCAGGACGACCGCGACGTCCGCCGGGCCCGAACCCAGCTCAAGCTGCCGCTCGACTACTCGTGCATGGTGCGCGCCTCGGTGCCCGGCGGCGCGATCACCAACGACCAGTGGTTGGCGCTCGATCGCGTGGCTGCGCTCGCCGACAACAAGCTTCGACTCACCACCCGCCAGGGGGTGCAGTACCACGTGGTTCACAAAGGCGAGCTGCACGAGCTGGTCGGCGGGATCAACTCGTCGCTGTTGACCACACTCGGCGCCTGCGGAGACGTCGTTCGCAACGTGATGGCCTGCCCACTCCCCCATCCCGAGCGGACCGCCGTCCTCGAGCCACTGCTCGCCGAGATCGTCGCCCGGTTCCGGCCACAGACCGAGAGCTATTGGGAACTGTGGGTCGATGGCGAGCGCGCCGTGTCCGCCGAGCGACCGGACGCGGTGAGCGCGATCGACCCCATCGACGAGGTCGAGCCGCTGTACGGCGCTGCCTATCTGCCCCGCAAGTTCAAGATCGCCATCGCCTGGCCGGGTGACAACTGCGTGGACATATACACCAATGACGTCGGCATCGTGCCGACGCTGTCGGAGGGCACCACCGGTGAACTGACCGGATTCGTCGTGCTCGCCGGAGGCGGGATGGGGATGGCCCACAACCGTCCCGACGACACCTATCCGCTCCTCGCGCAACCGATCGCATGGGTGCCGCCGCAGGACGTCGTCGATGTGGTCGAGGCGATCGTGACCACGCAGCGCGACCACGGCAACCGGGAGGACCGTTCCCGGGCTCGCCTGAAGTATCTGCTCGAAGCGCGCGGTGTGGCCTGGTTGCGCGAGCAGATCGAAGAGCGCACTGGGCTCACCCTGGCCGATCCGGTTGCGCTACCCGCCTGGGAAGTCCAAGCCCATCACGGCTGGCACGAGATCGGCGGATCGAGCGCGCTCGGCCTCCCGGTGCCCTCGGGGAAGGTCGCAGGTGGGCTCCGGCTGGCGTTACGGCGCCTCGTTGCCGACAACACGGTGCGAGACCTGCGCGTCACCCCCCGACAAGACCTGTTGCTGCTCGGCGTCACCGATCGCAGCGCCGTCGAGAACGTGCTGCGAGCCAACGGTGTTCGGCTGGCCGACGACCAGAGCCCGACCCGGAACCTGGCGATTGCCTGCCCGGCACTCCCGACGTGCAGCAAGGCGCTCGGCGAGGCCGAGCGCGTGTTGCCCGACGTCGTCGATCAACTCGAGAAGGTGCTGGCCGACACCGGCAACACCGGTCTCCCGTTGCGACTCAACATGACCGGCTGCCCCAACGGCTGCTCGCGTCCGTACGCCGCTGAAATCGGCATCGTCGGGCGCACCAAAAAGAACTACGACATCTTTGTCGGCGGCTCGCCGGCCGGAGACCGCCTCGCCCGGGTCCTGCGCGCCAACGTGCCATTGAGCGACGTTCCCGACCTGCTGCGACCACTCCTCGAAGCGTTCGCCCGCTCCGGCGACGGTACGAGCTTCGGCGACTGGAGTGTCGAGCAGGACTGGGGGTACCTCCAGTCACTCCTTCCCGCCGCCACTTCCCGCCGTCGTTCTGTGAGCGACGCGTGACCTCCACCCACAACCCCAACCGCAAACACAACCACAACCAGGTTTGTGTGGCATTCCCGGTGGGCCGGGTCACCGAAATCGCAACACAAACGTGGGTGGACGCGCAGTGAGCGTGGCGTTGGTCGGGGCGGGACCGGGCGATCCCGACCTGCTGACCCTCAAGGCAGCACGGCTGATCGCCACCGCAGAGGTGGTGGTGCATGATGCGCTCGTCGGCGACGGCGTGCTTGCGTTGATCCCCAGCACGGCAGAACGGATCGACGTCGGAAAGCGGCCCGGTCGTCCGACACCGCAGGAGATGATCTCGGCATTGCTGGTCGAGCTCGGCCACCAGGGCAAACGGGTGGTGCGGCTCAAGGGTGGCGACCCGTTCGTCTTCGGACGCGGCGGCGAAGAGGCGGCAGCGCTCGCCGAAGCGGGCGTGGCGTTCGAGATCGTGCCGGGAATCACGTCGTCGGTGGCCGCTCCGGCGGCCGCAGGCATCCCGGTGACCCATCGCGGCGTGTCGGCTGCGTTCACCGTGGTCACCGGTCATCGACGCGCCGGCGAACCCGACATCGACTGGCGCTCGCTGGCAAAGGTCGGTGGCACGATCGTGGTGCTGATGGGTGTGTCACAGCGCGCCGTCATCGCCGCCGAACTGATCGCGGGTGGACTCGACCCGACCACTCCCGTCGCAGCGATCGAGTCAGCCACCACCGACAGCCAAGTGGTCGGGCGCTGGACACTCGACGACCTGGCCGATGCCGACATCCACTCCCCCGCCGTGATCGTCATCGGCGCGGTCGCAGCGCTGGAGTTCGTGAGCCACCACCTGCCGGCGATGAGCGAACGGACCGGATAGCGGCGTTTCGCTCATCGCCCCGTCGCGGCGATGAGCGAACGGACCGGATGACGGCGTTTCGCTCATCACTCACCCGAGAGACCGGCAGACTGTGGCGGTGGACCTCCCGCCGCCCGCTCTCAACCTTTTCGCGCTGCGGATCCACGGGCTGACCAAGTCGTACGGATCCACGACGGCGATCGACGGACTCACGCTCGACGTGCCATCTGGTGCGTGCTACGGGCTCGTCGGGCCGAACGGCAGCGGGAAGTCCACCACGATGCGCGCAGTGGTCGGCTTGGTTCGGCCCGATGGCGGCTCGATCGAGGTGTGCGGAATCACCGACGACATCCTCGCCGTACGTCGATCGATGGGCGTGATGCTCGACCCATTGCAGCTGTTCGACCGCCTGACCGCCTGGGAGCACCTCAGCACCATCGGCCAGCTCCGAGAACTCGACGTCGACACGATCGAACAACGCAGCACGGAGTTGTTCGCCGTGCTCGACATCCTCGACGATGCCGACCGCCCGATCGCCGGCTACAGCCACGGCATGCGGAAGAAGACCGCCCTGGCCGCTGCGCTGCTGGCCCGACCCCGACTGCTGATGCTCGACGAACCGTTCGAAGGGGTCGATCCCGTGTCGACACGTGCGATGCGCCGAATGCTCGATCGGTTCCGAAGCGGTGGCGGCACGGTAGTGCTGTCGACACACGTGATGGACATCGTCGAGCGGGTGTGCGACCACGTCGGTGTGATCCACCGCGGCCGCATGGTTGCCTCGGGTCCGATCGACGACCTTCGCAACGGGCGCCGACTCGAAGACGCATTCATCGACGTGGTCGGCGCGTCCGACGTCGACGATGACGCGCTCGAATGGCTCGGCTGATGCACGCGCCGGTGCCGCCGCCAGATCAGTCCTCGGGACACGACACCTCACAGCGTCGGCCGTCGGGACGCGAAGCCTCCCGGCGTGGCCTGTCGAACGCGTTGGTGTTACGACTGTTCGCCCGCTTGCGGTGGAAGGTATTGCGGGGCGCCCTGAACAGCGACGGCGCACAGAAGTGGGCAGTCGCTGTCGGCCTGATCGGCTCGGTTCTCGTCGGGGCGATCGCTGCTGGAGTCCTCTTCGTCGCCGGACGCACGACCGACGACCCCGCCACGCTGTTCGTGCTCGCTGCTGTCAGTATGACACTCGTGGTGGCGATGGTCGGCATCATCGCCGGCCTCACCCAGCCCGTCGACCCGCGGGTACTCGCCGCCGAACCGCTGACCGAACGTCAACTCGGCCTCGGTGTGCTCGCAGCATCGGCAGCGGGACCGCCCGGCATGTCGGCAGCCCTCGTCGGCGTGGGAGCATTCGCCGGCGCAGTACGCGGGCCGGCGTCGATCGTGCCGGTAGCGGTCGCTGTCCTTTCGCTCCTGATCACGCTCCTGCTGGTTTCGCGCACGACTGTCAACGCCCTCGGGCTGCTGTCCGTGCGGTTCCCTCGCGCCGGGCAACTCGTCGTCGGTGTCGGCAGCCTCGTGTTCTACGGCGGGTTCCAGATCGTTCCCCGCGTCGTGGGCGACCTGGCCAGCGATGATCGAGCCGATCTCGCCGACACCTTGCTACTGACGCCGATGGGTCAACTGGGCGAAGCACTCGGCATCGCCGACGATCGTCCGCTCGCAGCACTCGGCCATGTTGCGCTCGGCTCGCTGTGGCTCGCGCCCCTCGGCGCCGTGTTCGCCTGGTCGACCAGGCGACTGCTCGTCGCCAAGAAGAGCGACAGCACCCGGCGAGCACGCACCGGTCGCGCGCACCCCGTCAGCGTGCTCGGGCGGCGGTTGTGCGGGCCGGGAGCGATCGGGGCCGTTGCCTGGCGCGGTGTCCTCGTTCGGATGCGCACACCACGCACGGCACTGGAGACCTTCACCGGCGCTGGCGTCGGCCTCGCAATCGTGCTGGTACCGGCACTCACGATCGACGACGTCGGCGCCGGAGCCGTGCTCGTCGGCGGCGGCGTGCAACTCGCCGTGCTGTTCATGGCCGGCAACAGCTTCGGGTCGGACGGCCCGGCCACAGCTGGCGAGATACTCACCGGTGTCGACGCTGGGGTGCTCGTGCGTGCGAAGGCCCGCTCGGTCCTGGTGGTCGCCGCCCCGATCGCGATCGTCGGACCGCTGATCGCAGGGGGCGTTTCCGGGGAGTGGAACTATCTGCCCGCCGGCATTCTCGTGGGCATCGGTGGTCTCTTCGCCGGTACCGGCGGCGCCATGGTGCAATCGATACTCGTACCGATTGCGATCCCCGACAGCGACAATCCGCTGGCCACGGGGGATTCGAACAAGGGTTGGTTCGCCGCAATCGCGTTGGCGATCGTCATCACGGCACTCGCCGTGGTGACCCTGCCGGTTGCGTTGGCGCTGTTCTGGGCGGTGAACCGACAATCGCTGCCGTTGGTCACGGCGTGTGCCGCTGCGACTGTCGGCGCTGGCCTTGGAGTGCTGCGCGCCGGCGTCACGATCGCTGCGAACCGGTGGCGAGCCGACGAACCTGGGCTGTTCGCATCGATGACGCCCGTTCGGTGATCGACCACGAGATGGTGCCACTCCGACCGCCGCGGTTAGTCTCGCCGGATGGATGAAACGACTGCCACGCTCGACGATCTCGCCGTGACGTCCGATGCCGCCACCGCCGAATTACTCGATGACGAGCTGCTCGTCGAAGAGATCTCGATCGACGGGATGTGCGGCGTCTACTGACGTCGTGAACATGCTCGACCGCCGCCTTGAACTCGATCCGCAGGTGGCACTTCGTCCCGAACCGTTCGGCGCGCTCGCGTACCACTACGGCAACCGCAAGCTGATCTTCCTGAAGCACCCCGACATCCTGCGCGTCGTTCAGGCGCTCGGCGATCACGAGACTCTCGCGGACAGCTTGCGCGCCTGCGAGATCGACGAATCCCGGTGGCCGTCGTTCGAAGCGGCGTTGGCCGCCCTCACCCAATCGGAGATGCTCCATGAGCGCCAACCCGTCGCAACTGGTTGAACAACTCAAAGGCGGCCTCGACGCCCCGATCTGCCTCACCTGGGAACTCACCTACGCCTGCAACCTCGAGTGCGTGCACTGCCTGTCCTCATCGGGGCGGCGCGACCCTCGCGAGCTGACCACCGACGAGGCCAAGGCCGTGCTCGACGAACTCCACGACCTCCAGGTGTTCTACATCAACATCGGTGGCGGCGAGCCGATGATCCGCCGAGACTTCTTCGAGCTGCTCGAGTACTCGATCGGTCGCGGTATCGGCGTCAAGTTCTCCACGAATGGTGCGTTCATCGATGCCGACAAGGCCCGTCGTCTGGCCGCAATGGACTACCTCGACATCCAGATCAGCCTCGATGGAACCGACGCGGTCACCAACGATGCCGTGCGCGGCGACGGTTCCTACGACACGGCGATCCGCGCCATGAACCACCTGCGCGACGCCGGATTCGGCGAGTTCAAGATCTCGGTCGTGGTCACCCGGCACAACGTCGATCAGCTCGACGAGTTCAAAGCGCTCGCGGACTCGTTCGGCGCGCAGCTGCGCATCACCCGGCTGCGCCCATCTGGCCGCGGAGCCGACTCGTGGCACGACCTGCACCCGACGCAGGCTCAGCAACGCCAGATCTACGACTGGCTCGTGGCGAACGGCGACAACGTGCTGACCGGCGACTCGTTCTTCCACCTCAACGCACTCGGCGAACAACCGCTGCCCGGGTTGAACATGTGCGGCGCCGGACGCGTCGTATGTCTGATCGACCCGATCGGCGACGTGTACGCCTGCCCGTTCGTCATCCACGACGAGTTCAAAGCCGGCTCGGTGCGCGACGAGGGCGGCTTCGCCCAGGTGTGGAAGCACAGCGCCCTGTTCGCCGAGTTGCGCGAGCCACAGTCGGCTGGCGCGTGCACGTCATGCGGGAGCTACGACGCCTGCCAGGGCGGGTGCATGGCGGCGAAGTTCTTCGTGGGCATTCCCCTCAACGGCCCCGATCCCGAGTGCGTCGACGGGCACGGCGAAGCGGCGATGCTCGCCGCATCGGCAGGCGACCGCCCACGCCCGATGATGGACCACTCGAAGCCCGTGCGTGTTGCCACGCCCGAGCGGGTGTCGGTCACGATCGGGCGTCGCTGAGCACCAACGGCGGTTCGGTGTCGGTCACGAAGTGAAGTTCCTGCACTGCCCGGGTCATCGCCACGTAGAGCAAACGGGCGCCTCGCTCGGTCATCGACGTGTTCGCCCCCTCGCTCAGGATCTCGTGGGGGTTTACGACGATCACCCCATCGAACTCGAGGCCTTTCACGCCCTCGGCATCGAACACCGGAAGTTCGTCTGCGTCGAGGTCGTGGACGCGGTCGACTGCGCGAAGACCGTGTTCGACCAGAGCACGATCGATGCCTGGGTGCAGGGCTGTCGGAGCAACGATCGCGCTGATCCGGCGGCGTTGCTTGGTTGCCACGGCGAGCGCCGCAACGTCGGCAACGAGTCGCTCGGGCGTCGTGCGGTGCCACGTTGGTGGTTCACCGGTACGCCGAACGCTGCGGCTCTCGGTGGTGTCGACACCCGTGTGTTCCAGCAGCCGATTGGCGACGGTGAGAATCGGCTCGGGAACCCGATATCCGATCGTGAGGTCGGCAATCGTGCCGTTCGCCGCGTCGACGCCGAGATGACCGAAGACGCTCGACCAGCGCTCCTGACCGGCCGGCGTGGTCGACTGGGCGACGTCGCCGACCAGCGTCATCGAACGGGTCGGACTCCGCCGGGCGATCACGCGAAGTGCGACCGCCGAATGATCCTGCGCCTCGTCGACGATCACGTGACCGTAGGTGAACGGCGAGCCGTTGAGCATCGAGTTCGCCTCGTCGATCAGCAGCTGATCAGCCCGGGTCCACGCCCGCCGCTTACCACGGGGTCCAGGCAGCATCTTGTCGACCAGCTTCTCCGGCTTCTGTGTCGGCCACGACGTGTTGATCGCTGCCTTCAACGACGCAGCCTTCGACCAGGTGTCGTCGGTGCCGGTGCGCTGCAACAACTCCCGTTGCGCAAGCGCGCGCATCCGTTCACGACGTTGGTTCAGCGGACTCGTTCCCGACAACGCTGTCGTCAACCACTCGGCGAACAGTTGGCGCGTGATCACATGGATGCGCGCCCCGATCGGCACACGAATGTCGTCGTCCGGAACGCAGATCGCAGCGACCGCTGCGGCCTCGAGGTCCGCGATCCGATCGGCGTGGCCCTTCCACCGGGCGAGTTCGACATCGTCTTCGCCGCCGACCGCGACTCGCGGGATGCACAACTCACCGACGGTCGCCTGGCGCACCGTCCGCTCGCCGAGCGACGGCAGCACGTTGGAGATGTAGTCGAGAAAGGCCTGATTCGGGCCGACGACCAGCACGCCGTCACGAGCCAGTCGGCCACGATGCTCGAACAGCAGATACGCAGCGCGGTGCAGTGCCACGGCCGTCTTGCCCGTGCCCGGACCGCCTTGGACGACGAGGACCTGATCGATCGATGATCGGATGACCATGTCCTGCTCGGCCTGGATGGTGGAGACGATCTCGCGCATCTCACCCGATCGTTCGGCACCGATCTCGGCGAGCACCGGATCGGGGATCCCACCAGCGACCTCGCCCTCGTCGGGATCGTCGAGGTGTTCGTCGAGGTAGGCGATCAGGTCGCCGTCGTCGAGCGTGAATCGTCGCCGGAACGCCACACCCAACGGGTCGACCGATGTGGCGCGGTAGAAGGGCGCCGCAATCGGTGCCCGCCAGTCGACGACCACCGGATCGTGATGCTCGTTCTCGATGTGGCGCCGGCCGATGTACCACTCGTCGATCCGACCGAAGAAGTCGCCGGCACCCGGACCGCGAAGGTCGTCGAGCGCATGGGCCACCGTGACCTCGATGTACTCCTTGGTGATCTGGTCGGCTGCACTCTCGGGATCGAGGGCCCCGAGCCGTTCGATCATCCGGTCGCGAGACGCCCGCGACAACGCCAGGTGGGCGCGCTCTGCGTCGAGATCAGGGAAGAGTTCGGCCGCCATGGGGTCCGCCAACCTAGCGGTCCGCGATTCGCCCGCTGTCGGCGATTTCCAACCGGTTCGTGGAAGGATCGGCACTGGTGTTGTTCCTGGTGCCGCTCGCCTATGTCCTCGGCACGTTCCCGTCGGCGATCCTGATCGCACGGGCGAACGGCATCGACATCTCCACATTCGGATCGGGCAACCCGGGCGCATCGAACGTCACCCGGGCACTCGGCTGGCGCAAGGGCATCTGGGTGTACGTCCTCGACGCGGGCAAAGGCGCGCTCGCTGCAGGCCTCGGATTGGCCTTCGACGGGCGGCCGGCGGCGTACTGGTGCGGTGCGGCTGCCGTGGTCGGTCACATGTTCCCCATCTTCCGCCACTTGAAGGGCGGCAAAGGCGTCGCCACAGGATCCGGTGTCCTGCTGATCGTCCAGCCGATTCTCGCGCCACTTGCGCTCGGGCTGTGGTGGCTGGTCACGAAGGTGACCGGCAAGGCGGCGCTCGGTTCCATGATCGCCGTCGTGTTGGTGCCGATCGGCCTGATCGTGCAGGAGAAGCCGGCGTGGGAGTTCCTCGCCGTCGCCGCGTTGTGTGCGCTCATCCTGGTCAAGCATGCGGGCAACATCGTCCGGCTGATTCGGCGCGAAGAGCACTCGCTCCGCCAGAATTGACGGTTCCCGCCGAGAATGGACCCGACATGAAGTTGCTGACGCCCATCACCTTCGGTTCCCGCACCGCGCCGAACCGGATCATGTTCGGACCACACGTGACGAATCTCGGCGCCGACTCCCGCTCGATCCCCGAACGCCAGGTTGCTTACTACCGGCGTCGAGCGAGTGGTGGATGCGGCACGATCGTCGTCGAGGGGGCCTCGGTGCATCCGTCCGACTGGCCGTACGAACGATCGCTGCTGGCCGAACGGTGCGGAGACGGCTGGGCTGCGATCGCTACAGCCTGCCATCCACACGGGTCGTTGGTGATCGCCTCGCTCGACCACGCCGGCGGGCAGGGATCGTCGGCGTACAGCCAGGCACCGCTGTGGGCGCCGGCCCGCGTGCCCGAAGTGAATGCGCGCGAGGTGCCGAAGTGGATGGAGCCCGACGACATCGCCGCGGTCGTCGACGGATTTGCTTGCGCGACGAAGGTGGCCGTCGATGCGGACCTCGACGGGGTGGAGATCAATGCCGGCCAGCACAGCCTCCTGCGCCAATTCCTGTCCGGGCTCACCAATCAGCGCGACGACGCCTGGGGTCAGGACCGGCTGCTCTTCGTGCGGCAGGTGATCGAGGCGACGCGAGGTGCGGCCAGTGATGGTCGGATCGTCGGCCTGCGCCTTTCATGCGACGAACTGGCTCCTTGGGCGGGCATCACACCCGACATGGCACCCGAGATCGCCGTTGCGTTGGTGGCCGCCGGGCTCGACTACCTCGTCGTCACCCGTGGATCGATCTACACCGTCGAGAAGACGCGGCCCGATTTCCACGAACCCACCGGCTTCAACATCGACGTGTGCCGCGCAGTGCGCTCCGCCGTGCACGCCTCGCACCCACAGCTCCCGGTGATCCTGCAGGGCTCGCTCGTCGAGGTCGGCCAGGCCGAGTGGGCTCTCGGCGGTTATGACGACGATGCGCTGTGTGATGGCGTCGAGATGACGAGGGCCCAGATCGCCGACCCTGATCTCGTCGCCAAGATCCAAGCGGGAGAGACCGATCGGATCCGGCCGTGCACCCGCTGCAATCAGACCTGCCAGGTTCGCGATGCCCGAAACCCGATCGTCACGTGCATCGGTGAGCCGACCAGCGGACGCGAAACAGAGGATCCCGACTGGTACGCACCGTCACCGCACCCACGTGACGTGGTGGTCGTCGGCGCCGGGCCGGCCGGTCTCGAGGCGGCCCGGGTTGCCGCCATACGCGGCCATCGCGTCACCGTGATCGAGCAGACCGACCGGATCGGCGGACTCGCTGGGGTCGCCGGGCCGAACGTTGCGCTCGTCGATTGGTGGCGTCGCGAACACGATGTGCTCGGCACCGACATCCGATTGTCGACGAGCACCTGGGACCCCGGCGAACACACCGTCGTGATCCAGGCCACCGGGTCGGTGCCCGGTGTCAAGCCGTACGACGTGGTCGATGGCGCAATCGTGGTCGACGTCGCCGATGTCCGCCGAGGAAACGTGGAACTTCCCGCCGACGGCACGGTGGTCGTGTTCGATCCGATCGGCGGGCCGATCGCTGTGGCCCTTGCCGAAGAACTCGGTCAGCGTGCGGTGCTGGTCACCCACGACAACATCGCCGGCAACGAACTGTCGCGAACCGGAGATCTCGCCCCATCGAACACGCGCCTCGCGCAGGCCGGTGTCACGATCGAGCGGCGGACGCTGCTGCGTGTCGCTCGCGAAGGTGAGGTCGAGGTCGAGGACAAGTTCTCCGGCGAGCGACGGACAATCGGGTGCGCTGCCCTCGTCGACTGCGGATTCCGCCTGCCGACCAACCCGATCGATGGGACAGTTCAGATCGGTGACGCAGTTGCGCCACGCACGATCCACGAAGCAGTCCTCGAAGCCCGCCGAGCAGCGCTCGCCATCTGACTGCCGTTGACGACCGCTTCGATCTGACCGACCGAGTCGCGGTGACAGCGTCTGCGTGACCCCTGGCACACCGTCCTCGCTACGGTGACCACCATGGAAATGCATTTCGCCACCGTCTGGGAATCGATCGCGGATGCGATCCCCGACCTGCCCGCCACCACCCACGGGTCCGTCACCCGGTCATGGTCGGAGTACGACGAGCGGTCGGCGCGTCTGGCGGGGGCGCTCAGCGCCGCAGGGCTCGGCCCTGGCGCCAAGGTCTCGCTGTTCATGTACAACTCGAACGAGTTCATGGAATCGGAGTTCGGCGTGTTCAAGATGCGCGGTGTCCCGATCAACGTCAACTACCGCTACCTCGACGACGAGCTCTGGTATCTCCTCGACAACTCCGATTCCGAGGCGATCATCTTCCACTCGTCGCTCGGTGATCGCGTCGCACGTGTGGCGCAGCGACTCCCAAAGCTCGCGCTGCTGATCGAGGTCGACGACGGCGAAGCCGGGCAGGTGCCGAACGCCCTCGCCTACGACGATGTCATGGCCACGACTGAGCCGATGGAGCGAATCGAACGGTCCGAGGACGACCTCTACATGCTGTACACGGGCGGCACGACCGGCATGCCGAAGGGGGTGATGTACGACATGGGGGGGATGACCCGTGGGTTCGTGATGCTCGGATTGCCGATGCTCGGACTCGCAGCGCCGAGCGACGCGAGTCAGATTGGTGCGATGATCGCTGCAGCATCCGAGAACGGCAGCACGCTCGTGTCGATTCCGGCGGCGCCACTGATGCACGGCACGGGTTGCTGGTTGGGTTGGTTCATTCCGCACCTCGCAGGCGGCCACGTGGTCACCCTCGAGAACCGCAGCCTCGACGCCCACGAACTGCTCGCCACGGTCGAGCAGCATCGGGTGACGTCGCTCACGATCGTCGGCGACAGCTTCGCCAAGCCGATCATCCGCGCACTCGATGAGGGCAAGCCAGGCGCCGGTCCGTATGACACGTCGTCCATCGGCATGTTCATCTCGTCGGGTGTGATGTGGACCTCGGAAGTGAAGCAGCAGATTCTCGACCGGATCGAACAGGCGGTACTCGTCGATGCGATCGGATCGTCCGAGGGGTCGATGGGCACCCAGATCACCATGAAGGGTGTGCCCTCGGATACGGCCACGTTCAGCAAGATGCCCGAGACCAAGGTGTTCACCGACGACGACCGTGAGATCGAGCCGGGCTCCGACGAGGTCGGCATGGTCGCCGCCGGCGGCAACGTCCCGATCGGTTATTACAAGGACGAGGAGAAGTCAGCTCGGACGTTCCGCGTGATCGACGGCGTGCGGTACTCATTTCCCGGCGACTTCGCCAAGGTCGGTGCAGACGGCTCACTCATCCTGCTCGGACGCGGCAGCCAGGTGATCAACACGGGTGGCGAGAAGGTGTTTCCAGAGGAGGTCGAGGAGGCCGTGAAGCGCGTCAACGGTGTCCGCGACTGTCTGGTGGTCGGCGTCGAGAACGAGAAGTTCGGCCAAGCAGTCACGGCGGTCGTGTCACTCGTGGACGGTGCCTCGATCGACTCGGAGGGCATCATCAACTCGGTCAAGAACGACCTGGCCGGCTTCAAAGCTCCGAAGTCGGTGGTCTTCGTCGATCAGGTCCCACGCGCCCCGAACGGCAAGGCCGACTACCGCGCCGCGAAGGAGCACGCCGAAGCCGTGCGCTGACCCGGTTCTCGTGAACAATGTGCGTCCCAGGAACGCACCTTGTTCACGAGAACGTCAGATTTTGAGTTTCTCGACGAAGAAGTCGAGGACTCGTTCGACGCTCTCTTCGTCGCGTTGTTCGGTGAGCACGGAGTGATCGCTCTTGGCCGCGCTGGGGAGTTCGACAGCGATGAATGCGTCGCCGAGCAGCTCACGAAGCGACGCGAACCGGTCACCGACCAGCTTGTCCTCGGTGAAACGCAAGCCGAGGACCTGACAGCCGGCGGCTGCCCGCTCGGCGATCGTCGCAGCATCGTCCGGCGACAGGTTCAGATCGGCGCCACGGGTCTTGCCGATCGAGAGCGGCATCGACGGCTGCGAGAGCACCGGCGCGAGCATGATGTCGTCGACCATCATCCCGAGGGCGAAACCGCCCGAGAAGCACATCCCGACGGCACCGACGCCCGGCCCGCCGACCTCCTGGTGCAGGTTGCGCGCCAGTGCTCGGAGCCAGGCGATGATCGGTGAGGTCTGATTCATCGCGAACGAGGTGAATTCCCTGGCGACGCACACCTTGACCATCTGCTGCAACCCGTAGAGGTTCGTCGGCGCCTTTCCAGGCGTGCCGACCAGCGACGGCATCACCACGGTGAATCCCCGATCGACGACCTCATTCGCGAACTTTGCGACCAGAGGAGTGATACCGGGAACCTCGTGGATCACGATCACGCCCGGGCCGACACCGCGGCGATACGTGGGACGCGTCAGGCCAGCAGCGGAGAACTCGCCGAGCTCCCATCCATCGAGAACGTCGGGTGTGGAACTCATTGGACGATCTTGTCAGATCGCAGGGATGTCACAAGCGCCGCATCGCGTCGAGTGCCGACTCGGCCAGGATCTCGGTGCCGACCTTGAAAGCGTGAAGCTGCTCGTCGCTGATGCCCTGATCCCCCATCGCCCCGTGCAGGTAGCGGGCATAGACGCCTTCGGAGATCACTGCGAGGCGAAACGACCCGAACGCGATGTAGTAGTCGATCTCCGACAGATCTCGGCCGGTCCGGTTGGCGTAACGCTCGAGAAGTTCGCCGTAGGTCGGAAACCCCTCGATACCGGTCGGATCGTTCGGCCGGCTCTGCGTCGTGCCCGGATCAGCCCAGTAGACGCCGACATAACCCACATCCGCAAGTGGATCACCGAGTGTGCACAGCTCCCAGTCGAGCACGGCGTTGATCCGGCCCGCGGTGACATCGGTGAGCACGTTGCCGAACCGGTAATCGCCATGCGCGATCGAGACACCCTGCTGTGCGGGGAACCGCTGGGCGAGCCGGCGAGCGACCTCCTCGACGGCAGGGAGTTCACGGGTCCTGGAACGTTCCCACTGGGTGCTCCAGCGCTTCACCTGCCGTTCGACGTATCCCTCTCGCTTGGCGAGATCGCCGAGACCGACCTCGTCGACGTCGACAGCGTGCAGGTCGGCCAGTACGTCAATCAGGTCGTAGCCAGCGGCGCGACGGTTCTCGACCGACAGCAGTGCGCCCTTGTCCGCGCTGTCGAGCACGACTCCGTCCACGAATGCCATCACGTAGAACGGGGCGCGGTTGACGTCATCATCGACGCACAAGCCGAGGGCCGGCGGGACCGGCACTGACGACTTCCCCACCCCGGTGATGATCTTGTGCTCGCGCGCCATGTCGTGGGCAGTGGCGAGAACGGCGCCAGTCGGCGGCCGTCGCAACACAAACTTGGTGCCGTCGGCACCGGTCACCGTGTACGTCAGATTCGAGCGGCCACCGGCGATGGGATCGAACTGGAACGGGGCGCTGGCACCGTGGATGTTGTCGACGAGCCACGCAGTGACGCGGTCGACATCGATGCCGTGAATGGGTTCGTGCACGACGTCGGACCGTAGTCGAGCGGCCGTGTTCGAGATGTGCCTGGGGACTCGGCGTAGCCGGTCCCGAGCACATCTCGAACAGTTGGTCAGCCGGGGCGACCGACGCCGACGACTTTGCCCCAGTTGACGGAGGCGACGTTCACCACGGTGCCCGTGTTCGGTGCGTGCACCTGTGTGCCATTACCGAGGTAAATGCTGACGTGGCTGATCGGGCTGTAGAAGAACAGCAGGTCGCCGGCCTGGGCCGACTCGATCGGGACTCGTGGGGTCGAGGCGAATTGGGCTTGCGACTGATGCGGAAGACCAACGCCGGCCTGCGCCCACGCATAGCCGGTCAGCCCCGAACAGTCGAAGCCCACACCCGGAATCGACGTTGCGTAGCGGTACGGCACACCCTGCTGGGCGAGGGCTGCCTGCACGGCGATCCCGGCCCGAGATGACACTGCCGGGGTCGAAGATCCGCCCCCGCTGCCCGACGCCGAACCACCGCTCGAGGTGCTCGCGGCATCGCCGGATTCGCCACTACCGGAGTCGCTGCCACCACCCGAGTCGCTGCCACCCGAGTCGCTGCCACCTGAGTCGCTTCCACCTGAGTCGCTTCCACCAGCGTTGCCGCCACCACCCGACGAGGTGCCGGCCGAAGTCGCTGCCGCCTGAGCGCGCACTTGCCGCGCCGATTCCTCGGCCCGACGCTGTTCCTCTTGGGCAACGAGCTCGCCGAGGGTGGACTCGGCCTCGGCCCGAGCCTGCGTGTATTCCGTCGTGAGCCGGTCGGTTTCCGTCTGGGCATCTGTGAGCGATGCAGCGAGCTGATCGGCTTCTTCGCGTTTGCGGTCGAGTGCGTCCTTCTCCTCGTTGAGGTCGGCCACCAACGCGTCGAGCTCGTCGGTGGTGACGTCGCCGGCACTCAGGGCGACCCGGGCGAGTTCGTCACGCTTGACAGCGTCGTTCAAGTTGTCGGAGTCCTCGAACAGCGGTCCGAGCGGCACTGCTCCACCGCCGACGAACGACCGCAGCGCCATGTCGCTGAGACTGGAACGCAGTTGGTTCAGCTCGGCCTCTTGTTCGGCGACGCTCGCTTCGGCGTCGGCGATCTCGACATCGAGCTGACCCTTCGTGTCGATCGCTTCGACATAGTTCTCGCCGAGAAGTCGAGCACGTTCTTCGAGCCGCTCGAGTTCGTCGACAATGTCTTCGACCTTCTGGCGCTGAGCATCGACACTCTGCGCCTGGGCAACGGTGGGGATCGCTACCGGGACCACGAACGTGACGGCGAAGGCGACCGGAAGGCCGCGCAGGATCTGCTTGAAGGTGTGCCGCATAGTTGAGGTGGTCACCCTAGCGAATGTGACGAACGTGTTGCGAACGGCGGTCGAATGTTGATGTGCCGCGCGTCACACCCGGCAGAGCCAGATGGAACGAAGGGGTCTGACAGTGAGTGTGGGGACAGGTCCCCGTTGTGTCATTCCCACTCGATCGTGCCGGGAGGCTTCGACGTGATGTCGTACGCCACCCGGTTGATGCCCGGCACCTCGTTGATGATGCGCTGCGACATGGTCTCGAGCACGTCGTAGGGAATACGAGCCCAATCGGCGGTCATCGCGTCGTCACTGGTGACAGCACGAATGATGATCGGATGCCCATAGGTGCGCTCGTCGCCCATCACTCCGACCGATCTGATGTCGGCCAGCACGGCGAACGACTGCCAGATCTCACGCTCGAGTCCAGCGAGACGCAGCTCCTCGCGCACGATCGCATCGGCCTCCTGCAGCAACGCGACCCGCTCGGGTGTGACCTCACCGATGATCCGCACCCCGAGGCCTGGACCGGGGAACGGCTGGCGCCACACCATCTCATCGGGCAGACCGAGTTCGGTTCCGAGCTTGCGGACCTCGTCCTTGAACAACTCGCGCAACGGCTCGATCAAGTCGAGGCTCATGTCGTCGGGCAAGCCACCGACGTTGTGGTGGCTCTTGATCACCGACGCCGTGCCGTCGGTGCCCCCGCTCTCGATCAGATCGGGGTACAGCGTGCCCTGCACCAGCCACTTGGCATCGGTGAGTCCGCCGGTGTTCTCCTCGAAGACCCGGATGAATTGCTCGCCGATCGCTTTGCGCTTCGCTTCGGGCTCGGTGACACCCTCGAGCGCCGCGAAGAACCGTTCGCCGGCATCGACATGGATCAGTTCGATACCGAGGTTGCGCCGGAACGTCTCGACCACCTGCTCGCTCTCACCCTTGCGCATTAACCCGGTGTCGACGTAGATGCACGTGAGTTGGTGGCCGATCGCCTGGTGGACGAGCGCGGCCGCCACGGACGAGTCGACGCCGCCGGACAACCCGCAGATCACGCGATCCGATCCGACACGCTCGCGGATCTGGGTGACCTGTTCGTCGATCACCGATGACATCTCCCAGTCGTTCGGGATACCCGCTCGCTCGTGCAGGAACCGTGCCATCACGGCCATGCCGTGAGGCGAATGGACGACCTCCGGGTGGAACTGAACGCCGTAGATCCGGCGGTCGTCGTTCTCGAGCATCGCCACCGGCGCGCCCGGTGTGGACGCGGTGATGGTGAATCCCTCCGGCGCCTCGGTGACACCGTCGAAGTGGCTCATCCAAACGTCGTGTTCGTCGGGCGCCTCGTCGGGCAGCAGCAACGACGGCGCAGTTCTGGTCATGCGGGCGCGTCCGTACTCGCCCTGCATGCCACGGCCGACCACCCCTCCGAGCTGCTGAGCAATCAACTGGGCGCCGTAGCAGATGCCGAGCACCGGGACACCCAGCTCGTAGATCGCCGGGTCGAGCGATGGCGCTCCCTCGACGTGGACACTCTTCGGACCTCCCGACAGGATGATCGCCGCCGGTTCGCGCTCAGCCAACTCGGCGGCGGTGATGCGGTGGGGGACGATCTCGGAATACACCTTCAGCTCACGCACCCGACGGGCGATCAGCTGGGCGTACTGGGCGCCGAAGTCGACGACGAGAACGGTGGGTCGGTCGTGATGCTGCGGTTGACTCAAGGATGTGGATCGTAGATCAGGCCCCTGGATCGTCCGCATCCTGTTCGCGCTCTCGCTCGTCGCCGGCCTGCTCGCGCCACTCGGCGCTCAGGCCGTCCTGGCCACTGCGCCGCCGGTGGACCCGAGCCCACCGACCACGACCGAGCTCGTCGTCGACGAAGCAAACCCGTTCCTCCCCGAGGATCGCGATCTCACCGATTGTGTCGGCCTGATGCAGCGCCCGGGATGCGGGAGCGAGTCCCGCGGCGGTTGGCGCCAGCAGACCGTGGCCATCGTGATGGTCGCCGGTCTGCTCATCGTGTTCGGTCGTGTGGCGTGGGGCGTGCGTCGCAGCCAGAAGCACATGACCATCCCGGACTGACTCCGACCCCGGTTCCTGATCGCGAGCCCGGCACCGCACCGCCAGCACAACCCGCGGGGAACCTTGGAGGTTCGTCGCCTCTACGCTCCACACGTGACGCCCGACGAGTTCCGTACCCACGGCCACGACCTCATCGACTGGATTGCCGACTACGTCGGCAGTGTCGAGCAGCGGCCCGTCAGCTCGGTGGTCGCACCCGGCGACGTGCGGTCGCAGCTCCCTGCTCATCCGCCGACCGAACCCGAGTCGTTCGACGACGTGATGGTCGACGTCGAGCGGGTGGTGGTGCCCGGTCTCACTCAATGGCAGCACCCCGGCTTCTTCGCCTTCTTCCCGTCGAACACATCGTTCCCGTCGATCCTCGGCGAGTTGTTGTCGGCCGGGCTCGGCGTACAAGGAATGAGTTGGGTGACGTCTCCCGCGTGCACCGAGGTCGAAACGCTCATGCTCGACTGGATGCAGGAACTGCTCGGCCTGCCCGAGACGTTCCGATCCACGAGCAGCACTGGTGGCGGCGTGATCCAGGGAACCGCCAGCGAGGCCACCCTGGTGGCCATCCTCTCCGCCCGATGGCGGGCGACCGGTGGTGCCGTCAACCACGACGGCAAGACGACCGGGCTGGTCGCGTACACGACGTCCCAGGCGCATTCGAGCATCGAGAAGGGGTTGCGTATCGCCGGAGTCGGCACCGACCGGATCCGCGTGGTCTCCCACGACGACGCGTACGCGATGCGCGCCGACGCGCTCGACGAGATGATGATCGCCGACCGCGCCGCCGGACTCATGCCGTTCTTCGTCTGTTCCACGCACGGCACGACGTCGTCGATGGCATTCGACCCGACCACATCGATCGGTGATGTGTGTCGCCGACACGGCGTCTGGCTCCACGTCGACGCCGCCATGTCCGGCATCGCCGCACTCGTGCCGGAGTTCCGCTGGATCAACGACGGGCTCGAGTTCGCCGACTCGTACTGCACCAACCCGCACAAGTGGATGGGCGTCAACTTCGACTGCGACCTGTACTGGACGGCCGACCGGTCAGCCCTGCTCGGTGCGCTGAGCATCCTGCCCGAGTACCTTCGCTCTCGGGCGGCAGAAGCTGGCGCTGTGATCGACTACCGCGACTGGCAGATTCCGCTCGGTCGCCGTTTCCGTGCGCTCAAGCTGTGGTTCGCGATCCGTTGCGACGGAGTCGAGTCGTTCCAGGACATGATCCGCCGGCACGTCGAACTCACCCAGGAGCTCGCCGAGTGGGTCGCCGGCGACGACCGATTCGATGTCGTCGCACCGCACCCGCTGAACCTGCTGTGCCTCGCGGCGCGCGACCACGAACCCGAGGCCGCCAACGCTGCTACCGACGCGCTCATCGAGGCGGCGAACGCCTCCGGCGACGCCCTGTTCACCCGGACGGTCCTCGACGGGCGGAGCGTACTGCGGGTCTCGATCGGGGCCCGGACCACCGAACGCCGCCACGTCGAAGCCGCCTGGCGTCTGCTGCGAGATCTGGCACCCCAGCCATGAGCCTCCGCGGCGATCGGAGGACGTGAGACTCCCACGGATCGCTCCGGCGTCTGCGTAAGCGGGAACGGGCGAATCGGCGATTGTCGCTCACACAGAACGCGTGAGGAGGTCGACGAGCATGTGCGCAGTGGCGCCCCACACGGTCTCGTCGTCGAGTTCGAAGAAGTGCAGCGGGCGGTCCATCGGAACGCTGCCCCAACGCTCCAGCCGGTAGGTGCCGGGCCTGGCGAGTTCGCTCAATGGTGTCCAGAGCACACGATCGACTTCCCCAGTGCGCGCCTCGACGTGGGGCCGATGGTCGAGCACCGCCACGACGGGCACGATGTAGCTGCGGCTGACGATCGTGTTGAGATGTGCGAGTTCACCGACGATCCTGGGCATCGCAGGATCGAGTCCGACCTCCTCGTGGGCTTCACGCAAGGCCGTCTCGATCGGGGTTTCGCCGAGATCGAGCCGGCCGCCGGGAAAACTGATCTCGCCACGGTGATTGCGCATCTGCATCGATCGCCGGGTCAACAGCACCTCGGCGCCGTGCTCGCCGTCGACGAGCGCGATCAGCACCGCCGACACCCGGGCATCGGGGAACGACGGCAACAGCGGCTCCGAATGCTCGGGCACCCCCTCGATGACCTCGTCGACGCTCCAGCGGGTGCCGAGAGGCCAGGGTGGATCGTGATGCTCGGTCCAGACATCGGGGCGGGGAATCTGCTGGTTCCCACCGGGTCGAGGTTCGGTCACAGGCCCCCTCGTCGTGAGGTCGACGTGAGCGCCCGGTCGAGGTCGACCCACAGGTCGTCGACGTCCTCGCACCCGACGCTGAAGCGGATCAGCGTGGGCGGGATCCGCTCCTGGCCGGGAATCGTGGCCCGTCGTTCCATCGTCGATTCGACTCCGCCGAGGCTGGTGGCGTGGTTGATCAGTTCGACACGCTCGCACAACTCCGTGGCCCGCTCGCCCGTGCCCGTCGTCTCGAACGAGAGCATCGCCCCGAACCCAACCATGAACCTCGCCGCGACCTCGTGCGTCGGGTGACTCAGCAGGCCCGGATACCGCACCCTGCCGATCTCGGGATGCGCTTCGAGGCGATGGGCGAGTTCCATCGCATTGGCCTGCGCCCGCTCGAGGCGCAGTCCCATCGTGCGAGCACCGCGGATCGTCAAGAAGGCCTCCATCGCACCGATCGATGCTCCGTGGAGTAGTCGCCGTTGGTGGAACTCGTCGTACAGATCGTCACGTACCACCGTGAGCACACCGGCGAGCAGGTCGGAGTGGCCACCGATGAACTTCGTGGCGGAGTGCATCACGACGTCGGCTCCGAGCGCCAACGGTTGCTGGATGAGCGGCGGGGCGAACGTGCTGTCGACAGCGATGATCGTGCTGTCAGGCCGCGGCGTGGAACAGATCGTCGGGAGGTCGGCGACGGTGATCAGGGGGTTCTCGGGCGATTCCAGCCACACGAGATCGCAGTCGGCCACAGCGTCGACCCACGCGGCGGTGTCGGCCTGGTCGAGTCGTCGAACGGTCCAGCGTCCCTGAAGTTCGCCCTCGGCGACGATGCCCGCCACGCCGTGGTACGGATCGGTCGGAACGGCGATCGTCGCTCCGACCGCAAGACGCTGGAACACGACGGCAGCAGCCGCCATCCCCGACCCGAACGCGAGCGCCCGCCCACCGTCGAGACCGCCGAGGAGGGTCTCCAACGCGTCGGTCGTCGGTGTTCCGTCCGTCCGGCTGTACAAGCGTTCGTCCGGAAGGTAGAAGTTGGACGCGAACACTGGTGGCACGTTGAGCGGCTCGCCCGGCGTGCGGTTGCGGGCGCCCGCGATCAGCCAGGTCTGTGGAGTCCACTCGGTCATGCCGCGACGGTACCGCCGCACCAGGCGTCAGGGAGCGAGCGAGCCGTTGAACGTGGTGCAGGCTTCGGGGTCGCCGGTCTCGAATCCTCGCTCGAACCAGGTTCGGCGCTGTTCGGCGGTGCCATGGGTGAACAGGTCGGGATCTACCACCCGACCCGACTGTTCCAAGATCCGATCGTCACCGACCGCTTCGGCTGCGGCAAGTGCCTCGGTGATCTCGTCCGGCCGATCGAACAGCTCGCGCTCGGCGACCGACGCGGCCCACGCACCGGCGAAACAGTCGGCCTGCAGTTCCAGCGCAACGCTGAACTCGTTCGCAGCATCGGGCGACTGCTGCTGGATTTGGCGGACCCGGTCACTGATACCGGTGACGTTCTGAACGTGATGGCCGTACTCGTGCGCCACGATGTACTGCGCAGCGAGGTCACCACTGGCGGAGAACTCGGCTTGCAGCTGCTGCAGGAAGTCGAGGTCGAAGTACACGAGCTGGTCTGCAGGACAGTAGAACGGTCCGGTCTCGGCGCTGGCAGAGCCGCACCCGGTGTCGACGGCACCGGAGAACAGCACGGTGTCGGTTCCGGGGAACTCGCCTTGGAACGACTTCGGGAACTGGTCCTCCCAGTACAGCGAAACGTCGTCGACGGCGCCGCAGACGACCTGCTCGATCTCACTCACACATGCCGCATCTTCATCGGCGGCCGGTTGTCCGCCTGCTGCCGGTTGCGAGAACGGATCCGATGCTCCGTCACCCCCGCCGAGCAGACGCGGAAGCAGCACGACCGCGAGCACGATGAGCAGCCCGACCACGCCGCCACCTGCTTTGATCGGAATACCGCCACCGCCACCTCCACCGCCGCCGAACGGGGAGCGTCCACCGAACCGCGACCCTCCAGAGGAACCACGGCTGTCCACGAACCGCGACGAGCGACTTGATCGAATCTTTGTCATCGTCGCCACTCTTCCCCGTCAGCGCGCTGGTTACTCACCGTCGACGCCGCTGTTGAACGAGTTCTTCCAGCGCTTCAGCGAATTCACACCACCGCCGACCACGCGTCCGGCGCCGCGACCGATGTCCTCGCTCGACGGTGGGCCGGACTGATTCTTCGCCTTGCGTTCAGCTCGCGACGGCTTCTCGGTGAAGTCGGTGTGGAACCACACGAACCAGAGCACGAACGCCACCCCGCCCAGCAGCAGACGACTGACGTTGTCGATCGACGCCCACGGCTGCACCGCGCCGGCGATCAACAGCACCATCACGACCACGTCGAGTTGCTTGTGGACGCGCTTGCCTGCCAGCCGAAACGCACCTGCGGCACCTTTTGCGATGGCTGCATTGAGGATGATCACCAGACCGAGCACCGCTGGAACCGCCGGTTGCGGCAGCTGGATGGCGGCGCTGATCAGCCCGATGCCGATGAAGTACTCGACGATCTGGTGCGACCAGAACGGACGTCGGACTCGCTCGATCTGGACCATCGATCCAAGCCTACGAGGCCGGGCTCGCCGAAGAACGCTCACCACGTTCGCCGGTTCGACCTGACGAACAGACCTCCGGTTCCGTACCGTGACACTCCAGATCTGTCCGCATCAGGGAGGATCGCTACGAGGAGCTGCCATGACCACGACCCATTGGACCACCGCCGACATCGTCGACCAGTCAGGGCGAGTCATCGTCGTGACCGGCTCGAACACCGGCCTCGGCCTCGCGACAGCTCGTGCGCTCGCCGGAGCGGGCGCCGAGGTCGTGATGGCGGTCCGCAACCTCGACAAGGGCGAAGCCGCCAGGGCCGAGATCATCGATTCCCACCCGGGTGCAACAGTTCACCTCCAAGCACTCGACCTGGCCTCGCTCGACTCGGTTCGCACTGCGGCCGACGAGATTCTCGAACGCCACGACCGCCTCGATGTGCTGATCAACAACGCCGGCGTGATGTACACCGACTGGCAGACCACCAGCGACGGCTTCGAGTTCCAGATGGGCGTCAATCACCTCGGTCACTTCGCGCTGACCCTCACACTCCTCGACCGCCTGATGGCAACGGCCGGCTCGCGGGTCGTCAACGTCAGCAGCGTGGGACACAAGTTCAAGTCGAAGCTCGATCCGACCACCATGATGTCGGGCGATGGCTACGACCGCATCGCCGCATACGGGCGCTCGAAGCTGGCGAACCTGCTTTTCACCTACGAACTGCAGCGGCGGTTGGCGGCCACCGGGTCGACAACGGCCGCGCTCGTCGCGCATCCCGGTGTCTCGCGGACCGAACTCGGACGCAACGCTCCGCGCTCGGTCCAACTCATGGAACGCTTCGGCGGGCTCTTCCTGCAGTCCGCCGAGAACGGGGCCCTGCCGCAGCTGCGGGCAGCGACGGATTCCGATGCGGTGGGTGGTCAGTACTACGGCCCCGACGGCTTCATGGAGGGCCGAGGCAAGCCGGTCGTCGTGTCGTCGTCGCCCCGGTCGCACGACGAGCAACTCCAGGCATCGCTGTGGACCGAGTCGGAACGCCTGACCGGCACGATGTCACCGATCTGAGTCGCGACGCGACGGAGCCCCGAGGTTTCCCCCGGGGCTCCGTTCGAATTCGGTGTTCAGGTTCGGACGTGTGATCCGACGGCCGAGGCCGTCCTCACATCATGCCGCCCATGCCACCCATGCCGCCGCCGCCGCCCATGCCGGCGGGCTCGTCTTCGGGCTCATCGGCAACGAGGCACTCGGTGGTGAGCACCATCGCAGCAATCGACGCAGCGTTCTGGAGACCCGCACGGGTCACCTTCGCCGGGTCGATGATGCCAGCGGCGATGAGGTCCATCATCTCGCCGGTTGCGGCGTTCATGCCGATCGAACCCTCGGCGGCCTCGATCTCGCGGACGACGACGGAGCCTTCGAGCCCGGCGTTGTTGGCGATGTTGCGAGCCGGCGCAGTGAGCGCTTCCCAGACCGTCTTGGCGCCGGTCTTCTCGTCGCCTTCCAGCGAGTCGACGACGACCTGGACGTCCTTGCGGGCACGAATGAGGGCGGTGCCGCCACCGGCGACCACGCCTTCCTCGATGGCTGCACGAACCGACGACACCGCGTCTTCGATGCGGTGCTTCTTCTCCTTGAGCTCCACCTCGGTGGCGGCGCCGACCTTGATCAGCGCCACACCGCCGGCCAGCTTCGCGAGGCGCTCTTGCAGCTTCTCGCGATCCCAGTCGGAGTCGGTGTTCTCGATCTCGGCCTTGATTTGATTGATGCGGCCCGCGATGTCTTCCTCGGTCCCTCCACCATCGACGATGGTGGTGTTGTCCTTGGTGATCACGATGCGCTTGGCGGTGCCGAGCAGATCGAGCGTGACATTCTCGAGCTTCAGGCCGACTTCTTCGCTCACGACCTGGGCGCCGGTGAGTACTGCCATGTCCTGCAGCATCGCCTTACGGCGGTCACCGAAGCCCGGCGCCTTGACGGCGGCGGCGTTGAAGGTGCCACGGATCTTGTTCACCACGAGGGTGGCAAGGGCTTCGCCCTCGATGTCCTCGGCGATGATCACGAGCGGCTTACCGGTCTGCATCACGGCCTCGAGGGTCGGCAGCATTGCCTGCACCGTCGAGATCTTGGCGCTGTTGAGCAGGATGTAGGCGTCTTCGAGGACCACTTCCTGGCGCTCGGCATCGGTCACGAAGTACGGCGACAGGTAGCCCTTGTCGAACTGCATGCCCTCGGTGAAATCGAGCTCGGTGCCGAACGTGTTCGACTCTTCGACGGTGACCACACCGTCCTTGCCGACCTTGTCAATGGCATCGGCGATGACCGCACCGATGGATGCGTCAGCTGCCGAGATGGTCGCAACGCTGGCGATGTCGGACTTGTCGTCGACTTCCTTGGCCTGCTTGGCGATCGACTCGACCGCCGCGGCGACGGCCTTCTCGATGCCACGCTTGACCGACATCGGGTTGGCGCCGGCAGCGACGTTCTTCATGCCGACCGACACCATTGCCTGTGCGAGCACGGTGGCCGTGGTGGTTCCGTCACCGGCGATGTCGTCGGTCTTGGTGGCCACTTCCTTCACGAGCTGAGCGCCCATGTTCTCGAAGGGATCCTCGAGCTCGATCTCCTTGGCGATGGACACGCCGTCGTTGGTGATCGTCGGGGCGCCGAACCTCTTGTCGAGGACGACGTTGCGACCCTTGGGGCCGATGGTCACGCGGACGGCATCGGCGAGCTTGTTCACGCCGGCTTCGAGCGCACGGCGTGCCTCGTCGTCGAATTTCAGAATCTTTGCCATTGGGGGTTCCTCTCTGGCTGTGGAATGGTGTTGCTGTTGCGGTGTGGGGTGGGAGCTGACGTCGCGGAGGCGACGATCAGCTCTCGACGACCGCGAGGACGTCGCGGCTGTTCAGGACGAGCAGGTCTTCGCCGTTGACGGCGACTTCCGTGCCGCCGTACTTCGAGTACAGAACGGTGTCGCCGACCTTGATGTCGACGGGGATGACGTCTCCCGAGGTCTCGGAACGCTTGCCCGGCCCAACGGCGAGGACTTCGCCCTGCTGTGGCTTCTCCTTGGCGGTGTCGGGAATGACGAGACCCGATGCGGTCTGCGTCTCGGCCTCGTTCGGACGGACCACGATGCGGTCATCCAGCGGCTTCAGGTTCATGGTGTAAGCCTCCATTGGCTTGCTCACTGCGGGTTCGATCCCGTTGGGTCTGATGTGCCGGAGCGAGTTAGCACTCGACCCGGGCGAGTGCCAATGCTAGACGCGACGCGCCTCCGTTAGCAACCGGCACCCGAGAGTGCTAACCGCCATCCCGCCGCCCCCACCTCGAAAAATGTGCTGAATCGTTCGCCAAACGTGCGATTTCGCACAAATTTCGGGTCAGCGGTCGAGCATCGCAAGCGTTTCGGCGAGGGGGAGACCGATCACGTTGGTGACGCTTCCGTCGATTCGCTCGACGAAGACCCCGGCGGCACCCTGGATGCCGTACGCGCCCGCCTTGCCGACGTGCTCGCCCGTCGAGAGGTACCAGTCGATCACCCGCTCCGACAGCTCCACGAACGTCACCGACGTCTCGACCACTCGGGTCTCGGTTCCCCCTGCCCCGGTCTCCGGGGACCGAGAGACCGTCACGCCCGTGTGGACCAGGTGCGCTCGACCCGAGAGGAGTCGAAGCATCCGGCGAGCATCGGCGTCGTCGACCGGCTTCTCCAGGATCTGACCCGAGACGTCGACGGTGGTGTCGGCAGCGACGATGATCACCTCGCCGTTGACACGACCGGCAATCGCTGCAGCCTTCTCGCGCGACAACCGGGCGACATAGTCGGCGGGCGATTCGTCCGGGCCCACCGACTCGTCGATGTCGGCAGGTAACGCGTCGAACTCCAATCCGACCGACCGGAGCAACTCGGATCGGCGCGGGGATGCCGACGCGAGCACCAAACGACGCCCTTGGAGATCGAGCAGCGTCACGTCAGACCCGCATGTCGTCGTGCTCAGCCACCCGAGAGCGCCATCACGTGGTCGTCATCGGGGACCGTGACGTCGTCGAGTAACTCATCTCGGCGGTGGCCGTCGAGCCAACCGTCGGGGAGACTCACCTTGATCGGGCCGTTGGTGTGACCGCGCTTGATCCGCTCGCCACCCTCGACGATCTGCGCGGTCGGGTCGAGCCCGCTGACGATGTCCTCGAGCTCCATCAGCGACGCAACCATCGCCAGACGCCGGCGCGCCTCGGGACCGACCGGATACCCGCTCATGTACCAACCGGTGTGCTTTCGGAAGTCACGCATCGCGTAGTTCTCGTCGAGGTGACCCACCAGGAGTCGGGCGTGTCGCACCATCACCGCACACACCTCACCCAGCAGACGACTCGGCGGCACCGGGCGCCCGGCCAGCGCCTCGACGAGGTCGGCGAACAGCCAGGGCCGGCCGAGACAACCTCGCCCGATCACCACGCCATCGCATCCGGTCTCGGCCATCATTCGCACCGCGTCCGACGCTTCCCAGATGTCGCCGTTGCCCAACACCGGAATCGACCCGACAGCGTCCTTCAGCTCCGCTATCGCTTCCCACCGAGCCTCGCCGGAGTAGTGCTGTTGCACCGTTCGCGCATGCAGCGCGATCGATGCCACACCTTCCTCGGCGCACACCTCACCGGTGCGAATGTGGGTCAACCAGTCATCGAACAACCCCATCCGAAATTTCGCGGTCACCGGCACCCCGTACGGCGACGCGTTCGACACCGCAGCGCGCAGGATCGCCCGCAACAACTCGGGACGGGCGGGCACGGCTGCGCCGCCGCCCCGACGCGTCACCTTCGCAGCCGGACATCCGAAGTTGATGTCGATGTGATCGACGCGTCCAGCATCGCACAGCTTGGCGACGGCGCGACCCATGATGTCGGGGTCGCTCCCGTACAGCTGCAGGCTGCGTGGGTGTTCGTCGGGAGCGAAGCTGATCATCCGATCCGTCTTCGCGTTCGCGTGCACCACCGGCGTGGCCATCACCATTTCGTTGACGTACACGAGCCCCGGCGCGAACTCCCGGCACATCGTGCGGAACGGCGCGTTGGTGACACCCGCCATCGGGGCGAGCACCACAGGAGCCGACAGCTCGTACTGACCGATCCGGAACGACATAGCCGGAACAACGGTATCCGCGCACCGATTACATCGCGGGTCTGACCCCTGTGGTCATCGTCAGTCGGGAAGGGCGCCGGTGAGCGCGCTGGGATCGAGGTCGATCGCCAGCCAGAGTGGGTGGTCGAGTTCCGCCCGTTCCGGCGGCGTGGTCGCGATCACCAAGCGACCCGCGGCGGCCGCATCGTCGAGCACGAGCCTGTCGGTCGGTAGCGCGAACTCCAGAACGAAGGTGCACCTCACCGGCGCCGAGATGATCACCGCGAGGAAGAAACGCCAGGTCCCGTCACCGATCGGCACCGCCGCCGCCTCGGTGGCGATGTCGCCGATGCCTTCGACGGCGTGCACGCGAGCGAGGTCGCCGATCTCCGGAAAGCCACTCGCGTCGACCACCACGGTGGGCAACTGCTCACCGATCACATCGACGGTCACGCCGGTCTCCAGCACCGGCAAGATCACGATCTCGGGTTCGGTAGCCACGGCGTTCGTCAGGCGTCTCGATTGGGGTCTGACCCCAATCGAGACACGGGAGACTCAGTCGATGAACGGGAGACGGAGGTTCGGGGTGGCACCGACGTCGAGGGGGGTCGGGCCGTCGGATCGGAGGCGATGCCAGCCAGCCGCAGCGATCATCGCTGCGTTGTCGGTGCACATCGCCCTGCTCGGCAAGAACCCTTGGATGCCATCGGCATCACACGCTTCGAGAAGCTGCTCACGCAGCAGCGAGTTCGCCGCAACACCTCCGCCGAGCACGATGCCGGTCGCTCCGACCTCCGCTGCCGCCCTGCGTGCCTTGGTCACGAGCACATCGACGACCGCCGCCTGGAACGACGCCGCAACGTCCTCCGACGACACGTCGGGATGCTTGCGCACGTAGTTCACCACCGAGGTCTTGAGACCACTGAACGAAAAGTCGTATCCCTCGTCCATCATCGCCCGCGGGAATCTGATCGCCTCCGAGTCGCCATCGAGTGCAGCCCGGTCGATCGCCGGTCCACCGGGGTAACCGAGATCGAGAAACCGGGCCACCTTGTCGAATGCCTCACCCGCGGCATCGTCGATCGTCTGCCCGATCAGGCGATACCGACCATGGTCCCGCATCTCGATCAGCATCGTGTGACCACCCGACACCAGCATCACCAGCAACGGGAACTCGAGCGTCGGGTCCTCCAACGAGGCCGCGTACAGGTGGGCCTCCATGTGGTTGACACCGATGAAGGGCACGTCCCATGCCATCGCCAACGCCTTGGCTGCCGATACTCCGACGAGCAGTGCGCCGATCAGTCCGGGGCCGACGGTGCACGCAACGGCATCGATACGCTGCTCGTCGACGCCCGCTTCGACGATCGCTCTGGCGATCACCGGGTTGAGCACGTCGAGATGCGCACGCGACGCGATCTCGGGAACGACGCCACCGAAGTCGGCGTGCAGGTCGACCTGCGTGGACACCACGCTCGACACGACGTCGTAGCCGCCGAGGACGAGCGCCGCGGCCGTCTCGTCGCAGCTCGTCTCGATACCGAGCACCAGCGTCGACTCGTCGACTGTTCGAGAGACTGTTCGAGATGTGCCTGGGGACTCGGCGTTCGTGGTCCCGAGCACATCTCGAACAGAGAGGGGCTCGGGGGTCATGACGGGCGCCTTCGGTCGGCGGCGGATCGGATGCCGTCGAGCAAGGTCCGGTACTCGATGCTCTGGACGTCGTTGCACCACATCACGATTGCGTCCTCGGTGTTCTCGTAGTAGCGCGCTCGAACGCCCGCCGGATTGAAGCCGAACCGTCGATAGAGCTCTTGGGCACCCGTCGACGACACGCGCACTTCGAGCGTCCATGCCGTGCAACCCCGGTCGATGGCGGCCTCGGCCAGGAAGAGCAGCAGCGTGGTCGCAACGCCGGCGCGCTGCTCGCTTGGTTCCACCGCCACGTTGGTCACGTGGGCTTCGTCGAGGTTGAACCACAGCCCGGCGTACCCGAGGATGTGCCCCCGGCCACGACCGTCGGAGCGCCGGGCCACGAGGTACTGACGAGTGCCGGAGCGGACCTGCGCAAGTTCACTTTCGAAGACGCCTTGAGACCAGGGTTTCGGGTAACTGACCGCTTCGATCGCCATCACTCCTCGGCGAAGATCGCGACGGTTCATCCGCTCGACGACCAGCCCGCCGAGATGGCCACCACCACCATCGAGGTCGCGACGCAACAGCCGCTCGATCACACTCATCGGGTGAGCCTCGTCGACCAGTTGATCTGAGCGTCCGGCGCCCGCAGGTAGATCGGCTCGATGTCCCGCGGATTCACCCACTCCTCGCGCATCGCCTGGGCGTGGGCGAGCTGCACCAACGGCGCAGCCGACGGATGCGCATCGCCGCCGATCTCACAGCGGAATCCGTCGAGGATCTCCTCGCGATACCGCACCGCTCCGTCGCCGACACAGAGCACGTCTTGGCTCCGTGCGAGCAGGTCGGCGACGAGTTCTTCGACCGGTCCGACCGCTGGTTCGGCCACCTGCTGGAGCCCGCCGGGCACCTGGCGGTACATGGCGTAGAAGACTTCGCTCTTGCGGGCGTCGATCACCGGCACCACGACCCGGTCGGTGTGCCGACAAGGAAACGCCAGCAGGTCGAGCGACGAGATGCCGATCATCGGGATCCGCAGCGCCTGGGCAATCGCCTTCGCTGCGGCGAGACCGACGCGCATCCCGGTGAAGAGACCCGGTCCGACGTCGACGGCGACCACGCTGATCTCGTCAAGATCGATGTCGGCCTGGCGCAGCAGGAACTCGATCGCAGGCACCAGCGTCTCGACGTGGCGGCGCCCCTTCGTGACCTCGAACAGCGCAATGACGCCCTCGTGGCCTCCAACTGCGACGCTCACGCGTTCCGTGGCGGTCTCGATGCCGAGAATCAGCATGCGTATCCGTCGCACGCCGCGACGAGGCGGCTCCAGCGTGACGCCCACGTCGGTCCACTCGCCGAGATCTCGATCAGGCGGGCACCGTCGGCGAGCGCATCGGCGTCGAGCACGTCAGCACCGACATCCACCTCTATATCGTCGTCGGGGAACAGGTTGGATTCGAGGTGCACGACCAGATGGTCGCCGAAGAGGGCGTTGCCGACATCGCCCCATTCGACGAGCACGACCCCTTGGTACTCGGCGAGTTCTTCCAACGCAAGGTCGGCGATCTCGGCCATCCGGTCGAGCCGGTACAGGTCGGCATGGTGCAGTTCTTTGGCGCCGTTACCCCGACCGGGACCGACGTCGTAGGTGTGGACCAGCGTGAACGTCGGCGACGTGATCGGCTCGACGACCCCGAGCGCCGCTCCGAACCCCTTCGCGAACGCTGTCTTGCCGGCACCCATTTCGCCTGACAGCACGATGAGGTCGCCAGGACGGGAGAGTTCGGCCACGACCGCAGCAATGGCGTGCGTGTCGGCCAACGACGCCGCACGCAGCTCAAGCATCTCGACGACCAGACATGTCGTCGAGGATTCTACGAGTGTGGCGGCGCGGGACACGCTGCCCGATCCCACACACGACCTCGTAGCCGATGGTGCCCAGGAGCTCGGCCCAGTCGGCGGCACGGATCCGTTGTGGTCCATCGACGCCGTCTTGTTCACCGATCAGCACCACCTCGTCGCCGACTGCCACGGAATCATCGCCACACTCGACCATCAGCTGATCCATCGTCACCACACCGACGATGCGGCGCCGCCGACCATCGATCAGCACTTCGCCACCACGCTCGAACAACCGTCGTGACACCCCATCGGCGTACCCGATCGGAACGGTCGCCACCGTGGTGTCGCACTCGAACGTGTGGCGTTGACCGTACGAGATCGAACTCCCGGCGACCACCCGTTTCACGTACGAGACCCGGGCCTTCAACGACAGCGCCGGTCGGAGCTCATCGCAGTACGAGTCGATGCCGCTCCCTGGAGAGATGCCGTAGATCGCGATACCCGCCCGAACGAACGAACGTCGTGCAGTCGGGTGAGCCAGCGCACCCGCCGAGTTCGCTGCATGCACCAGCAACGGGTTTGCCGCCTCTGCCGACCCGAACGAGTCGACGATGGCAGCATCGAAACGCGAGAGCTGGATGGCAGTGAAGTCGGCGTCCGGCTCATCGGCCATCGCCAAGTGCGTGAAGACCCCCACGAGAACCAACGACGGATGCTGTGCGTCGAGCGCCGCCTTCACCCCGGCGATCTCGTCGACCTGCACACCCACGCGCTGCATGCCGGTGTCGATCTTGAGGTGAACCGGGATTCCGGCGACCCCGCGTGCCCCCGCCGCTGCGGCGAGCGCATCGATGAATGCCACCGAATAGACGGTGGCCATCAGCCGGTAGCGAACGATGTCGTCGACGGCGTCGATCGACGGTTCGCTGAGCAGGAGGATCGGCGCATCGATTCGTGCGTTGCGCAGCTCGACCCCTTCTTGGACGAGCGCGACGCAGAGACCCTGCGCCCCGGCATCGAGCGCAGCCTGCGCGACCTCGACAGCACCGTGGCCGTATCCGTCGGCCTTCACCACCGCCCACAATGCGCTCGGCGCAACGGCCGAACGGAGGTACTCGACGTTGTGGCGGATCGCGTCGAGGTCGACGTCGACCCATGCCCACCGAGTCGACAACTCGGGTTCGCTCACAACGATCCGAGCGCAGAGGGGATCAGGTCGACGATGTCACCCGCGAGCAGGCCGCGTCGTGGCCCCCGTTTGGCGGCGTCGGCGTGGAGCCAGGCCGCGCCAGCAGCAGCTCGTTCGGGAGCGAGTCCGGCGGCGAGGAGCGCACCGATCATCCCGGCGAGCACGTCGCCCGAGCCAGCCGTGGCGAGGCGCTCGTCACCGTGGTCGACCACGAGGACCTGACCGTCGGGAGTCGCCACGACGGTCGCCGGGCCCTTCAGCAACACCACGATGCCGAGGTCAGCCGCCAACGCACGTACGGACGACACACGATCGGCGCCCGGCGGGCGGCCGGCGAGCAACGAGAACTCGCCGTCATGCGGTGTGATCACCGTCGGTCGACCGCGGGGTCTCAGGAGTGGGCCTGCGCCGTCGGCACTCCAGGCGGCAGCGAAGATGCCGTCACCGTCGATCACGACCGGGAGGGTGGCATCGACGATCAACGTTCGGACCGACGTGATCGTGGCCCCCTCCCGCCCGAGACCTGGGCCGATGACGAGCGCACCGAAACGGTCGAGATCGCTCGACACCTCGCCGTGGAAGTCAGCTGCAGGAATCCGGTGCTGGATGATCTCGCTGCGCCCATCGGGGTCGATGCCCGGGCTCGACAACGTCACCAATCCGGCCCCGGCGCGGGCGGCCGCCTCTGCGCACAGACGTCCGGCGCCGAGCATGCCCGGGCTTCCGGCAACGACGCGAACAGCGCCGTTCCACTTGTGCGCATCTCGAGATCGCGAAGGCCACCAGGCCGCTACGTCGGCAGCCTCCACCAGGTGCTGGCTCGCTCCGGAGACGTCGAGACCGATGTCAGCCACCTCGACCGTTCCGCTCAGGTCGCGGCCTGCACCGAGCAAAAGACCCGGCTTCAGCGCCTGGAACGTCAGCGTCCGATCGGCGGCGAGCACCCCCGGTCCGGCCTCACCGGTGAGTGCGTTGACACCGCTCGGGATGTCGATGGCCAGCACCAGGGGACGATCACCGCGCGTCGACACGATGCGGGGCGCAATCCACTGATCACGGAAGCCGGTGCCATACGCAGCATCGATCACGAGATCACACGGGGGGAGCACCGGCGGTCGGGTCGCCGCATCGAACACCCGGACCTTCACCCCTCGTCGCTGGAGGTGGGAGGCAGCGGTGCGACCGTCGTGGCCGTTGTTCCCGCCACCGGCGATCACGTTGACGATGCGTCCGTACGCGCCCCCGAGCATGTCGAGTGCCGCCCGTGCCGTGGCGCGGCCTGCCCGGTCGATGAGCGCGCCGATCGGTTCGGGCGCCGCCGCGTCGATCGCGGCCATTTCCACCGGCGTCACGATCGGGATCACGGCCGCGAGCGTAACGAACCAGCGACGTTCAGCCGCCGAGCAGCGACTCCTTCAGATCACGCTTGACGAACTTGCCGTTCGCGTTGCGTGGCAACGAGTCGGTGAGGAACCACACCCGCTCGGGCACCTTGAACTTTGCAAGCTTTCCAGCAAGACGAGCCACCAGCTGCTCCTCGGTCATCGAGGCGCCGGGAGCCAGAACGATCGCAGCGCCGACGATCTCGCCGAGTCGGTCGTCCGGCACGCCGAACACCGCTGCCTCGGCGACGCCTTCGAGTTCGTAGATCGCAGCCTCGACCTCCGAGCAGTACACGTTCTCGCCACCGCGCAGCACCATGTCCTTGATGCGATCGACGATGAACACGAACCCGTCGTCGTCAATCGTGGCAACGTCACCGGTGTGGAACCAACCGTCACGGATCGAGTCGGCGGTCGCCTCGGCCCGGTTCAGATACCCCTTGATCACGATCGCCCCTCGGACGCACAACTCGCCCGGCTGACCGGCCGGCACCTCGACGTCGTTCTCGTCGACCAGCTTCGCTTCGAGGGTCGGGACCACCCGACCGCACGACGACGGCTTGGCGACGTAGAGGCTGCCCGAGCTCGCGGTGACGATGCCGTGGGTCTCGGTGAGGCCATAGCCGGTGCTCGGTACGCCGCCCGTGAGCGACTTGTCGATCTTGTCGACGAGGTCGGGCTGCAAGGGGGCGCCGCCACCGCCCATCCCGGCGAGCGTCGAGGTGTCGCGCGTCGCCCAGTCGGGGTGCATCAGCAGCTCGCGGCTCATCGTCGGAACGCCGGAGAAGTTGGTGACACCTTCGCGTTCGATCAGCTCGAGCGCCCGGCCAGCGTCCCACTTGTAGGTGAAGACGATCCGCGCACCCGAGATGGTGGCCGGGTGCAACAGACAGTTGTTCGCGGTCACATGGAACAGCGGCGTCGGGGCCATGAAGACCGCCTGCTTCGGCTGGCCGCTCTCGTCGGTTCGAGCTGGAGGTGACACGACGCCCGCCTTGGCTGCGGCCAGACCGGCAACGGTGGTCATGAAGACGATGTTGAGCAGATTGTGCACCGACCCGCGATGGGTCAGCTGCGCACCCTTCGGAAACCCGGTGGTGCCCGACGTGTAGAAGATGCAGGCGTCGTCGTCGGGGTCGATCTCGACGGTGGGCAGGTCGGCGGGCGCAGCTGCGGGATCGATGACATCGTCCCAGCGCTCGGCGCCATCGGGGAGGTCACCGTCGTATCGGACGGTGATCAGGGCGAGCGGTGCGTCGCCACGCAGTTCGTCGAGGACGGGCAGGACCCGCTCGACGCGCTCGCCATCCGCGATCAGCACTTTCGGCTTCGAGTCGGACAGCCCGAACTTCATCTCCTCCGACGTCCACCACGCATTCATGCCGACCACCGCTGCGCCGATCGAGATCGTCGCCCAGTACCCGAACACCCACTCTGGGTAGTTCCGCATCGCCAACGCCACCCGGTCGCCGGGCTGCACGCCATGGACGTCGACGAGCCGAGCGGCGAGCGTCCGGATGATCGCATCGGACTCGGCGAACGTGTAGCGCTCGTCCTCGTAGACGACGTAGTCGCGATCGCCGTATCCCCTGGCCATCTCCCACACGGTGCGCATCGTCGGCAACGCCGACTCGAACACCTTGATCGGTACCCCTCGCACCTCGACCACCTTGGTCGCGAACTGCGCGCCCGGTGCCGTCAATTCATCCCACGCTTCCTGGTACTGCTCGAACATGGCGAGCATGATCGCAGCGACGGCGTGCGAATTCCTAGTCGGGGCGGTCCGCTCCGACCAGCGGCGTCCCGTCCGCGATGACGTAGGCAGCGGCCATCACGTCGCTGTGCGTCAATGACAGGTGCCACGTCACCACACCCGCCTCGGCCGCCAGCTCGGCGGCCCGGCCCGACAGGGCGAGCGACGGTCGACCCGATGGAGCTCGCTCGACCCACGCCTCGTGGAAGCCGAAGGCACCGAGGCCCACCCCGAGTGACTTCATCACCGCCTCCCGAGCTGCGAAGCGTGCAGCCAACGACGGTACGGGGTCGGCGTGAGGTGCGACGTAGGCCAGTTCGACCTCGGTGAACAGCCGGGTGCGCATCGACGGTGTCCGCGCAAGCGAACGGCGGAAGCGCTCGATGTCGACGAGGTCGACGCCGATTCCGATCACGGTCACCGGGGCGCGCTCACCGGCGCCAGTGATCAGCGGCGTCGGAGATCGGCTCGATCAGCAAGCTGGCCACCGGCAACTCTCCGAGCAGCGACTCGTCGAAGCTGCCCTCGGTCTCGGTGACCCAGTCGACGAGGCGGTCGTAGCGCCGGTCATAGCCCTGCAGGACCCCTCGCATCGCAGCGGCCGGGAGCCGGTCGTGGAACGCCAGGTGCAACAGCGTGATACCGGTGGTCTCGCCGCCCTTCACCTCGGGAACGAGAACCACCGTGCGACCGTCACTGCGACCAACGGCGACGAGCACCTCTCGCTCCGATGCCACACGATGCTTGGTGCCGCGCAGGTCGGCACCGTGATCGACACGGCTCGGGAGGTCCCGCGAGATACCGCCCCGGTCGATGATCGAGATGGTGTCGCCGTCGATGCGGTAGCGGGTGTAACCACGAACGTCGGCCACCGCCGGATCGAGGTCGGCCAGCACCTTGAGCGTGCGATAGCTGAGCACGTCGCGCCCGGCACCAGCAGCCAGGACCGCCTGGACGAGTGGGCGGTCGATGACGTCTTCGTCGCTGCGCGAGATCCCGACGGTGACGGTCTTGGCCTGGTGCTTGATCGTGTCGACGGGCCGGGTGAGTTCCTCGATTGCCCGCGTGAGCGCGGTCACCACGTCGTCGATCAGCGCCGCCGGAGTCCCGACCTTGCCCGATTGGTGCTGATACTGCTCGACCGGACGGTCGGACGAGACATCGCGCAGCAGTCCGTGCAGTCGTGCTGCCGTGGACGCTTCGAGGTGGCCGTCGTAGAGCCCCGAACGCAATCCGTCCTGGAATCTCTCGGCGGGACGGCGCAGCTCGCCACGCATGCGAGCTACCACCTCGTCGCCCGACAGGTGCTCGCCGACGAGCCGCTCGATGGTCTCGCGGGCTTCGCGCAGCGGGTTCGCCGAGGCATCGATCGCCAGCGCTGCCTCGTAGCCGAAGAGGTGCCCGACCATCGCTGACAGCACGAAACCGAGCGCTTCGTCGACCGGCGGCACGTTGATCGTCGCCGCAGCGTTGTACCGGGTCTCACCGTCATTGGCGACCACGATCGGCGTGGCCTTGTGGGCGGTGAAGATCGCCACTTCCTTCGCGACGTCATCGGCGGTCGACCCGACGAGACCGGCTGCACAGACGAGGATCAGCGGCTCGGACGACAGATCGATGTGCTTCTTGTCCTCGGTCGAATCGCAAGCGATCGACTTGTAGCAGAGCTCGCTGAGCTTGATCCTGACCTCTTCGGCCGCCACCTTGTTCGGGCCGTTGCCGACGACCGCCCAATAGCGTTTGGGCGGAGCGAGACGTCGCGCAGCGTCGGCGATGACTTCGCGACGAGCGAGCACCTCGCGGAGCGCATCGGGGAGCTCGCGCAGCGAGGCGAGCAGATCGGATCGTCGCCCCGGGTCGCCGAGCCCTGCCGCTTCGCCGATCGCACACGACAGCAGCGCACCGGCGGCCACCTGCGCATAGAACGCCTTGGTCGAGGCAACACTCATCTCCACATCGCGACCGTCGGAGGTGTACAGCACTCCGTCGGCCTTGTCGGTGAGGTCGCTGCTGCGCCGATTCACGATCCCGATCACCGCCGCCCCCCGCGAACGCAAGAGGTCGACCGTTCGGTTCGTGTCGGTCGTGGTTCCCGACTGGCTGACCGCAATGGCAAGCGTGTCGCTCATGTCCGGTCGCAGCGCGAACCCCGACAGCTCAGTGGCGGTGATGGCGTCGACGTCGAGCATCGAGTCGGTGAGCTCGTCGAGAATCGCTGCGGTGCTCTGACCAGCGACGGCCGCAGTGCCTTGCCCGATGACGCGGATTCGTCTGATCGTGCCAGCGGCCAGTCGGGCGGCCACTGCTGCGGGGAGCGCCCGTTGGCCGACGTCGGCGTGGAACAGACCATCACGCTCGACGATCTTTCCACGCAGCGTCTTGGCGAAGCTCTGCGGGGCCTCGGAGATCTCCTTGAGCAAGAAGTGCGGGAAGTCACCACGATTGATGTCACGAGTGGTGACCTCGGCGATTGCGACATCGCCATCGCCCACCGGCAGTGGTGTGCCGTCGTAGCCGATGCGCACGATGCCCCCGAGTTCTCCCGCCTGGGCACCATCGATCATCACGATCTCACCGCCGTGCTCGCCGTCCATGCGAACGTACTGCGCAGTCTCTTCGACGAGACCGTAGGGCTCACTCGCCACGATGTAGCAGTCGTCGGCGAGGCCGATGTAGAGGCCCTGACCACTTCCGCGCAGTGCCAGGAACAGCTGCGACGGCGCCTCGGCACTCGCGACACCGATCGCCACCGATCCCTCGAACTCGGTGACCGTGCGGCGAAAGGCCTCGGCCAGATTCGTCGTGGCAGCGTGACGCGCAACAAGCGCCGGGATCACCTTGGCATCGGTGGTGATCGTGGATGCGATGCGCAATCCGTGTTGGGCTCGCAGGTCGGCGTGGTTGTCGACGTCACCATTGAGCGCCGCCACGACGTACTCCGGGTTGGTCGCCGCCGGCTGTTCGAGTTCGACCGAGTTCAGCGGGTGCGTGTTGGGCTCGCTGATGATGCCAACGCTGGCCCAGCGGGTGTGACCGAGGACGGCCACCCTCGCCTCCGGCGACTGCACCGCGCGACGCAGGAGTTGGTCGGCATCGAGCGCATGGCGGAGCGCCGCCGTGTTGTCGCCGAGCTCACCGATCTCAGCAGCAGCCTTGTACACGAACGACAAGCAGGTTCCGGTGTCGACGACGGCGCCGGACTGGAACAGTGGATCGGTGCCGCGATCCGCCGTGAGGGTCGCCAGCACACCGGCATCGATGTCGTGGCCCCAGACGAAGACGTGGAGTCCGGCAGAATCGCGCCCGCGTACCTCGAGGCGATCGATTGCCGAGAACGCTTGCTGGACGGTGAGGTAGCCACCGAGTGCGGAGACCGGTGCATCACGACCGGCGAGCGCCTGGACCTCGCGGGCGGTGCGTAGCCGATCGTGCCGGATCGCCCAGAGCGCATCCTTCAGGTCGATCAGCCCGGCGTTTGCCCGTTCCAGCGCCTCGGCGTCGAGTTGGTCGGCGTTGGTGTCGAGACGATCCTCGATCTCCGACGTCGCGGCGTCGATCTGGTCGAGCCGCGAGGTAACTGCTGCCACGAGGTCGACATGGCCCACGAGCGCCAGCACGCCGGGAAGTCCACGAAGTGCTTCGTCGACCGCTCGTGCATGAACGGTTGCTTCGCCCACGTCGGCTGGCGCCGAGTTGATCGCAGTCGCAGCGCGGTCCAGTCCGACGAGGAGATCCGCAGCGTCAGGTGTCGCTCGCGTCGGGGGTCGACTGACGATGCCGATGATGCCGCACATGGAATTCGAGGATACTCCCGGTTCAGCCGACGTTCGGGACGCCGACACGTGTCCTCAGCGATGAGCGAGCCGCCCGAATGCCGGCTTTTCGCTCATCGCCGCAGGACGATCGAGCGTGGTGATGAGCCGACCGCCCGGATCCCGGCTTTTCGCTCATCGCTCTCAGTCGACGAGACGTCGCGCGGCGTCGGCGAGGGTGGCAGCGACGTACTCGGCGCGGGCGTGAGTCGGCGCTTCCACCATCACGCGCACCAGGGGTTCGGTACCACTCGCACGCACCAGGACCCGACCACTTGCACCGAGGTCGAGTTGCGCGGCGGCGATCTCATCGGCGAGTCGATCGGCCGCGTCGGGCATGCGGTTCGCCACCCGCACGTTCACGAGCACCTGCGGGAGCGACGTCATCGTGGTGGCGGCGATCTCGGCAAGGGGCCGGCCGGAACGCTGCACGGCGTCGAGCAACGCGATCGCCGTGAGGACGCCATCGCCGGTGGTCGCATGATCGGCGAAGATGACGTGGCCCGACTGCTCGCCTCCCAGGGAGAACCCACCAGCCGCGAGCGCTTCGAGCACGTACCGGTCGCCGACCGCAGTCTCGACGACGTCGACACCAGCCTCGCTCATCGCCAGGCGAAACCCGAGGTTCGTCATCACGGTGACGACGACGGTGTCGTGGCGGAGTTGGCCTCGGGCACGAAGGTCGTTGGCGATGATGGCGATGATGTGGTCGCCGTCGACGACGCTGCCGACGTGGTCGACGGCGATCAGCCGATCGGCATCACCGTCGAGGGCGATGCCGACGTCGGCACCATGTTGGACCACCGCGGCAGCCACCAGTGACGGAGCCGTCGCTCCGCAGCGATCGTTGATGTTGCGGCCATCGGGCGAGTCGGCCACGACGATGACCTCGGCGCCGGCAGCTCGCAGGACCGCTGGGCCGATCTGGTGCGCCGCTCCGTTCGCCGCGTCGAGTACGACGCGCATTCCGTCGAGCCTGAGCCCGTCGAGGAAGTCGATGACGTGGCCGATGTATGCGCCGTGATCTGCGGTCCCGTCGACGATGGAACCTGATACGTCCGCCGGTGGGTTCTCGTCGAGCTGCACCAGTTCAGCCTCGATGCGAGCTTCGACCTCGTCGCCAAGCTTCACGCCCCCGCGTGCGAAGAGCTTGATCCCGTTGTCGGTCCATGGGTTGTGCGAGGCCGACACCACGGCGCCCAGGGCGCCACGGCGCTGCGCTTCGAACGCAACCTGCGGCGTCGGGGAGACACCCAGTCGGATAACCTCGAGCCCCTCGGCGGCGAACCCGTCGCAGAGCGCTCGATCGAGCACGTCAGTGGATTCGCGTGTGTCGCCGCCCACGACCACTGTGGTGACGCCATCGTCGCCGAGCACTCGTGCCGCGGCGCGACCGAGTCTGGTGGCGAATTCAGTCGTCAGTTCGCTGAGCGCGACACCACGGACCCCGTCGGTGCCGAACTGCATCGGGCGAACCGGATCAGCGCTTGGTGAACTGCGGCGCCTTGCGGGCCTTCTTGAGGCCGTACTTCTTGCTCTCCTTCTTACGCGAGTCACGCGTGAGGAGTCCGGCCTTCTTCAGCGTTGCGCGGCTCTCGGGATCGATCTCGAGGAGCGAACGGGCGATCGCCATGCGCAGCGCACCGGCTTGCCCGCTGGATCCACCACCGTGGATCGAAGCGGTGATGTCGTAGTTCTCGCGGGTGTCGGTGACGGTGAGCGCCTCGGTGACGACCATGCGCGACACCGCAGTGGGGAAGTACACCTCGAGGGTCTTGCCGTTGATCGTGAACTGGCCGGTGCCGGGGCGGAGCTGAGCTCGTGCGACTGCTCGCTTGCGGCGGCCGGTGGTCTGGGTGAGCGGTGCGGTTCCCATGTGTCTGTCTCTCTGATGCGATCGGTTGTTCAGCGGGCCTTGGCGGCCGGGATCTCGAACTTGGTGGGGGTCTGCGCGGCGTGCGGGTGGGTCGGACCGGCATACACCTGGAGCTTGAGGAGTTGCTGGCGCCCGAGCGGACCCTTCGGGAGCATGCCGCGGACCGACTTGCGCAGTGCGTCCTCGGGCTTGCGGGCGTGGAGGTGCGCATACGTCTCGGACTTGATGCCGCCGGGATAACCGGAGTGGCGGTACACCATCGTGCGGTCGGCCTTGCCAGCGGTCATCACGATCTTGTCGGCGTTGACGATGATCACGTGATCGCCGGTGTCGATGTGCGGCGTGTAGGTCGGCTTGTGCTTGCCGCGCAGGAGTCGGGCGACCTCGGTGCAGAGGCGACCGAGGACGAGCCCTTCCGCGTCGACGACGTGCCATGCACGCTGGATCTCACTGGCTTTGGGGGTGTACGTAGGCATGGCGCAATCAATCTGTCGAGAGTCGAAGAGTTACGTATCCCGCTGTGGGGAACCGTGAAATGATACGGCCGCCGACACCACCCTCCAACCCGCGGCCGCTCAAGCATCCCATCGTTGGCCGTCATAGTCGACGGACCACAGCACGAGGCCGGTCGATGGGGCCACCTGTCCGGCGGCGTTACGGTCTCGTGCTGCCAAGGTCGCATCGATCGAATCGGCGCGTCGTCGACGGAGTCCGACGTCGACGAGGGTGCCCACGATGCTTCGAACCATCTGATGACAGAACGAGGAGGCGGTGATCTCGAAACGCAGCAGCGCTGGCCCCCACTGCGAGTCGTCAGCCGGCGCCCACGCCGCTGAATGCAGGTGGCGCACCAGGCTCGGTTCGTCGAATCCCACCGCCGGCTTCGGTCGACGACAGAACGACGAGAAGTCGTGCTCTCCGTGCAAGGCCGCTGCCGCGACGTTCATCGCCGCAAGATCGAGTCCGAGCGGTACGTGCCAGCTCGATCGGGCAATGAGCGGATTCGGCGTCGACGCGTTCCAGACGTTGTAGCGGTACGTACGACCCGTCGCCGAGAATCGAGCAGAGAACGTCGGGTCGACGAACGTGACGTCGCGCACAGAGATGTCGGGACTGCACATTGCATTGACGCTGCGCTGCAACCGTCCGAGATCGGTTGCCGTCGGAAGCTGGCCGGACACCACCTGGCCCCAACCGTGCACCCCAGCATCGGTGCGTCCCGCGCCGGTGAGCTCCACCGGGCAACGCACGACGGTCTCGATGGCTCGGCGGAGTTCGCCCATGACGGTTCGCATGCCAACGCTCTCGGCGAATCCGCGGAAGTCGGTGCCGTCGTAGGCGACGGTCAGGCGTACGTTACGCGTGTCGGGCACGCGACCGTGTCCCTCGTACTCAGACGAGTTCGATGCGCGCCATCTGCGCGTTGTCGCCGTGGCGCGGACCCATCTTGAGGATCCGGGTGTAACCACCGTTGCGCTCGGCGTAGCGAGGCGCCACGTCGTGCACCAGCTTGTAGGTCATTTCCTTGTCGCCGAGGAACGCCTCGATCTGCCGGATGCGGTGGACCTGCATCGGGCCCGCTTCCTGAGCCTTCTTCGCCTTGGTGATCAGCTTCTCGGCGATCGGGCGGAGGTGCTTGGCCTTCGCTTCGGAGGTGGTGATGGCCTCGGCTGCGAACAGCGACGCGGCGAGGTTGGCCATCATGAGGCGCTGGTGGGCAGCGGAGCTACCGAAGCGGCGGGAGCGGCGTGGTGTGGGCATCGTTCAATCGTCTTTCGTTACGTGCGTCGCGGCGATCAGCCGCGAAGCGTGAGGCCACGCTCGTCGAGCTTGGCCTTGACCTCGTCGAGGCTCTTCTGGCCGAAGTTGGTGATGTTGAGCAGGTCGTCCTCGGTCTTGGTCAGCAGTTCGCCGACCGTGTTGACCTGAGCGCGCTTGAGACAGTTGTTGGGACGCTCGGACAGATCGAGGTCCTCGATCGGGAGGTCCAGGTCCGGGGAGCTCACGGCGGCATCGACGATCTCGCCGAGTTCCAGGCCCTTGGGCTCGTCGGACATCGTGGCGACGAGGTCGACCAGCGAGCGCAGGGTGGCGCCGGCGGATGCCAGTGCGTCAGCAGCGGTGATCGAACCGTCGGTCTCGATCTCGATGACGAGGCGGTCGTAGTTCGTCGACTGCTCGACACGGGTCGGCTCGACCTGGAACGACACGCGGCGCACCGGGCTGAAAATCGAATCGATCGGAATCACGCCGATGACGCGATTGTCGTCCTCGCGGTTGCTCGACAGGTAGCCACGTCCCTGTTCGACGGTGAGGTCAATGGCGAGACGGCCCTTGGCGTTGAGCGTGGCGATGTGGAGATCCTTGTTGAGCACCTCGACGTCGGCCGGGCACTCGATGTCGGCCGCCGTCACGGCGCCGGCGCCACGAGCGTCGAGGCGCATCGCGACGGGCTCCGAGGAGACGGAGGTGACGACGATGTCCTTGAGGTTCAAGATGATGTCGGTGACATCCTCGGCAACGCCGGGGATCGTGTCGAACTCGTGGAGCGAGTCGTCGAATCGAGCCGTGGTGATCGCCGCGCCAGGGATCGACGACAGCAGAGTGCGACGCAGCGAGTTGCCGAGCGTGTGGCCGAAGCCGGGCTCGAGTGGGCCGACCGCGAAGCGACCGCGGTTGTCGGACTCCTCACCGAGAGCTTCGATGGTGGGGCGCTGCATGACGAGCATTTGTGCCGGGACCTTTCAAGGTGTTCGGGTGACGAGCGGAGGGCGTTCGAGAGACGGGGATTATTTGGAGTAGAGCTCGACGATGAGCGACTCACGCACGGGGACGTCGATGTGCTCGCGTTCGGGAAGGCTGCGAATGGTCACGGCCTTGCCTCCGTCGCTCGCTTCGAGCCACCCGACGAGGGAGCGATCGAGCGTGTCGATGTTGTGCTGGATCACGATCATTTTCTGCGCCTTGGGCGACAGCGAGACGACGTGACCCTTCTTGGCGCGGAAGCTGGCGATGTCGACCCGCTTGCCGTCCACCTGGATCAGTCCGTGGTTCACGAACTGACGGGCCTGCGGACGGCTCGACGCCCACCCGGCGCGGTAGACGATGTTGTCGAGGCGCTGCTCGAGCATCCGCAACAGGTTCTCACCGGTGGGACCCTGGAGGCGCTGGGCCTCGAGATAGGTCTTGTGGAACTGCTTCTCCAACACGCCGTAGATGTACTTGGCCTTCTGCTTCTCCTGCATCTGGGCGAGGTACTCGCTGCCTGCGTTGCGGCGACGGGTGCGGCCGTGCTGGCCAGGAGGGAACGGACGACGCTCGAGAGCCTGACGGCCCTTTTCGTTCTCGAAGATGTTGACCGACAGGCGACGCGAGATGCGCACCTTGGGTCCGGTGTAACGAGCCATGACTCAGTCTCCTCTTTAACCGCGGCGACGCTTCGGCTGGCGGCACCCGTTGTGGGGAACCGGTGTGACGTCCTTGATCGAGGTGACCTCGATGCCGGTCTGCTGGATCGACCGCACTGCGGTGTCGCGACCAGAACCCGGACCCTTGACCTGCACTTCGGCGCGGCGCATGCCGTGCTCGATGGCGGCCTTGCCGGCCTTCTCGGCGGCCTGCTGAGCGGCGTACGGCGTGCTCTTGCGGCTGCCCTTGAAACCGACACCACCCGACGACGCCCAGGCAATGACGTTGCCCTCGGTGTCGGTGATCGAGACGATCGTGTTGTTGAACGAGCTCTTGATGTGCACGATGCCCGTGCTGACGTTCTTGCGGTCGCGCTTGCGCGGACGACGGCTCGCTGTTGGCTTCGCCATTACTTCCTCACTGCCTTCTTCTTGTTGGCGACGGTGCGCTTGGGGCCCTTGCGGGTGCGAGCGTTGGTGTGGGTGCGCTGCCCGCGGACCGGGAGACCCTTGCGGTGTCGGATGCCCTGGAGGCAGCCGATCTCGATTTTGCGCTTGATGTCACCCTGCACATCACGGCGCAGGTCACCTTCGATCTTCAGGTTCTGATCGATGTAGGAACGGATCCGGTTGACCTCGTCCTCCGTCAGGTTCGACACCTTGGTGTTCGGGTCGAGTTCGAGCTCCGCGCAGATCTTCTGCGACGTGGGCAGACCGATCCCGAAGATGTAGGTGAGCGAGATCTCCAACCGCTTTTCGCGGGGAATGTCGACGCCGGCGATACGTGCCATGTGATTTCTCCTGTGCCCCTCAGCCTTGACGCTGTTTGTGACGGGGATTGGTGCAGATGACCATGATGCGACGGTGGCGACGAATCACCTTGCAGTTGTCGCACATCGGCTTGACGCTGGGTCGGACTTTCATGAGGCTCTCTTACTTGTACCTGTACGTGATGCGACCTCGGGTGAGGTCGTAGGGAGTGAGTTCCACCTGCACCTTGTCGCCGGGGAGGATGCGGATGTAGTGCATGCGCATCTTGCCGGAGATGTGAGCCAAGACTTGGTGCCCGTTGTCGAGCGCGACCTTGAACATTGCGTTCGGAAGCGATTCGAGGATCTTGCCTTCGAGCACGATCGCGTCTTCTTTTGGCTTTGGCAGGGGCTTCTCCTCACTCTGTTTCGGGATCTGACGGACTGGAACCGGGCACGACAGCACGCGCTGACGAGCTCGGGGTTGACGAACTTGCTCTTCTCCGGTCACCCAGTTGACTTGCGCCGACAGGGTGCACCACGGCCCGCGAACAGACCGGCATGTGATGCTAGCGGCGCCCGTTCACAGATCCAATGGGCGGTCCGCCGTAATTCTGGCGTCGTGTGCTATGTCCGACTGCCACCTGAACTCCTCGGTCGCAGCGACGGGCCTGGCGGCGCCAGGGCAGGGCCTGCCCGCGCCTCGAGAACGATCGCATCCTGCGCGCCGAACAGTGGGTACGCGCCTGCCACACCGTCCGCGATGACGCCTACACCGCCGCCCCCGATCCGCGAACGCCCGACCGCACCCGAACTTCTCGCATCACCTGGATCAAACAACCGCAACGGAACCTGTCTCATACCCCTTGACAACTTCCGACCTCGGTAACCCTGTGACACCCCCTCTCTATGGTGGGATGCATGGAGATCGCAGGGGTCGTCGAGCGGGTGGAGCACATCTCCGCTGTGCGCGCGAACCCTGCTGCAGACGCCGCGCCGATCAAGTCGGGGCTCGTTGCGATACGTGAAGTTCGGGCATGGTGCGACGCTCAGCACGCCGGCCTGGTGCGCCAGTTGCGCGAGGTCGATTCGTTCCCTGAGCAGACTGTCGCGGCAGCGTCGAAGACGTCGTTGGGACAGGCCGCCAAGACCACCGAACGATCAACGACGTTGGATGCCACCCCGAAGTTGGCCGGCGCGCTCGATGACGGTGCGATCACTGCTGAGCACGTCGACGCCGTCACCCGGGCCTCCAAGAAGCTCGACGGGCACAAACGTGACGAATTGATCCGACGCGCCGACGCCCTGGCCGACGTGGCGAAGGCCGGCACCGTCGACGAGTTCGCCCGCCGGTTGGACCTCGAATCGAAGAAGCTGCAAGAAGGCGACGGCATGGACCGCCTCGAACGACCACGCCGCATCGCCCGCGCACGCTCATGGGTCGACACCGAAGGCATGTGGAACCTGACCGCCAAATTCGACCCGCTCACCGGGGTACGCATCGCGTCACGGATCGACGCGATGGTCCACACACTGTTCGCACAAACGGTGCCGGTCGAATGCCCTGACGACCCGATCGAGAAACAGCGTTACCTCGCCGCACAAGCCGTCGCCCAACTCCTGTCGAACAACGCACTCGGCGACACCGACGACAACACGCCCAACACAACATCCCGAGCTCGCAAGCCCGAGT
>JANPKU010000151.1:0-30544 GCA_031426215.1 Actinomycetes bacterium
CTTCGACGCTTCGGCAACGGCTTGTTCGGGGAACGAGTCGACGGACCGCAACGACTGGACCAGACCGGCGTGCTGAGCGTCGAGCCAAGCCTTGGCTTCACGGACTGCGACGAGCCCGGACTTGATCAACGCGGCGTCCGCCGCAGGATTCGCGCGCACAGCGGAGATGTGCTCCACCCGCTCGACAACCCCTGCGATCTCCATACCCGCAACCATAAACAGGGGATACCACAGAGTTGCCGAGGCCGTCCGACGGAGCGGCCACGGCCTGGCGTGCCGCTGGTGCTCATGCGGCCGGACGGAGCCAGACGACGACTGCGTGTTCGACCCGTTCCTCGATGTCGTCGCCGTCGAGCAACTTCACGACCTTCGGGAAACGGGCGGCGTACGAGCGCAACAGCGGGGTGACCGCTTCGGGGTCCTCGCTGCCGACCAGCGCATGCGCCGTCATCGCCACCCAGTCACCGGCCACGAGCACCTGTACCTGGCCCATCGTCGTGAAGTTCCGCCACCATGTCTTCGTGTCGGGCTTGCCGACTGCGACCACGAGTCCGTTGTGCGTGTCGGCGTACTGCACCGGCAGGGTGTGTTCGGTCCCGGTGCGGGCGCCGTGGTAGCGGATCAGGGCGAGTTTGCCGGACATCACACGATGTAGCGGCGACTTGAGGACCGTTTCGACGACGATGTTCGCAGAGGCCATGACGACGAACTTACGCGGTCCGCCGGTTCCGGTGTACCTCATGAGCATCCCGTGGTGACGCTGTACTGGATCAATCGTCCTCTGGGGCATGATGGGAAGATGGCCCGAGAGATCCAGATCACCGTCGATGTTGCAGGCCCGCGCAAGCTTGCCGAGTTCTGGTGCGAGGTACTCGGCTACGTCGAACAGCCGCCACCCGACGGTTTCGACGACTGGGAGACGGCGCTCACCGCGTTCGGGATCGACCAGTCCGATCCCGACCGCGCGTTTGCGATCGTCGATCCCGACGGTGTCGGGCCGCGGGTGTTCTTCTTGAAGGTTCCCGAGGGAAAGACGGCGAAGAACCGGATGCATCTGGATGTCCGTGTCGACCAGTCGGAGCTCCATTCCCGCGCCGCCGAGTTGGTGAGCGCTGGTGCAACGCACGTCGCAGAGTTCGACGAGCCGGAGGGTCACTGGATCACACTGCTCGACCCCGAAGGCAACGAGTTCTGCCTCCACTGACCAGAGCGTGTGCCACATCTCGATCGGGGTCAGACCCCAATCGAGATGTCAGGTCGAGGCGAGGCGATCGGCGACGGCAAGGAGTTGTCGACCGGCCGGCTGGAGGCCGATCTCGGTGGTGACCAGCCCGGTCGACACCCGTTCGATCACCGACCAGTCCCAGATCGCCGGGGCATCGAGTGCGTGGCGTTCGGCCATCCAATGCGCGGTCGCCAGAGGATCGGCGGCGAGCGGCTCGTCGGGGTCTTCGCGCAGGATGACGCCGAAGTCGTACTCCGGCTCGCCGACCAGACCGTCCGGATCGACGAGCTTGAACCCGTCGCCAGCGTGCAGCGCGTTCCATTGATGCACGTCGCCGTGGAGAAGGAGCGGCCGCTCCGGCTCGCCGACCACCAGACGCCGATGCCCACATGCAACGGCATGCTCGATCGTGCGTTCGGCGCAGGGATGGTCGAGCGTTTCCCACTTGGAGGTGACGAAGTCGATCAACCACGCGGCCTTGGTGGCGGTCGTCGGCAGGCCGGCATCGGGGGCTGGCCGCCACATTCTGGCCGCAGCGTCACACAGTGCCGGCAGTCGCTGCTCGTAGGGCAGTGCCAGCGCGAACATCGACGGCCCGAGGCGTTCCATCAACAGCGCACCCCGTCCGACGTCCTCGCGGTACAGGATCGGGCACCCTTCACCGTCGGCGAGACGGAGCACGGTCGCTTCGTGATCATCGATCCCGTCGTCCCGCCGGGGTACGAGCACCTTCAGCACCACCGGCGTGCCGTCGTGGAGTTCGGCGTCGGCGACGAACGCTTCGGTACCCTCGCTGTAGGCCCGGCCGACCTCGATCGACCAGTCGTGTTCCAGCGACCGAACGATCTCGGGAAGCCGGTCGATCCACTCTGCCTGCCCGGCGGCGATCGCTCGGTTGCGCACGACGTGGGAGAGCTCGATCACGTGTGAGGACGTTACCCATCGTCGCGGCGCGGCCCGGCGGGGGATTGCGCACACGGAGGAATTCGGCTAACCTGCAACCAGATGGTTGTAGAAACTCTGAGCGACGACGACGTGGACCGGCTGTTCCAAGCGCTCGCGGATCGGACACGGCGTGACATCGTGCGGCGCACGATGGTCGGCGACAGTTCGGTGTCGGCACTCGCTCGCAGCTACGACATGAGCTTCGCAGCCGTGCAGAAGCACGTCGCCGTGCTCGAACGCGCCGACCTCGTCGTCAAGCAACGACGCGGCCGCGAGCAACTCGTGCGGTGCAACGTCGACACCGTGCGTCGGGCGCAGCGCCTGCTCGACCAACTCGAGTCGGTGTGGCTCGATCGCCTCGACCGCTTCGAGCAACTTCTCGACGATCGAAACCAACGACCAACCGTCACGAAGGGCAAGACATCATGACCGTCACCGACGTCCGCAAGGACACCGCAGCACTGACGATGGAAATCGTCTCGGAGTTCACCGCACCGATCGAGCGGGTGTGGCAACTTCTCGCTGATCCCCGCCAGCTCGAACGATGGTGGGGCCCGCCGACCCACCCCGCCACGTTCACCGACTTCGACCTCACCTCCGGCGGCGCCGTCGCGTACTTCATGACCGCACCGGACGGCGAGCAATATCACGGCTGGTGGCGCGTTCGGGAGGTCGATCCGCCCAATGCCCTCGAGGTACAGGACGGCTTCGCGAACGACGATGGCGAACCGAACCCCGACTTGCCCGTCAACATCATGCGAATCGATCTCGAAGCCATGGGCGCCGTCACACAGATGACGATCCGCAGCACGTTTCCGACGCTCGACGCAATGGAGCAGACTCTCGCGATGGGCGCCGAGGAAGGCATGCGGCAGGCGCTCGGCCAGATCGACGACCTCCTGTTGCTTCCGTCGACCTAGCTTCAGTCGAGGTACGGGCAGTGCCGGCAGCCGCTCTCGCAGCAGTACTCGCGTGATGCCAGGAACTCAGCGGTGAACACGCTGAATCCACTCACCGGGTCGGCGTAGGACGCGAGGCCGCGGTGCTGCGCCTCGTCGTGTCGCCGCAGGATCTCGGCGCGATGCGGGTGGTGCTCCGCCAGACGACGAACGTGTGGCACGTCGCGCCAATCGCTTCGGAGTTCCGGGGGGGTCGCCACGGACCCATGATGGCGGGCCCCCGCCGTCGTTGCGCAGCTGGTGTTCGAGAACGGTCACACGTTGCTGGTGCGACCCGCCCAGTACGGCTTGCGGAGATCGCGCTTGAGGATCTTGCCCGAACCGGTCTTGGGGAGCTCGTCGATCCACGAGATCGAGCGAGGGATCTTGTAGCTCGCCAGGTGCTCGCGCGAGTGCGCCTTCACGCCGTCCTCGTCCAGTTCGGACCCGTCACGCTTGACGATCACGGCGTGCACCAGCTCGCCCCAGTCGTCGCTCGGAATCCCGAACACGGCAGCTTCATAGATGTCCGGGTGTGATTCGAGCGCCGCCTCGATCTCCGCCGGGTAGATGTTCATCCCGCCCGAGATGATCATGTCCTTCTTGCGGTCGCAGATGTAGATGAATCCTTCGTCGTCGCGGTAGGCGATGTCGCCCACCGTTTGGAAGCCGTCGCGATGGTCTTCCTCGAACTTGTCGTGCTGTTTGTAGTAGTCGGCGAACACCGCCGTCGACCGCACGAACACCTCGCCGGTCGCCTCAGGCCCGGTACCGGTGACGATGCCGCCGAGCTCGTCATACAGGCGGATCTCGACCATCGGCGCCTCCTTGCCGCACGACCCCGGCTTGCGCATCTGATCCTCGGGCCGCAGCACCGTGTTGACACCCAGCTCGGTCGACCCGTAGATCTCGAACAGTGACTCGGGCGGGAAGTTGGCCACGTACTGCTGCTTGAGCGCGAAACTCCACGGCGCCGCGTTGGCGATCATCACACGCATTGACGACGTGTCGTACTTCGCCTTCACCTCGTCGGGCTGATTACAGATCATCCGGATCGGGGTCGGCGCCGAGAACGTCGACGTGGCCCGATGGAGCTGCAGGATGCGCAACCAGTCCTCGGGATCGAACTTGCGTTGCAGCACCACGGTCTGGCCCATCGCGATCGCACTCGCCGCGAACCCGCCGGGACCGGAGTGATACAGCGGCCCGGTCGTGAGATAGATGTCGTCGGGGCGGTACCCGATGTGTTGCATCAGTGCGGCCCCGGCGCGCGGGTCGGCGGCCGTGCGTCGGTACGCACCCTTGGGTTTGCCGGTGGTGCCCGAGGTGTAGGTCATGGTGGCACCGCCCTCGTCGACATCGGCGCGCTCCATCACATCGGTCGACGCTGCGGCGATCAGTGGGTCGACGGCGGTCATCCCGTCGGGCGCGGGCCCGTCGAACACGAGCACGTTGACGACGTTCGGGATCGCCGGCCGGATCCGATCGATCAGTGCTGCGAACTCGGCGTCGATGTACACCGTCGTCGCATCGCAGTGGTCGATGACGTAGGCAGCCTCTTCGTCGGACAGTCGGTAGTTCAGCGGCACCGCGGTGGAGCCGATCTTGCGTGAGGCACTGGTGAGCTCGAGGATGCCCGTCGAGTTCTGCCCGCACCAGACCACCTTGTGGCCCGGCCCCACACCGAGCCCGTCGAGCACGTGGACGAGCTGGTTCGCCCGATTCTCGAATTCGGCGTAGGTGCACCTGCGGACATCATCGGTGCCGGTCACCCCGGTGCGGTCGTCGATGATCGCGGGCTTGTCAGGTTGTGCTGCGGCCAGCGCAGTGAGCAGATCCCCCATGGCGTAGTCGTAGCACCATTGCGTGGCGGTCAGCGGGTCGGCCAGGTGCCGATGGTTTCGTAGACGGCGCCGGTGTCGAGCAGCGTGCTTGCGACGAGGGCGACCTCGCCGACCGTGAACGACGCTTCGAACGGTCGACCGGCGCTGCGTCGCGGTCGAGCGTTGCGTGCGAGCCGGGCGACGGTGATGTGGCCCTGGAACTGCTTGCGCTCCGGCTCGGTTCCCTGTCCTCGCAGCGACCGTCGGACGACCTCGGCCAACTCGTCGACGCCGGCAACCGGTGAGATCAGCGCCCGTTCGCCGAGCAGGTCGAACGCCGGACCGACCATGGCGGTCGCCGCAGGCAGTAGCGTCTCGTCGAGTCGGGCCGCGACCTCGCCTTCGTCGGCGTCGCCGAGGAACCGCAACGTGATGTGCAAGTTCTCCTGCGGCACCCACTTGACGCCCTGATCCTTGGGACGCTCGATGTCGGCGAGCCCGTCGAGCACATCGTCGGGCGGCCAGATCGCCACGAAGAGCCGAGCCATGCGTGCAGTGTGTCGGCTCAGCGACCGCGACGCCATGCCGAGAAGCTGCTGATCGGCCCCGTCGTCGGGCGAACGAGCCACGGCCACGGATGGAGATCGACGACGGCGAGTTCGGCGCGGAGTCGGCGCGCCTTCGGCACGGGAGTGAAGGTGGTGGCGAGTGCTCGATCGGCGAGCACTGTGGCCGGATCACCGAGGTGGACTTCGACCGTGCGCGACTCGGCGAGTTCGGCGAGGCGTTCGGCGAGGAAGACGAGACGCTTCGAGGAAAGCCGGAGCCCGGTGAGCAATGGCTCGTCGAACACGAACACCACCGGCAGGTCGGGGTGCGCAGCGAGTGCAGGGTCGTGGTCGCCGAGGCTCTCAGCGGTGAGCCAGACGACGTCGGGGTCACCAGTGGTGATGGCTTCCGCCGGCCCCGCCGTTGTCGAGGGATCGGTGTCACGATCGAGTCGCTGGTCGGTGTCGACGGCGACCAATGTGCGTTCGTCCGGCCACTGTTCGATCGGGCAGTCGTTCCGGCGGGCGCATCCGGCGCACAACGCCGGTGCCCGCTTCTCGACCTGCCAACGACTGAACCCGTATGGCTTGCCCGTTCCGGCGCCAATCGTCCATTGCCAGCCGAGTCGATTCGCAGCGCGAGATCCGTCGAGCAGATGAGTGAAGAAGCGGTCTTCACCGTCTCGCCAGTCGACGCCGTGGCGCACCGACCATTGCGACGCGAGCCACATCCGGGTCTGGTTCACCAGCCACCCGTCGCGTTCGAGTTCGCCGACAGTCGCGTCCATGCATGCCATCGAACGGTCCCACGGATCCGATCCGTCGTGGTCCGCGCTCTCGGGTTCGTACCGCAACGCTCGACGGTTGCGGGTGCCGAGGCGCGCATACATGTGGCGGGCGTACTCCTGCCACATCAACTCGTCCCGGAACTTCTGGCGGTCCTTGCTGGGGGCGGTCGCAACGGCTGCGGACACCTGTGGCAACGAGAGCAGCCCGTGACGAATGTACGGCGACAGCGCGGTGGCCCCTCGCCGCGACTCGGGCAGCACCTCGTTGCGTCGACGGGCGTACCCCTCGATGTCGAGCACGGCGAGCATCGAATCGGCAGCCGCCTGGGTGCCTCGAAAGCGTGGCGACGAGCTGACATCGGGTTCGGCCACGAGGTGTCCCAGGTGTTCGCCGACCCACGCCTCGACGCCATCGAGCTGCGGGGTGCCGAGCACGCTCACAGTCTGCTCACGCTGCTGGTCGCCGAGGGAGCACTCGGTTCAGACCGACGCGAGGGCGGCGTCACGCTTGTCGGCGAAGCGTTTGGCGACCTTCTCACTGGTGGCGAGACGCTTCATCAGCTTCTCCTGTGCGGCGGCGCCCTCGCCGGAGAGCCCGGTGATCTTGTCGGCGCCCCACTGGCGCAGCACGACCGGTACGAGGATCTGCTCGTGGTGGATCTGCAGGTCGTAGATTCCGGCTTTCGCTATCAACGCAGCGTGGCGGTCGAAGTCGGGGATACCGGTGCCGGGCATGGCGAAGCTGCGGACCTGCTTCTCCATGGCGACCATCATCGTGTTCGGGTCGGCCTCGATCGCCGCCGCTGCGAGGTCGCGGTAGAAGAGCTGGTGCAGGTTCTCATCGCTGCCGACGCGCTTCATGACTTCGTAGCCGACCGGGTCGCCGAGCAGCGCGCCGGTGTTGCGATGCGAGATACGGGTCGCCAGTTCCTGCAGCGCGAGGTAGATGAACCCCTCGTGCAGCGGCGGGTCGGGGGTCTCGCCACCGGACACCTGCGCCATGCGTGAACGCTCGAGCTCGACGGGGTCGATCGCACGGGTGGTCATCAGGTAGCCGTAGATCGCCATCGCGTGTCGGCCCTCTTCGGCGGTCCATCGCCGCACCCAGGTACCCCAAGCGCCGTCCTTGCCGAACATCCGCTCGACCGATCGAAAGTAGTACGGCAGGTTGTCCTCGGTGAGCAGATTGACCAGCAGTGCGCTGCGCACCTCTGGCCCGATCTCGTGGCCGCCGAGGTCGGCATCGTCGGGGGCCCACTGGTGGCCTGACTCGTGATCACGGCCGCGTCCGTACGGGACGTAGTCGTGGGGGAACCACTCCTTGGACGTCGCGAGATGGCGCTCGAGGAGCGCTTCAGCGACGGGCGTCAGCTCGTGCAGGATCTCCGTCTCGTTCATCCCATCCACCCTACCGACCAGTAGGTAGTCGTTCCAGTCGAAGTGTTTCGAGTTGTTCGAGATGTGCCTGGGGACTCGGCGGTGGCGGTCCCGAGCACATCTCGAACAGTCAGATGCCGTCGGCGGCTGCTGCTCCCGCAGCGTCCTCCTGAACGGCCGGCGCAGCTGACGCCGCGGCTGCCGCGCGCAGGCGTCCGAAGATGGCGGGTGGTTCGCTCCATGGGTCTGCCAGTACCCCCGACTCGGCGTCACGAATCGTGGTCCACACCCGTTCGGGCGTGCACGGCAGATCGATGTGGCGCACCCCGAGATGGGAGAGTGCGTCGATCACGGCGTTCTGGACGGCCGGGGTGGCGCCGATCGTGGCGGCCTCACCGATTCCTTTGGCGCCCAACGGATTGAGCGGCGTCGGAGTTTCGGTGGAGTGCACCTCGAACGATGGCAGCTCGGCCGCCGACGGAATCGCATAGTCGGCGAGGTTCGAGGTGATCGGATTGCCGTCGGTGTCGAAGCGCACCTCCTCGAACAGCGCTTGGCCGACACCCGCAGCGATGCCGCCGTGCTGTTGGCCCTCGACGAGAAGTGGTGCGAGCACCGTGCCGCAGTCGTCGACGGCGACGTGACGCACGAGGCGGACCTTGCCCGTGCCCGTATCGACCTCGACCACGGCGATGTGGGCACCGAACGGGAAGGTGGCACCCTCTTGGTGGAAATCGAACTCGCCGTCCAGCTGCTCGCCCGCGGCACGTGCCTTCGTCGCCAGTTCGCCCCAGGTGAGTGCCTGCGCCGGAACTCCCGCCACGCCGATCGTGGCTGCGGCGGTGTCGACCACGATGTCGGCTTCGTCGGCTTCCAGTACTCGAGCGGCGAGCTGCTTCGCCTTGGTGACCATGGCCTCGGTCGCGCCGCGTACTGCCGATCCGCCGAGTTGCAGCGAACGCGACCCGCCCGTGCCGCCGCCGGTGCGCACCCGGTCGGTGTCGCCGTCGACCAGCGTGATGTTTCCGACCGGGATGCCGGTCTGGTCGGCCACCAACATCGCGTAGGCGGTCTGGTGGCCCTGGCCGTGCGACTGCGTGCCGGCGAAGATCGTGGCGGTGCCGTCGTCGTGCACCTCGATGGCGCCGAACTCGTCAGCGCCACCGCCGGCGGTGATCTCCACGTATGCAGCAACGCCGATGCCGAGCGCCACCTCGTCGCCGGCGTCGCGCCGCCGCGTCTGTTCGGCTCGCAACTCGTCGTACCCGACGGCTTCCGCCGCCCGAGCAAGTGGATAGTTGTAGCGACCCGAGTCGTAGGTGTTGCCGGTGAGCGTGCGGAACGGGAACACGTCGTCGCCGAGGAAGTTTCGACGCCGGATCTCGATCGGGTCGATGCCCAACTCGAGGGCCGCCTGGTCGACGAGTCGTTCGAGCAGTGCCGTCGCTTCCGGGCGGCCGGCGCCTCGGTAGGCGCCCATCGGCGTGGTGTTGGTGACGGCCACGGCAACGTCGAACTCGATGGTGGGGAACGCGTAGGTGCCCTGTGCCATCCGTCGTGTGCCACCCGGCAGGAACGCCCCGACGCTCGGATACGCGCCGGCATCACCGACGAGTCGGACACGGAGCCCGGTGAAGTCGCCGTCGCGGGTGCAGCCGAGTTCTGCGTATTGGATCTGGCCGCGGCTGTGAGGGAGCGCCTTCATGTCGTCGCTGCGTGGCGGCACCCACACGACCGGCAGCCCGGTCCGTCGGGCTGCGGCGGCGACCACGCTGTACTCGGCGTGGATGCCCGCTTTGCCGCCGAACCCGCCACCCACCTGCGGGGTGATCACCCGGATGTCGGCGGGCTCCATCCCGAGGGCGTCGGCGAGCTGGCCGTGTAGTCCGTGCGGCATCTGGGTCGACGCCCAGAACGTGAGGCGACCGTTGTCGTCGACCTCGGCGGCGCAGCAGTCGGGCTCCATCGGCACCACCGCCATGCGCTGGTTGACGTATCGGCCGCGAACGACCACGTCGGCAACCGACAGATCGGTGCGCGGCTTGTCGACGATCACCATGGCCTCGTTCGACCCGTGCCCGGGGAAGATCTCCTCGGTCCCATCGGCCAATGCCGACTCCGCGTCGACGTACGTCGGCAGGGGATCGATGTCGGCCCACACCATCGCGGCAGCGTCTTCGCCCTGCTCGAACGTCTCGGCGAGCACCACCGCGATCGGCTCGCCGACGAAACGCACCCTCCCGTCGGCCAGCGGTGGTCGCGCGAAGTCGGCGTGCACGGTGGCGAAGCCGTGATGGGGCGCCACCCCGAGCGTGTCGAAGGTGAGTATCTCGACCACGCCCGGCATGCCGACGGCGTCGTCGGTGTGGATCGCGTTGATGATCCCGTGCGCGACATCGGACCGCACGAACACCGCATGGAGCCGCCCCGCGAGCTGGAGGTCGGCCAGGTACTTGCGACTCCCGGTGAGCAACCCTGGATCCTCGGTGCGCAGCACTCGCGTCCCCAGGATGGATCCGGGCCGTTGTGCGCTGGGCGTGCTCGTCACCGTGTCGGTCATACGGCCGAACCTACCCGCACGGCCACCCTCGCTCGTTCTCGTGAACAAGGTGCGCACCTGCGCCGCATCTTGTTCACGAGGTGCAGTGAAGTGAACTGTTCGTGACGAAGATCCCGGAGCTGTCTCGGTCCGGTCACCCGATGCCAGACTCGGGCCCCGATGAGCGTGGACAGCCCGGAACGCGAGCGAAGCGGGCTCGCTGCGTCGTTCCGCAACGCCGGTCTGCGGAGGCTGTACGGCGCGGAGGCGATCTCCGGCGCTGGTGACGGGATCTTCTGGGTGGCGCTCGTAGTGTTCCTCGCCGAGCAGCCGCGCTTCGGGTTGTGGTTGACGATCGCGGTCATCGCACGGCTCGCGCCTCGAGCGCTCTTGAGCCTCCCCGCCGGATCGCTCGTCGACCGGAGCAATCTGCGACGGCTGATCGTGTCGATCGAATTGTTGCGAGCGGCGCTGATGGCGACCCTGGCGGTGATGGTGTCACGGGACGTCGGAGCGGCGGTCGTGATCGTGATCATCGCCGTCTCGTACACGGTTGCGGCGCCCACTCGACCTGCGCTCTCGGCGGTCGTTCCGATGGTTGCGGGCGAACGGCACCTCGCTGTCGCCAACGCGGTGCTCAGCACCGTTCGCCAGGTGATGACTTTCGTCGGGCCGCTGCTCGGTGTGGTCGTCGCGATATGGTCACCGACCGCCGGGTTCGCCGTCAACGGAGCGACGTTTGCGATCTCCGCGGTGATAATCGCAACGATTCAGCGAATTCCTCTCCGAGCGCCGATCGAGCACGTGGCGACGAGCCGTTCGGGACTGGGTCTGATCTCGTCGTTCCGCGATGGAATCACCGTCGTCCGGTCGATTCGCGAGATGCCTCCGCTCGTGGCGCTCATCGGGATCATGTACCTGGTGCGAGGTGCGGAGATGGTGTTACACGTGTATGTGGTGCGCGACCTGCTCGCAGCGCCGGTCGACGACATCGGGTTGCTCGGTGGTGCCATCGGCCTCGGAGCACTCGTCGCGATGCCGATCGCGGCCGCCGCAGCGAACTCGCGGAGTCCGGTCCGACCGATCCTCGCCTCGCTGCTGCTGACAGCGATCCCGACGGCCGCGCTCGCGGTGATCACCCAGACCGTCTGGGCGTGTGCAGTGCTCGTCGGCGTCGGTGCCGGAATGGTCGTGTTCGAGGTCGTGATCGTGGTGATGGTCCAACGCGTGACCCCGGCTGAATCACTCGGGCGCGTGTTCGGAGCCATCAACGGCGCGTCGAACAGCGGCAAGCTCGCAGGGGCCGTGGCTGCACCGTTGCTGATCGCAGCGCTCGGTCTGCAAGCTGCGCTCGGTGTCGTCGCCGGTCTGCTTCTCCTCGGCGGTCTGTTCGCTGTCCGTCCGCTTGTCGCCGGTGGCCGCGTGGCCGCAACGCGCCAACGTGAACTCCGTCCCATGGTGCAAACGCTTGCTTCACTGGGCATCTTCGAGGGAGCGTCCGAGGCGTCATTGGAGCGCATTGCGGTCGTGGTTCGGCCAGTCGAGGTCCCCGCAGGGACGATCGTGATCCGCGAGGGCGATTCCCCGGACGACTTGTACATCACGATCGACGGGTCGCTTTCGGTGTCGGTCGCCGACCGCAAGGTCGGCTTGCTGGGACCGAATGACTGGTTCGGCGAGATCGGACTCTTCGATCAGCGGCCCCGAACGGCGACGGTGACGGTCGTGGCCGATGCAACACTGTGGCGCATCCCCGGCGAGACGTTCCTGGCGGCGCTGGAGAGCGCCGGTTCGGCCCCGTCGGCCTTGCTCGACGGCATCGCCGACCGCTTGGCCATCACACGGGCGTGACCGTGTGCGCCTTCCGGTTGTGGTCGGAGTCGCCCGAGTCGAGGGTGCGCTGACTACTCTCACAGCGGCGCGTCAGGGGGATGCGGTCGGACCGGAGGGGCAGCGTGACCATCGCAGCGACAGTGAACGAGCGCCTGCGCTCGGAATTGAGAGCCACTGCATGATCCTGTTGACGTTCCGCGATCTCGTCTACCGCAAGACCCGGTTCATCGTGGTCACGATCCTGGGCGCTGTCGTGTTCGCACTGCTGTTCGTGATGACGGGCCTCGTGAACCAGTTCAATCTCGAACCGGCCGAGACGGTCGAGCAGTTCGGAGCCGAGCAGTGGGTGATGCCCGAAGGCGTGAGGGCTCCGTTCACATCGGTGTCGGTGATGCCGGCGGCCGCGTTCGATGTCGTCGACGCAGCCACGAAGTCGCCCCTGGTGATCACCCGGTCGAGCGTGGTTGGAGGCGGTGACGTAGCGCCCGAGGAGGTCGTGCTCGTCGGCTTCGAACCGGGCGGACTCGGCACACCGCAGGTGGTCGAAGGACGAGCACCGGAAACCGAAGGTGAGATCGCACTCGACGGCTCGCTCGGGATTGATGTCGGCGCCGAGATCACGGTGTCGAGCGTGCCCCTCACGGTGGTCGGCCTGACGAACAACACCACCGTGCTGGCGGGGATTCCGTTCGCCTTCCTCGTGTTGCCCGAGGCTCAGATGCTGGCGTTCAAGTCGACGGAGGTGATCGGCGCTGTCCTCGTCTCCGGCGAACTCGGCCCGCTACCGCAGGGTCTGGCAGCGGTGTCGGCCGACGAAGTGGTCGACCAGACGTTGCAACCGCTCGAAGGGGCAATCGCCTCGATCGATCTGGTGCGGGCACTGCTCTGGGTCGTCGCGGCGATCATCGTCGGCGCCGTCGTGTACCTGTCGGCACTCGATCGGCAGCGTGACTTCGCCGTACTCAAGGCGGTCGGCACACCGAACTCGTCGCTGCTCGGCAGCCTCGCCTTGCAGGCCGTACTGATCGCGCTCGGCGCGGTGGCGTTGGCGGCGATCATCCAGATCTTCCTCGCACCACAGTTCCCGCTGCCGGTCACCGTCCCGGCTCGGGCGTTCTGGCAACTCCCGCTGCTGGCGGTGTTGATGGCGCTCGCCGCTGGAGCGATCGGCATGCGCAAGGTACTCAGATCCGATCCGTCGCAAGCATTCTCGGGGGCAGCATGACTCTTGGATCGCTCAAGGTTCGCGACCTCGTCGTCGAGTTCATCCACGACGGCTACGCCATCCGTCCGCTCGACGGCCTGTCGTTCGGGGTCGAGCCGGGTGAGTTGGTGGTGCTGCTCGGCCCGTCGGGTTGCGGCAAGACCACGTTGCTGTCGTGCCTCGGTGGCATTCTCACGCCGACTTCGGGTTCGATCATGTTGGGTGACGTCGACGTCACGCAGATGAAGGGCAAACAGCTCGACGCCTATCGTCGCAACGACATCGGCTTCGTCTTCCAGGCCTTCAACCTGATCCCGTCGCTCACGGCTCGCGAGAACATCGCGGTGCCGCTCACGTTGACCGGTCACGGTCGCGCCGCATCGTTCGCACGCGCCGACGAACTGCTTGAGCAGGTCGGTCTCGGCGATCGTGGAGGGCACCTGCCGAGCAAATTGTCAGGCGGGCAGATGCAGCGAGTGGCGGTGGCCCGAGGGCTCGGTCATAATCCGCCGCTGCTCCTCGCCGACGAACCGACGGCGAACCTCGATCACATCCAGGCCGAGGCGATCATCCGGCTCTTGCAGAGCCTGCGCGACGACGGACGGATGATCGTGGTGTCGACGCACGATTCGCGTCTCGTGCCGATCGCTGACCGGATTGTGCAGATGGTGCCGCCGGACCAGCACGAGGAGCAGCCGACCCACGATGTGACGTTCGCCGCCGGCGAGTCGGTCTTCGAGCAGGGCGACCTTGCTCAGCTGGTCTACGTGATCAAGTCCGGCGAGGTCGATGTCGTCCGCATCCTCGCCGACGGTGGCGAGGAGCCGCTCACCCGGCTCGGGCCCGACCAGTACTTCGGCGAGCTCGGCCCGTTCCTCGGTTTCCCCCGTTCGGCCTCGGTTCGTGCCAAGACCGACGTCGTGCTCACTGCGTACAGCGCCCGCGTGTTCCGCGAGAAGGTGCTGCACAAGAACTGAACGTCGAGCGCGGCGTCGGCGATCGGTGCGTCAGACGACGCCGCTGCCGGCGAGGAACTCGAGGCTGCGGCCGAGCGCGATCGCGGCCGCACGGGCGTGGTACGTGGTTCGCGCGTCGCAGTTGAAGCCGTGGTCGGCGCCCTCGTACACGTGCACCGGCACGTCGGGATGGGCGGCGGCAACTGCGTGGACCTTGTCGAGCGGGATGCCGGCATCGAGCTCGCCGAAGTGCAGCATCGCCGGCGCCTTCGGGGTGCGGTCGATCATGCCGACAACCTGCCCGCCGTAGTAGCCGATCGCTGCGGCAATCGGCAGGTCGCACGCGGCGATCCAGGCGACGCTGCCACCGAAGCAGTACCCGATCACGGCGACCGGTCCGGTTTCGCTCACGTGTTCGACTGCTGCGGCGACGTCGAGCATCGCTGTATCGAACGCGATCGGCATCACCAGTTCGATGCCGCGTGTCTTGCCGGCGTCGTCGTAATCGAGTTCGACGCCACGCTCACCGCGGTCGAACAACGCCGGAGCGATCGCCCGATATCCGAACGATGCGTAGCGGTCGACGACCGAGCGGATGTGCGCGTTGACCCCGAAGATCTCCTGCACGATCACGATCGAGGCCGTGGCGCCCTCGGGGTGCACCTCGTACGCATCGAGTTCGTGTCCATCGCTGGCGGTGAGACGTGTCATTCCCCGACCGTAGGCGACGTCTCGTCGCGCACCCGAGCCCACCCCCAACCGGAAGCGATGAGCGAAGTGTCGGTATTTGGGCGGTTGGCTCATCGCTCGCATGTCTCGGCCGGAGGTGATGAGCGAAGTGTCGGTATTCGGGCGGTTGGCTCATCGCTGTCGAGTGAGTGGCGGTGCGATCTGCGCCTCGGGGAGTTGCGAGCGTTGTGACCGATGACTCGCACGACATCGTTGTCATTCCGTCATCATTCTGTAACATAACGCTCCAACGAACACCAGGCAGGCGCAGATCGTTCTACGCCGTCACGCCGTGTGGACCCATCTCGGTCCCCGCCGCCAAGGAGCGTCATGACCCCCCAACCCCATGCCCACCGTCGTCGCGTCCCCGTGCGCCGATCTGCCGCTCTGGTGGCTGTACTGCTCGTGATCGGCGGAACCCCGTTGGTCGCCGGAGCGATCGGCGACGACATCGTTGCGCAGGTCGCAGTCGAGGTCGACGCGCCGTCGGTCAGGCAGGCCGAACCACGACTCCCCGACCGTGCTGATCGGTCGGCCCGGGTTGTCCCTGAGACCGTGCCGGTGACGGTCGATCCGGTCGTGGTCGATCCGGTCGTGGTCGATCCGGTGGTGGCCGTGCTGACCGACACCTACACCTGGGACGAACGAGGTCTCCGGGTCGCGCTGCTCCAGGAGTCACTGGGCATTGCCGTCGACGGCATCTACAACTCCAACACGCAACAGGCGCATGTCGGCGCGATCGAGTTCCTCGGACTGGCGACCGACATCGTGCCCGTCCCGATCCTGCCTCCTGGCCCCGACCCGGCGGAGTGGGCGGCGCTGCGAGAGTGCGAATCGAACGGCAATTACGCGATCACGAATCCGTCGGGCAAGTACCGCGGTGCCTACCAGTTCGATCGGTCGACGTGGAACTCTGTCGCGGCGCGCCACGTCCCGCGCCTCGCCGGCGTCGACCCTGCCGCAGCCTCTCCGGCCGATCAGGACGCCATGGCCTTCGCGCTCTACGTCGAACGCGGGGCGCGCCCCTGGCCTCAGTGCGGCCGCCACCTGGCCTGAACTCGATCCCGGTCGACCCCCGCCGCGGAGCGGACTACTGTCACCCTCACTGTTTCAAGCGAGTCCCGTGAGGAGCGGCGATGGTCAAGGTGTTGCCGTCGGGGACGGTTACCTTCCTGTTCACTGACATCGAAGGGAGCACCCGGATCCTGCGCGATCTGGCCGACCGCTACGACGAGTTGCTCGATCAGCACCACCGGCTGCTCCGTGACGTGTGGACACGACATCGTGGCGTCGAGGTACAGACCGAAGGTGATGCGTTCTTCGTCGCATTCGAGAGCGCTTCGGACGCGTTGTCTGCTGCGATCGACGGCCAGCGAGCACTCGCCGCCGCCGCCTGGCCCGGCGACCTGGTGCTGCAAGTGCGGATGGGCCTCCACACCGGCTACGCCCGACCGGTCGAAGGTGACTATCGGGCACTCGCCGTGCACCAAGCGGCTCGGATCGTCGACGCTGCGAACGGCGGGCAGGTCCTGGCCACGCGCGAGGTGGTCGCACTCCACGCTGGCACGGAAGCGACCCTCGAACTCCTCGGTCGTTACCGCATTCGCGACTTCGACGAACCGATCGAGTTGTACCGGGTATCGGCGCCCGATCTCGACGGTGACGAGCGTCAACCTCGTGCTCGTCCCGCTGACAGCCACAACCTGGTTCGACCCACGACCTCGATGGTGAACCGGGTCATCGAACAGGCCGAGCTCGCCGAGATGGCACTGCCCGGGTCGTTGGTGACCGTTCTGGGTCCGGGAGGCGCCGGAAAGACACGACTCTCGATCGAGGTCGCGATCGCGACGGTCGATCGATGGCCCGATGGGGTCTGGTTCGTCAACCTTGCGCCACTCACGTCGGCCGAGGTCGTGCCCATGGCGATTGCGGATGCCGTCAACGCTCCATCGGTGCCCGGCAACGATGCCCGGGACGACCTGATCGGCCACCTCGCCGGGCGATCGATGCTGATCGTGCTCGACAACTGCGAGCATCTGATCGATGCGGCAGCACGAACCGTCCACGAGTTGCTCCGAGGGTGCCCTGGACTCGGCGTCATCGCCACGAGCCGCGTCCCACTCGGACTCATCGGTGAGACGCTCTACCGGCTGGAGCCGCTCGGTGCTGAGGACATCGAGTCCGATGCGGTCCGCCTCTTCGTCGAGCGGGTCGGTCTCGGCGCCGATGTCGACCTGAACGATGTGGTCGGCTTGTGCCGAGCGGTCGACGGCCTGCCGCTGGCAATCGAGCTCGCCGCGACGCGTTCGCATCTCTTGACACCGGCCGAGATGACCGAGCGGATGCGCGTCGGTGTCGGCGTCGTCTCGACCCGGGATCCAACGGTGCCCGACCGTCAGCGGAGCCTCGATCGGCTGCTCGACTGGAGCTTCGACCTTCTCGGTCCCGACGAGTTTCGGGTGCTCACCAGGCTGGCAGTGCTGGCCGACGGTTTCGACGTGGCACTCGCGGAAGCTGTCGGCGGCGACGAACTGGTGCCTGTCGGGCGAATCGCCGAGCTGGTGTTGTCGCTCATCGACTGGTCGCTCGTGGTGCGCGAGGTGGCATCGGGCAGCTCGCGGTACACGCTGCTGTCGACGGTGCGGACGTACGTGCGCGAGGGAGCGGACGACGAGGAACTCGTCGCGGCTCGACTCCGCCTGGCAGATGCCCTGCTGGAGCGACTCGGACCAGGTCGAGCGTTGTCGCGTCGTTGGGTGACTGCGATGGGTATCGACCTGGGCAATGTCCGTGCCGTCGTCGACCACCCGTCGATCTCCGACGCCGTGGCGCGTTCGTTGGCCTGGTCGATCGGCCAGTACCACGACGTCACGTGTTCGTATCGCTCGGGCATTGCCGAGATTGCCCGGTGCATCGATCAGCGACCGACTCCAGGTCCTGATCTCGTCGCGCTGCTCACCCTCCAGGCCGATCTTCATCTCCGCCTCGGCGAGGTTGCTGCGGCAGCGAAGATCGTGGATCGTGCGGCAGTACTTGCTGATCGGGTCGGTCTCCCGACGTGGGACGACATGTGCGTCGTGCGCACCCGGGGTGAGATCTTGCTCCGCTCGGGCGACCCCGAGGCTGCTGCATCACTTGCCGAGGCAGCGCTGCACCTCGGTTCGGCAACACCTCGCGGCGAGGCTCGCGTCTGGAACCTCGTGGCCCTCGCCCGAAATGCGCAGGGTGACCTCTCCGCTGCGTCGGTCGCCCTCGATCACTGTCTCCTCGCTGAGGAGGCGGCCGGTCTCGACACTTTTCTGGCCAACACTCATGGCAACTACGCCGAGGTGTTGATTGCGCTCGGTGATCCGGAGGGGGCCGCGATGCACCAGTTGGCCTCCCTCGATTTCGCGAGGTCGATGGGGCAGGCCACCCTGATTGCGTACTCCCACATGATCGCGGCCCGGTTCGCCCTCGAGGATGACGCGGCCGATGACGCCGTCAGGCTGCAGTCTGCTGCCGACGTGATTCTCGCCCGTGAGGGCGTGTCGTTGTACGCCGGCGACCAGGAACTGCGGTTGGCGTTGCTCGAGTCGGCTCGCGATGCGCTCGGTGTCGCGGGGTTCGAACAGGCCCGCAGCGAGGGTGAGTCGACACCGGTCGAGGAACTCGCCGATCAGACCGAAGCAATGCTGCTACGCCGAGCCGTCTCGTCGTCGCGAACAGGAGGATGACCATGACCACCGATGACACCGGTGACCCCGACGACCCCACTGACCCTGATGACACCCGACGCGCACGACGCCCGTATCGCGACCGGATCGCCAAGCTGCCCGGCGACCCGCCGATCGCGTACCGTCCGGGGCGGGTGCTGTTGGACCAGGAAGCGTTCGACGTCCTTCGCGAGTTCGAAGAATTCGACGAGGACGCTTACGACATTGCGCCAGTTTTCGTGGCGATGGATGACGTGGGTGAGCCGGTTGGTGAGCTCCCTCCGGTTGGTCAGTGGCACCGAATCGACGGAGTACCCGACGCGTCGTCGTGGGTCCGCCAGCTCGTCGACTGGGGTCTCAAGGCGCAGCTCGATCTCGTCTATTTCGCCAACGATGCCGACTGCTGTGGTTGTCCTCCGCATCCGGCGCTGGCTGGGCAGATCGCGGCCAATCCGTGGAGTGCGAACCCCTGGAGTGCCAATCCGTGGAGTGCGAATCCGTGGAGTGCGAATCCCTGGCGGGCAAACGCAGAGTCGCTGAACGTCCTGGCGACCGGGAGGCCACCGACGAGTTCGGCGATGCCGGCTCCGTTTCGGACCCTCCCGTTGCGCCCGCCCCACCCGCCTGGTCAACCGTCCAATGGGGTGTCGATCGGTGTGCTCGACAGTGGACTCGCGGGCGGGTGGCGCAATGCCCAGGGGTACCGGCCGGCGTTTCTCGGCACCGATCCCATGTCGTTGGAACGGATTTCCGGTCCGGGCGATCTGCCGTCGCGACCCATCGGCCAGCATCCGGCTGACAACTACCTCGATCCCGTGGCGGGTCACGGCACGTTCATCGCCGGGCTCATCGAGCAACTCACACCGGGTTGTGAGATCCGGGTGCAGCAGGTCTTCGAGCCCGAAGGTGATGTCGGCACGTTCGAGCTCTCGTTCTGGTTGTGGTGCCTGATGGAGTTCGTCGGGCCGGACATCGTCAACTTCTCGTTCGGGGGGACTGGTCGCGACGTCCTGTTCGGGGGACTCATCGGGGCCTACTACGAACGCACGGACGTCGTGTTCGTCGCAGCGGCGGGCAACGAGGGGTCGTGCGTGGAGCAGTATCCGGCGGCGCTCCCGTCGGTGGTCGGTGTGGCAGGTCTCGGCCCGTCGGGTCCGGCCGAGTGGTCGAACTACGGCCCCTGGGTCGATGCGTGCGCGCCGGGCACGGATCTGGTGAGTTCCTTCTTCTCCCACTTCGACGGTGACCTGCCGCGCATCAACGGGATCGATTCCGACGACTTCGACGACTGGGCGACGTGGAGCGGCACATCGTTCGCTGCACCGGTCGTGGTGGCGGCGCTCGCACGCGAGATGGTGGCGACGAACTGCTCTGCTCGCCAGGCGGTCGATCGGGTGATCCGGGCTCCACATCTCGCCCGCCTCCCCAACATGGGCACGATCGTCAATCTCTGACCGCACCCGAGCCCGACGAACCGAAAGATGAGCAGAATCGTTCGCCAGACGAACGAATTCGCACAGATTTCAGGGGTCTGGGGGTCGGGTCAGCGGGCGAGCGTCGTGAGGAGCGTCCGGTAGTCGTCGAGGTCGACGACGGTGAGTCCGCCGACCTTGGCGCGGTCGTCCCACCGCCGAACCAGCGTCGCCTCACGATGGTGCGGGCGCCGCTCGAACGCGTCGACTTCGGCGCCGGTCATCTGGCCGCCCTGCAATCGCAGGCTGCGAGCCGACGACGCGGACAGGGCGTCGAGGTAGCCGATCTCCACGGCGCACAGGTACCGCTTCGCGGCAACATGCAGCGCGACGGGTGCCGTGACCTCCGGTCCGAACCAGCGGGTCAGGTATCGGGCGCCGACGCCTTCGTGCTGGAAGTCGGCGGTGAACTCCTCGTCGAGGGTTGCGTTGTCGTCCGACACGAGGTGGCCGACGTCGTGGAGCAAGGCGGCAGCGACCAAGGCGTCCGGCGCGTCGTCGGCGCGAGCCAACGCTGCTGCCTGGAGTGCGTGTTCGAGTTCGGTGACGTCTTCGTCGTACATCCGTGACGCTGCCGACGAGGCGTAGAGCGCGAAGAGATCGTGGAGATCGCTCATCCGTGCGCACCGGGCACGGGTCGGCCGAGGAAGTCGTCGGTGATGCTGATGCGCACGCGTTCTCCGTCGAAGTCGTCGCCCCGGTTTTCGAACTCGGCACGCTTGTCGGCGTAGTAGCGGTCGCGGTGGTCGCCGAGCGACGCAGCGTTGTAGGTGAGGTAGGCAGCGCGCCGCGACCGATCGGTGGTGTTGGTGTCGCTGTAGTGCGGCGTGTACGAGTCGAAGAAGAGTAGATCGCCGGGTTGCAGCGGGACGGCCTGCCACGGGAGCGCGGCGGCGGTTGCCTCTTCGATGCGACCCCGTTCGTCGGTTGCGAGCTGGCCCGCCTCGTAGCCCGGAGCCACGTAGAGGCAGCCGCTCGCCGGTGTCGCCGGGTCGAGCGGCACCATGCACGAGATGTGGTGGTCGACGAATCGGTAGGCGGTGGCGTCCTGGTGAGGAGCGAACCCGCCGCCGCCCGGGTGCTTGTAGTTGACCTTTTCCTTGAACAGCACGGCAGCTTCGCCGAACAACTGGCCGAGGATCTCGATGACGATGCCCCCGAGGATCATGTCGTGGAGGACCGCGTCGTCGTGCACGAAATCTTCGCTACGTGCCAGTACCGCACCGGCATCGGTCTGCTCGAAGTGGTGCAGGCCCGGACCACCCTCGACGGCCCACAGCTCGAGTCGGTTGACCGAGACGTCGATCGCATCGAGCTGGGTGGTCGTGAGGGCACCGGGGACGACGAGCCAACCATCGCGCCGGAACGAGGCGACATCGATCGGATCGGAGACGAGGGTCATGTCGAGTCGCTGCCCGGCTGGAGGAGATCGAGTTGGAGGAGGTCGGAGACCATGGGTGCCCAGTCGAGCACCGACGGCTGATGGCGCTCGATCCGTCGGGCCAGCGGTGCAACTCGGTCGACGCCCCCGGACACGATCGCCATCTGGGTGCGACAGCGAGGGCTGCCATGCTGGCCGTGGATCGGGATCGACGTCGACCCGAACGAGCGGCCGGGTTCGGTCCACGCCATCCACACCTCCGGTGTCAGCTCGCATGCCGACTCGACGCCGTCGACGGAACGGATGAGCGTGAGCAGTCGGTCGTCGTCGATCCGAGTGCCGTTGGTGTGATCAGCGCCGTCGGTCTGGTTCGCGCCGCGGTGGATGAGGGCTGCGGTGCCCTCGTTGGCCACCTCGATGCCCTCGAATCCGGCGAACGCCTCGACCAGTTCGACCGGGGTGAAGTCGGTGATCGTCTCCTGGTCGTGATCCGACACGGTCAGCACCAACGTGCGATCCCACCCGTCGGCGAGCCGGGCGATCACCTGGCCGTAGGCGGCGTCGGTGGACCGGTACTGCTCGAAGGCTTCGGCCGAGTCGGGGCCGTGGAGGTGCGACGTCGTGTCAGGTTCGTTGAGGTGGATGACGGCGAAGTCGACGTCGAGGTCGATGCCCTCCAGTGCTGCCAGGACGGCGGCGTCGGACGCATATCCGAATGCGCAGCGCTCGGTGCCTTCCGGCAGTCGACCGTCGGGCGGCCACACCACGTCGGCTCGGGCGCCGCCCATCTGGGCGATGAGCTTCTGGTCGCCGGCGACCATCACGGACGTCCCGCCCGCAGCACCGACACGCTCGAACAGTGTGGTTGCTCGGGGACCTTCCTTCGGCGCCGGCACCCAGCCGCGGTCGTCGATCCACACGTGGTTGCCGTGGACGCCGGTGACCGCCGGGTCGGCGCCGGTGACGAACACCGCATGGTTCGCGTACGTGACCGACACCGGAAGCGACATCGCCCCCATCGGTGCTCGGCCGCCGGTTGTTGCCTGCCGCCACAGATTCGGTGTGAGCGTCGGACTCACGTGGCGGTGGGGCATCGCGTCGATCACGATTATCACCACACGGAGCCGCCCGGCGAGCTGGGTCACGCCGACAGCGTAGGGGCACGGATCGACCGGTCGAGCAGCGAGCATTGGCTACAGCGGCGCGCCGGCGAGCTGGAGCAGATAGGTGCGGATCGCCGGATCGTCGGACATTCCCGCGGCGTGGCGGAACGCGTCGGATGCTTCCGCGCTGCCCGCCCTGCGAAGGGCGTGTGCCCGCACCGCCCACCATGGCTGGTAGCTGCGCGCCGAGTCGGCGACCGCATCGAGTCGGCGCAGCGCTGCGTCGGGTCCGTCGGCTTCGAGGGCGGCCGCCGCGGCAGCGACGTGCGCGCCGATGGTGGGTGAGACGAGCAGCAGACTGTCGTAGAGACCGCGGATCCGTGACCAGTCGGTCACTCCGGTGGAGCGGCGCTCGACGTGGACCGCCTGGATGTGCGCCTCCAAACCGAACGGGCCGAGATAGCCGGCGCGACGCGAACGGGCGACGGCGCGGTCGGCTTCGTCGATGAGCTCGCTCGACCACATCGAGGTGTCCTGCTCGCCGAGCGGGACGAACTCGCCGTCGATGGTTCTGCCTGCGTCGCGCCGCGCATCGCAGTACAGGACGACGGCGAGCAGTCCGAGCGTCTCGGGGTGATCCGGCAGCAACTCGACCATCAGCCGTGCGAGCCTGACCGACTCGTCGGCCACCTGCGTGCGTTGAGGGTCGTTGTACCCGGACCGCCCGGTGGTGTATCCGCCGTAGATCGCATCGAGCACGGCGTCGAGTCGCTCCGGCAACTCGTCACTCGACGGCACTCGGAAGCCGATGCCGGAATCTCGAATCTTGTTCTTGGCTCGCACGAGACGTTGACCGAGCGTCGCCGGAGCGACGAGGAACGCCGACGACATCCGCTGCGCGTCGAGCCCGAGGACCACTTGCAGCATCAGCGGTGTTCGTACCTTCGGGTCGATCGCCGGGTGGGAGCAGGTGAAGAGGAGTTCGAGCCGCTTGTCGGGGATCACCCCGGCGGGTCCGATCGACGCCAAGTCCTCGATGATCATGGCGAGCTGTGGCTGAGCGCCAACTGCGGTTGCGTTGCGCCTCGATGCATCGATGAGCTTTCGTCGTGCGGTGGTCAGCAGCCAGGCATCCGGCGCATCGGGAACCCCTCGTTCCGGCCAGGTTCGAAGCGCCGCCTCGAACGCATCGGCGAGGGCGTCCTCGGCTGCAGCGACGTCATGGGTCTGCGACGCGAGCAGGGCCACCAGGCGACCGTACGAATGGGTTGCCGCATCGACGGCCGCCTGGTGGGTGGCGCTCATGTCACATCTCGAGCAGTGGGCGGACCTCGGTGCCTGCGTCGGCCGACGATGGGCATCGGGCGGCCCAGTCCAACGCCGTGTCGAGGTCCGGAACGTCGATGACGAACCATCCGCCGAGGTGCTCCTTGCTGTCGGGATATGGCCCGTCCTGTACCTGGCGGTCGCCGTCGCGCAGTCGAACCACCGTGGCGGTTCCCGGGGGTTGGGCTGCAGCACCACCCTCGGAGACTCCGGCTTCGGCGAGTGCGCCGCCGAACGCCATCCACGGCCCCCAGTACTCCTCGGAGCGGTCAGGATCGTTGCGGGCCGAGAAGGCATCCTCGGTTTCGTAGGCGAGCAGAACGTATTTCATCGTGGCTTCCTTTCGTGGGTGACGATCACCTTCGTGTCGTCGTTGATGTTTGCCCATCTGACGTGCAGCACCCAGTGATTTCGACAGTCCCTCGAAGATTTTTCGAACACCCGACGACCTTCCCGAACGGCCTGTGCGACCTGTGCCCCTCACGTCCCGCACTCCGGGACGCAGTGGGCGCAGATCCTGCGGCGCCGGGGATCAGTCGGCCTCGAGCACCTCGGCGAACAAGCTGAGCGCGGCAACGGTGAACGCCGTCATGTTCGCGCTGCGGTCGTCGAGCCCGGTGAGGACGTTCCTCGCGACCGTGCCGGTGCTGGGTCCGGCGACGGCCAGCCAGCTGTGGCCGGATGGGTCGCCGTACGGGTTGGGCGGGCCGGCAGCGCCTGCCTCGCCGAGGCCCCACGTGGAATCAACTTTGGCCCGCACCGATTCGGCGAGCCATCCGGCGAACGCTTCAGTGGCGCCACGCATCCCGACGGGCACGTCGACCTCACCAACCATCCAGGCCCGACTCGCCGCCGCGGTGTAGATCACGGTGCCACCGAGGTAGTACGCCGACGCGCCAGGGATCGACAGCAGCGCCGCTGAGATCAACCCGCCGGCGGAACCTTCGGCGACAGCCACCGTCTCGCCGCGCTCGCGCAAGCGTGCGCCGATCCGCTGGGCGAAGCTCGTGATCTCGGGAGTCGACATCGTCACGGCTCCATCACGACCCAGCCGCGGCCTTGAAGTTCCGCGGCGAGTTGTTCGTCGGAGAACGCCGCCAAGGGTGACGCAGCGGATGGCTTGGAAGAGGCGCGCTGGACCGGCTTCGGCTGCGCCCGCTTCGGTTGGGCCCGCACGGGCCGAGCCGGCTCACGAATCGGCGCTGCGTCGGATTCGTTCGACTCGTGTGCCGCTTCCTGGAGCGCGGCGATGAACTCGTCGGCTTCGTCGCGTGTGAACTTTCCGTTCGCCTGGCGCTGAGTGAAACCCATCGGCCCGCGTGCGTCCTTGAAGTCGGAGTGCCCGGCAGCTTGCAGCAACTCGGTCAGCTCGCGCAGCTGGCTGTGTGTCGCCGGGGAACCCGATGCTTGTCCGAAGGCCATGCGCTCAGTCTCGCACCTGCGAACAATGCGACAGCCTCCTGCGAGGATCACACCATGACGGCTGACGACCACTCGCCCAACGAGTTGCACGACGACTTGCTCGGAGCACTGCAGGGCCTGACCGGTCGAGCCGATGCGGAGTTCCGCGACGGTCAGCGTCAGGCGATTGAACTGCTCGTGGATGAACGCGCCCGTGTGCTGGTGGTGCAGCGAACGGGCTGGGGCAAGAGCGCGGTCTACTTCATCTCGACGCATCTGCTGCGCCAACGTGGTGCGGGTCCGACGTTGCTGATCTCGCCGTTGTTGTCGTTGATGCGCAATCAGATCGATGCCGCCGAGCGGCTCGGCCTGCGGTGCATGACCGTCAACAGTTCGGCCAACACCACCATCGCCGAGCTGTCGGACGCCCTAGAAGAGGACGCCGTCGACCTCTTGCTGATCTCGCCGGAACGGCTCGCCAACCCCGAGTTCGCCGACAAGGTGATGCCGCTCGTCGGCCGTCGACCGGGGCTGATCGTGATCGACGAGGTGCATTGCATCTCCGACTGGGGTCACGACTTCCGTCCCGACTACCGGCGCATCGGCCGCATGATCGACCGGCTCAGTGTCGCCAATGTCCCGGTGCTCGGCTGTACCGCGACGGCGAACGACCGCGTCGTCGACGACGTGTCGGCGCAGCTCGGCGACAACCTCACCGTGGTGCGCGGACCGTTGCGTCGTGACGGTTTGGCGCTCAGCACGATCCGCCTCGATCGTCAGGCCGAGCGGCTCGCCTGGCTCGATCGCGAGCTCTCCCGTGAACGCAGCGGAGCGGGCGGATCCGGCATCGTCTACACCCTCACGGTGCGTGATGCCGACAACGTTGCTGCTTGGCTGAACTCACGTGGTCACGACGTGCTCGCCTATCACAGCGTGCTCGACGAAGCCGACAAGTTGGAGGCCGAACAGCGGTTGTTGCGCAACGACGTCGACGCTCTCGTGGCCACCGTGGCGCTCGGGATGGGCTACGACAAGCCGGACCTCGCGTTCGTGTTCCACTTCCAGTCGCCTGGTTCACCCGTCGGCTACTACCAGCAGGTTGGCCGGGCCGGTCGGGCGCTCAGCACCAGTCGGGCGGTGTTGCTGAGCGGACTCGAGGACGAGCAGATCCAGGACTACTTCATCGAGAAGGCGTTCGCCGAGGAGCATCTCGTGCGTGACGTGATCGCCGCCTTCGATCGCTCCGATGTGCCGCTGTCGTTGATGAAGGTGCAAGTGGCCTTGAACATCAAGATGGGTGCGCTGGAGAAAGTGGTCAAGCAGCTCGACTCCGACGGTGCACTGCGGCGCGTCGGTGGGCAGACGTACGAGCGCACACTGCTCGCCTGGGAGTATCCCTCGGCGCGAATCGACGAGGTGACCACGGCGCGCCGGCTCGAGCAGGCGGCGATGGTCGACTACTTCTCGACCGACGACTGTCGCATGCTGTTCCTCGCGCGGCTCCTCGACGACGATGCAACCCAGCGTTGCGGCATCTGCGACAACTGTGCTGGAGCTGCTGAAGGTGTCGACCTTCCGACCGAGCTGGTCGCCGCGGCCGAGGCGTTCCTGCGGCAACGACCGCTGGAGATCGCACCGCGCAAGCAGTGCTTCGACGACGTCACCGGCAAGCGATCCGCGATCCCGCCTGACGAGCAGCTGGAGCCGGGTCGTGCGCTGGCGATCTGGGGTGACGCCGGGTGGGGGCGGCTCGTGCGTGACACGAAGGAGCGAGACGGGAAATGGCGCAGTAGCGGTTTCGACGATCAGCTCGTCGACGCAATGGCCGACATGCTGCGCCAGTGGGCGCCGGACCCGGCACCCGAATGGGTCACGGTGGTGCCGTCGTTGCGTCATCCCGAGTTGGCAGCGTCGATGGCCGAGCGCGTCGCCGATCGGTTGGGGCTGGCGTTCCACCCGGTGGTGCGCAAGGTGGCTGATCGCCCTCCGCAGGCGTCGCAGCAGAACTCGTACTTCCAGCAACGCAACGTGGCGGGTTCGTTCGCGATCGCCGGCGACGTACCGACGGGTCCGGTGTTCCTGCTCGATGATGCGTTCGATTCCGGGTGGACCCTCACCGAGGTCGGACGACTTCTCCGGCAGCACGGGTCCGGGCGCGTGCATCCGGCGACGTTGGCCTCGTCGGCGGGACGCCAATGAACGGTCGCCCACCAGCTGCGAGCGGTCCGACCACGAGTGTTCGAGCTGCGTTGTTGCTCACCAATCGACTGGTGGGGCTCGACGCGAAGCCGTTGCCTGCAGGCGAGTTCTGGCAGCTCGTCGAACGGGTCGACCCGGCGGAGCTCCTGGAGGTCGACATCGCCGGCATCGTCGACCTCGTGGGTTGTGCACCGGACGAGGCGGCCCGGTACCGAAGGCTGCTCGACGCGTCGACGGCGCTCATGTTCGAGCAGGAGCGGTTGCTGGAGGGTGGGGTGACGCTCGTGTCGGCGCTCGACGATCGCTTCCCCGCCGCGTTGCGCGAACGCTTGGCAAGTGCATGTCCGCCCTTCCTCCTGGTCGCCGGTGCGCTGGAGTCGCTCGGCCGACCCGCTCTCGGTGTGGTCGGCTCGCGCGATGGCGCACCCGAGGCCCTCGATGTCGCACGCGACGCATCCCGGATGGCGGTCGGTCGCGGATGGTCGGTGGTGAGCGGTCTGGCCCGAGGTGTCGATCAGGCGGCGATGGCCGCTGCAATCGAGGTGGGCGGCCACGTGGTCGGGGTACCCGCTGACAGCATCCTGCAGGCGTCACGCAACGCCGAGGTGCGTCGCAGCGTGCACGACGGTCACCTGTGTCTCGCCAGCCCGTTCGCTCCGTCGGCACCGTTCCGTGCGGGCAACGCCATCGGGCGCAACAAGATCATCTACGCCCTGTCGCAGGTGACGCTGGTGGCTGCAGCCGCCAAGGGCTCGGACGGCACCTGGGCGGGTGCGAGCGAGGCGATCGAGCGAGGCTTTGCGCACGTCGCCGTGTGGACGGGCGCCGGAGCGAAGGTTGGCAACGCAGCGCTCGTGGAGCGTGGGGCGACACCGGTTGTCGACGTGTCGGTGTTGTTCGACCTCGACCCGGCGATCCCGATTCCGCCGCAGGACTCGCTCTTCTGAGCGCCGAGAGCCCGTGCGGCACGTCTCACCGGACTCTCACCGCATCCACACGGTCCGACAACCACGTGAGATCATCGTGTCGCTGATGCTGCCAACTCACGGGTCACTCCGATCATCCACCTCCCCTTCGGGTCGAGGCCCCGCCGCCGCCGCCATCGTGGTCGGCCTTGTGGTCGTGCTGTCCGCGTGCGGCAGTTCCGACTCCGCCGCCGACCCGACGAAGTCCGCGGTGACGTCGGCACCTGCCTCGGCGCCCGAGACCGCTGCCCCGACCGCCGTTGCTGCCACCGCGACCGTTGAGACGACGCCGGCACCGGCCGACGCTGCCGCCGGTGACACGTCGGCTGCGGTCGAGGGTGCCGCGTGGGGCGACAACGTCACCATCACGATCAACGACGACAGCACGTTCACCTTCGAGTCCGATGGGATCCCGAACCACGAGCGTCCTGCGGAGTACGCCCTGCCGGACGCGGGTGTCAACGTTCCGTCGGCCGACACTGCCTCGGCGGCCCCCGACCCGACGAAGGCCCAGGAGTACTCGTTCACCATTCCGACGAGTCCGGTGAAGGCGGACGAGCCGACGTCGGCGAGCCTCGGCACGATCGGGGTCATGATCTCGGGCGCTGCGCTGTTCAACCCGTATGAGGGCGATGGCGCCACCGTGGCCTCCGCCTCGAACTTCACGGTGAAGAACGCAGCGGGCCAGGACGTCGCGTTCCTCGACACTTGCAACGGCCATCCGAACCCGGTGGGCGCCTACCACTACCACGCGCTTCCACCGTGCGTGACGGCACAGGTCGACGAAGCCGGGGGTGCGTCCCATCTGATCGGCGTTGCATTCGACGGCTACCCGATCTACGGCGCGTTCGACATGGACGGCAATGAATTGACTGCTGCGGACCTCGACGAGTGCAACGGCATCACGTCGCCGACGCCTGAGTTCCCAGACGGCATTTACCACTACGTGTTGCTGGACGTTGCCGACTCGACCTCGTCGATCCGCTGTTTCGCCGGCGTCGTCGACGACTCGTTGACGATGATGGGCGAGATGCGGCCAACTGGCAGCTGACCCGCGCCGACGCCGGTCAGTTGGAGACGCCGACGGTCTGGATTTCGTCGACGTCGTAGTCGATCGTGACGCTGCGACTGATGCCGGCAAGTGTTCCGCTCTGGCCGTTGCTGGTGTTGAAAGCGATGTCGAAGTTGGTGGTGATGGTGAGTTGGTACGGGTCGTCGTCGGGGGACGATCGACGGTACGTGTAGCCGCACGGTCCCTGGTCGAGTGAGTCGAGTGCGATGTCGGGAATCGGTGTGCCGAGTCCGTCGCACTCGACGGTGTCGCCGTTGCCGAGGTCGACGGCGATGCCGGTCACGGTGGCGGTGACCTGGGCCCAGACGCCTGCGAGGGTGGCGCGTGCGGTCGTCGTTCCCGGGTCGTCGATGGCGAGCCACATGCCCAGGTTGACGATGCCGCCGGCGGTGGCGTCAGGGTTGATGGCAGGTGTGGGTGCGGCGAGTTGTGTTCGGGCGTTGGCAAGCGCGTCGGGGATGAGGTCGACGGGGTCGACGTCGACGGGCGCCCAGTAGAACGGGTCGGAGGTGCCGCCGTCGCTACACACGCGGACCCAGCCGCGTTCGGCCCGGCCGTCGTTGTCGCGGTCGACCTGGCTGGTCGGGTCCGGGATGTCGCCGGACCCGGCCGGAACAACATTGGGGTACTCGCCGTACGTGGCAGGCCGATGAGTGCACCGAGGTGCAGCCGTCCCACCGAACGACACCGGCCCGACGACCCCAGCCCCGCCGGGCTCCGTCACCGCCGCCCCGATGGTGTCCCCCGACGACTCCACCCGAAAGTCAGCACCAGTCGTGGTGTCGGGAAGGTCTGGGTTCTGAGTTCCGTCGTTGTCGTTCTTGGGGTCGGGAAGCGGCTGATAAGGGGTGGGTTGTGGGCTTGCGGTGAGCGCTTCTGGTGCGCCGGCCAAGACCAACATGGCCAGGAGACTGAGTGCAAGGCTCATGGGTCGCACTCTTCTGGGGTGGCGAGGTCGGCGAGCCTTTCACCGCTGTCCGATCTCCACTGACCGTCGATGAACTTAAGCCGTACGAGCAAGCGGC
>JANPKU010000152.1:0-15291 GCA_031426215.1 Actinomycetes bacterium
AACGCGGTCGCTCGGATCAAGTTGGGCTTGCAGGACGAGATCGTCCTCGGGAATCTGGATTCGAAGCGTGACTGGGGCTACGCCGGCGATTACGTCAAGGGGATGTGGATGATGCTGCAACAAGACGAGCCCGACGATTACGTGCTGGCAACGGGGGAGACCCACTCGATCGAGGATCTGGTGCAGCGGGCGTTCGCAGAGGTCGGTATCAACAACTGGGCTGATTACGTGCGCCAGGACCCCAAGTTCTTGCGTCCGGCCGAGGTCGATCTGTTGATTGGTGACGCGTCGAAAGCACGCACGAAGCTGGGTTGGGAACCCGAAGTCGACTTCCCCGCCCTCGTGAAGATGATGGTCGCCCACGACCTGCAACGCGAAGCCACCAAAGCCGGCATCACCCTCCCCGCCTGACGTGTTCGAGATGTGCTCGTGACCGGCTCCGCCGAGTCCCCAGGCACATCTCGGACAGCAACCGGCTAGCTCTCGAACGGCATGTCGGTGATGGCTTCCATCATCGATCCGTGATCGGGTACGGCGCCCACTCGGAGCCGGTGACGCAGGGCCAACGCAAATGCGACGAGCGCCGCCATCGACGACACCACGAGCCCGATCTCGATCCGTCGGAACACGTCGTCGCTCGACAACCACGTACCGAGGACGAAGGCGATCACGCCGACGACCCAGCCGAGTGCCACGAGCGCGTGTCCCTGCAGCGCAATCACGGCCTGCGCCGTGGCCAGCGCAAGCATGTACACCGCGCTGCTCAACGACAGCATCGCAAGGGTGCGACCGCTGAGGTCCGAGTCGTACATCGTCCGCAGTGCCCACGGACCGAGGATGGATGCGCCGATCGTGCCGGCGACACCCACCACGATGACGAGGAACGTCAGCCGCCGCAGCCCGGAACGGAACTCGGCGAACTGACCTCGGGCTGCCTGTTGACTCAGTCGCGGCAGCAGCGCCGCCTGGACCGCCTGGAACAGGAACAGCGGGATGCGAGAGAGCAGCACGCCGTAGGAGAACGCCGTGACGAGTCCGTCGGCGCCCTCCGGCGCCAGCAGGCTGGCCGTGATGGGGCCGGCGTTCAGCAGCGTCGCAGCGCAGACCGATCCGACCAACAGCCAACCGAGGTTCGGGGTCACCTCGCTCAATTCCGCAATCGGACCCGGGTCGGTGCGCAGTGCGCCTCGCCGATAGACGTACGCCACTGCGAACAGGGGCGAGATCGCGATGGCGAGCCCGTAGGCGCCGACCGCCTTGACCCCGACCACAGCGAGGACGACGCACAGCAGAATCCGAATGATGCCGTCGGACCCGAGAACGATGGCGTACTCCCGGAATCGTCCGCTGCCCGAGCAGACTCCACGGGCCATGTGCGCCGGGGCATAGGCCGCAAATGCCAGCACCAGCGCGATCACCATGAACCAGTCGCCGTCGAAGTACGACGTGGCGATGAGCGGACTCAAGGCGACGATTCCGATCGTGACTGCCACGACGAGGTAGGTGCCGAGCCTCACGACCTGGCGTACGACCGGGCGACCACCTTGACCGACTGCACGGCGATGCGAGAGCGCCCGGCCGAGTTCCTGCTCGAGTGGCAGGAAGAACCCGGGGGCGAGGGCGAACACGGCAAACCACATCGAGGCGATTGGGGCGAACTCGTCGATGCCGCCGACGGCGACCGTGCCGACCTTGAAGAATGCGTATGTAGCCAGGCCTGCGATCAGCAGCGAGATTCCGACAGGGATGGTCCCCTCGGGAATCGGCGCACGCGTTGGCGTGGGTATTTCTGCTGACGACACGAGTCCGAGATCTTAGTGGTCAACCAACGACGACCGGTGGTCAACGCCGACGGCTACGTTCGAACTCTCGTCGCCGTACCTGTGCGCGCTGGTAGCCGAGCAGTCCCAGACCGACGGTGACATAGGTCGCATCCTTGGCGAGTTCGGCTGCTCGTGACGCCACGGTCCCGCCGACGCCGACGGATTCCCTGACCACACGCACCAGATCCACATCGGTGAGATCGATGTTCGTCGGATCGAACGCAGCCATGACGGCACGATACCGGGCATGCTCGCTAGCCTCGCCACATCGTGGAACCGGAGACCCCCATCGCACCGCCGGTCGTCGCGGTCGTCGTCGTGCATGATCCCGGTGACTGGTTCGACGACACGCTCGAGGCATTCGCCCGCCAGGACTACCCGAATCTGCGGATGCTCTTCCTCGTCGTTCGCGACGTCACCAGCAGCGCCGACGGGGCCGGGCGCATCGATGAGCTCGCTGCGATCGATGAGATCGATGAGATCGACGGGCGAATCCAGCGGCGCCTGCCCGGTTCTTTCGTGCGTTCCGTCAGTGCGAATCTGGGATTCGGTTCGGCGGCCAACGAGGTGCTGCGACTCGTCGAGGGCGACAACGGCTTCTTCCTGATCTGCCACGACGACGTCGCCCCCGAGCCGGACGCATTGCGGATCATGGTCGAGGAGATGTACCGGTCGAACGCGGGTGCCGTCGGCCCGAAGCTCGTCGACTGGGATGACCCGCGTCTGTTGCAAGCGGTCGGCCTGGGACTGGACCGCTTCGGTGAGATCGATCCCGTCATCGAGTTCGGTGAGGTCGATCAGGAGCAGCACGACGGGGTGCGAGACGTGTTCGTGCTGCCGTCGGCCTACCTGCTGGTGCGCGCCGATTTGTTTCGCGAGCTCGGCGGCTTCGACCCCGCGATCGACTTCTACGGCGAGGACACCGAGCTGTGCTGGAGGATCCATCACAGCGGGGCCCGCGTGATCGTGGTGCCGTCGGCCCGGGTTCGTCACGTCGGCAGGCTGCGTCAGCGACGCCCCGACCTCCGCCACGGGCTGCTGCGGGCTCGCCATCGAATGCGTTCCGTCGCCACACTGACCGGCGCATCGCGCCTGCCGGCCCGCTCGATCGAGATGGTGCTGCTCACGCTGACCGAGTTGTTCGTCGGGCTGTTCACCGCCCGTTTCGGCCAGGCGTGGAACTCGTTCCGTGCGCTCGCCGGGCTCGTGCCGCGGACGCCTGCGTTGCTGGCTCGACGTCGCGAAGTGAAGCCGGTCCGCCGGGTGCCCGAACGAGAGGTGTACAGCCTGCAAGAGAGCGGCAGCGCGAGGTTGAACTCGTACCTGCGCAGCCGCGAGACGTCGACCTATGTCGGCCAAGACGTCCAGGTGCGACGATGGCGTCAGAGCGCCACCGCGCCCGTCGTGGCGTGGATCGCCGTGATCGTGGGTCTGATCGTGGGTGCCCGGTCGTTCTTCGACGGTGGCATCCCTCCGGTCGGCGAGTTCCTGGCCTTTCCGGAGAGCCCACGCGTGCTGCTCGAGACCTTCTTGTCGGGCTGGAACCCCAACGGCGCCGGTGCCACGTCGCCGAATCCGACGGGGTGGGCGACATTGTCGGGGCTGAGCGTCGTCACGTTGTTCCACATGGGTCTGCTGCAGATCATCTTCGTCCTGGGTCTGATCGTGGTCGGAGCGGCGGGAGTGTGGCGCCTCGCTGCGGTGTTCCCGTCCACGCGGGCCCGCATCGCAGCGTTGCTCGTGTACGCACTCAGTCCGTTGGTGAGCGGTGCGATGTCGGGCGGCCGACTGACCGTGCTCGTCGTATTCGCCGCCACGCCGTGGGTGTTGCATCTGATGCGTCGCGCCGCCGGCGTCGAGACCGCCGACCCGTTCACCGCCGAACTCGACATCGCCGATGGCGTCGTCGATCTTGCGCCCGCCGATCGGCTGCGTCGCACGCTCGGCGCCGCACTCGCGCTCGCGGTCGCGGTGGCGTTCGCTCCGGTGATGTTGCCGATGGCCGTCCTGCTGACGCTCGTGTTCGCCCTCGGTACGGTGATGGCACGCGGGTCCGTGCGCACCGCGGGCTGGGCACTCGCCGCAGGCCTCGGCGCGTCGCTTGGCGCGGCGGTGCTGAACCTTCCCTGGATCACTTCGTGGAGCTGGGGAGGCATCGTCGGCGCACCTCCGATCGGCGAGGCCGGTCGCGGGCTCGTGTCGCTCGCATCGTTCGAGATCGGTCGGACGGACTTCGCAGCCCTCTCGATGGCCTTGTACGTTCCCGTGTTCGCCGCAGTGCTGCTCGCTCGCGCCTGGCGGCTGACCTGGGCCGTGCGCTCGGGGCTCATGGTGCTGGTGTTCGGAGCCCTGGCCGTGCTCGCCGACCGAGGGGCGTTGCCGATCGATGCGCCCGAGGCGGGTGTCCTGCTCGTGCCGGTTGCGGTCGGGGTGGCCATTTCCGCCGCGGCGGCACTCGCCGCATTCGATCTCGATGTCCGCGGCGGCAACTTCGGCTGGCGTCAGCCGCTCGGCATCTTGTCGAGCGTGGCGGTGGTGGTCGGATTGGCGCCGGGCCTCGGTGCGCTCGCCGACGGTTCGTTCCAGGTGCCGACGACCCCCTTGGCGCGGCTGCTCGACGCATCGCTGCCGGACGCTTCCGCTGACGGTGATTACAACGTCCTGCTCGTCGGCGACCCTCGGCTGTTTCCGGTTCCTGCAACGGAGTATCGAGACGGCGTCGGTTGGGCGATCATCGACGACGGCCCGCTGGACGTGCGCGATCGATGGATGCCGCCGTCGAACGCCGCATCCGTGCTGGTCACCACCGCGCTCGACGAGATGGCATCGACCTCGACACTGCGAGCCGGGCGCCTGCTGGCGCCCCTGGCGATCAGATTCGTCGTGGTGCCTGAGTTCGACGGCGTCGCCTCGACCGTGAACGATCCGCTCCCCGTACCCGAGGGATTGGTCCCGTCACTCGAGGATCAGCTCGACCTCGTCGCACTCCGCCCGGGCCTCCCCACGCTCGACGTGTTCGAGAACCGAGCCTGGATCGCCACTCGTGCACAGCTCGTCGACGCTGGGGCCGCAGCCAGCGATGCAGCCGGGTCCGAGGTGTTGGTGCGCACGGATCTGGCAGCGTCCGTGCCGGTCTTCGTCGGTGCGGACCAACTCGACGCGTCGACGGACGAGTTCACGGCGGGCGTCGTCCACCTCGGTGTGCCGTTCGACGATTCGTGGTCGCTGTCGGTGAACGGCTCTTCGCTCGAACCGCGTCGCGCGTTCGGTGAGACCACGGCCTTCGACGTCACCGAAGCGGGCACCGGTGTGTTGAGATACGACACGCCCGCGCTGCGTTGGCTTGCCGTCCTCGCACAGGTTGCCCTCTGGTTGGCAGCCATCGTGATCGCGGCGCGCGTACGCGTGCCGGGAGGGCGTCGCAGCCTGCTGCCGGTGGCCGACGAAACCCTGATCGACCTCACTGGCGAACCACCGGTGTCGTCGGCCTTCGATCCGATCGTGTCGCTCACCTCCGGTGACGATCCCGATCTCCTGAGCGACGAGCACACCGGTGAGCACAGAGAGGTGCCGTCGTGAATCGCCGAGCGCTCCCGGCGCTGGTGGTGCTGCTGGTCGGATTCGCAGGCCTGATCGCTGTCGGACGCGAAGCGCCGACTGTGGTGGAACCGTTCTTCGCGACCCCCGCGGGAGCGTGGATGCCCGCCGTCAGCGACGACACGGCGCTGACCGGCAGCTGGTTCTGTCCTGGCGTCCCTGCGACCGGTGAGGACGGCGTCGGTGGTGAGGTCATCGTGGCCAACCGTGGCGACGAGCAACTCATCGGTCGGTTCACGATCCTCACTCCCGATGGCGTGGGTGCCAGCGAATCACTGGTGGTCGAACCGTGGTCGCTCACCTCCATCGACGTCGATGCGTTCGTCACGGCCCCGTTCGCCAGCGTCGTGGTCGAGATCGACGGCGGTCGCGGGTTCGTCGAACAACGAGCCCAGCACCCGGCCGGCAACTCGGTGGCGCCGTGCGCCGACAACACCTCCGACGAGTGGTACTTCGCCGACGGATTCACCGTCGACGGCAGCGTCGAGACGTTGATGCTCACCAACCCCTACGACGACGCCGCGGTGGTCGACCTCGTGTTCGCCACTGCGGCCGGCGAGTTCACACCGTCCGCATTCCAAGGGTTCACGATCCTGCCGCAATCGGTCGAGACGATTCCGATCGCCGATCTCGGTGCTCGAGATGAGCCGGTGATCTCCGTCAAGGTGGCCGCCGAACGCGGCCGCCTGGTCGTCGGCCGCGCCCAGCACTATCTGGGCGGCGGTCGGATCGGATACGGGGTGTCGCTCGCCGCCCCGGCGCTACGCGATCAGTGGTGGTTTGCCGACGGCGAGGCGGGCGACGGGGTCTCCGAGACCTTTGCGATCTACAACCCGACCGATGACGACGTCCAGGTCGACGTCGTGTTCCTGGGGATCCCGATCGACGCCGACTACGGCGGCGTGCCGTCCATCGACGTTCCGGCGCGCGAGGTGGTCGTCTACGATCCGGCCGCCGACATGGGCACGGGAAGCGCGTCGCTGCCGGCCGGTCGCCATGCGTCGGTGTTCTCCACGCTTGCCGAACCATCGGTCGTCATCGAGCGCATTCTCACCCGGCCTGCGGGTGACTCGGTTTCCACCTCGGTCGTGCTCGGGGCGCCGCCGCGCATCGACGGTTACGTCGCTTCTCGGTGGCACATCGGGGCCGGCCCCTCCGCTCCCGCTCCTGCGGCGCTCGTGGTGTACAACGTCGACAACGTCGACAGCACCGTCACCATCGAGGCCGTCGGGCCGGGTGGACCGTCGAGTGTGGCCAGCTTGACCGATATCCCGATCGGCGCTGGTCAGCTGATCACGATCGATCTGGTCGACCCCGACGTGATCGACCGTGAGCTCATCGTGCAATCGACCAACCGGATCTTCGTCGAGCGTTCGCTCCCGCGGGGCGATGGGCTCAACGGCACGTCGGGCTCGTGGGCGCTGCCCTCCGCCGGTGGATGACCCGTCTAGTTTGACCCCGGCGTTATCCTGACCGACGTATGGAACGGTTGATCGTCGCCCTCGTGATCGTTGCCGTCGTCGGCGTGGTGGCACTCGTGGCGAGACGTCGCCGGGTGCCCGATGTCCCGACGCAACGCCGTTACTCGGCGCCCGAACAACTCGACCGCGACAACTTCGCGCGACCGGATGCCCCTTGGCTGGTGGCGGTGTTCTCGTCAGCCGTGTGCGACGTCTGCGCTCAGGTGCTGGCCAAGGCGAGGGTGCTCGAATGCGATGATGTCGCCGTCGTCGAGGTCGAGTATTCGGCGAACCGGGAGCTCCACGAGCGGTATTCGATCGATGCGGTTCCGACGGTGGTGGTCGCGGACGCCCGCGGTGTCGCCGTCGCCACGTTCCTCGGGCCGATGACGGCGACCGACCTGTGGGCGGCCGTCGCCGAGGCACGAGAGCCGGGCTCGACTCCCAGCGGGGGCAACTGCCAGCGTGAATGAAACTGAGGGGTCAGGCCCCCCAATTTCATTTTAACGCACGACGATGTCGTCGGCGGGCTGGCCCGACTCGGCCATGCCCTGCTGGATCAGCTTGGCAACCTGCGGTCCGTCGATCGTCTCGTGCTCGAGCAGGGCCTCGGCAACGAGTTCGAGGCCGCGGCGGTGACGGCTGAGGACGTCACGGGCTCGACTCTCCTGCGTGGTGAGGATGCGGGCGATCTCCTCGTCGAGCAGCTTGGCGGTGTCGTCGGAGTATTCGCGCTGCGACGACATGAGGTCCTCGCCGAGGAAGACGGCCTGCTGGCTGCTCCACGCCATGGGACCGACACGATCGGACATTCCCCATTCGCGCACCATGCGCCGGGCGATGCCGGTGGCCTGCTCCAGGTCGTTGGCGGCACCGGAGTTGAGATGGCCGAACACGATCATCTCGGCGACGCGTCCACCCATCGCCTTGCAGATGGTGTCCTCGAAGAATTCCTTCGAGTACGTGTGACGCTCCTGCGGGAGCGACCACGTGACCCCGAGTGCCATGCCGCGAGGCAGGATCGTCACCTTGTGCAGCGGATCGCCGTGCGGCAACACGGTGGCCAGAAGGGCGTGGCCTCCCTCGTGATAGGCGGTCGCCCGCTTCTCTTCGGCGGACAGGATCATCGACTCTCTCGTGGCGCCGAGGACCACACGGTCACGGGCATTCTCGAAGTCGATCCGTTCGATCTGCTTCGAACCGCGGCGCACGGCGACGAGTGCTGCCTCGTTGACGAGGTTGGCGAGGTCGGCGCCGGACATCCCCGGCGTGGCCGCTGCCATGGTCTCCATGTCGACGTCGGGGCCCATGCGCTTGTCGCGGCTGTGCACCTCGAGGATCGCCTTGCGTTCGCTCGATTCGGGCAGCGGGACCACGATCTGGCGATCGAAGCGCCCAGGACGCAGCAGTGCCGGGTCGAGGATGTCGGGACGGTTGGTGGCCGCCATGATGACGATGCCTTCGGACGGCTCGAAGCCGTCCATCTCGGCGAGCATCTGGTTGAGGGTCTGTTCACGTTCGTCGTGACCGCCGCCGAGGCCGGCACCACGCTTGCGGCCGATCGAGTCGATCTCGTCGACGAAGATGATCGCCTTGCCCATCCGACGGGCCTGCTGGAACAGGTCGCGCACGCGACTTGCGCCGACGCCGACGAACATCTCCATGAAGTCGGACCCGGTCACGCTCAGGAAGCCGACGCCGGCTTCACCGGCAACCGCACGAGCGAAGAGGGTCTTGCCGGTACCGGGAGGACCGACGAGCAGAATTCCCTTGGGGACTCGGGCGCCGATCTCACGGAACCGTTCGGGCATGCGAAGGAAGTCGACCACCTCGGTGATCTCCTGCTTGACCCCGGTGTAGCCGGCGATGTCGTCGAACGTGGTCGAGGGGCGATCGGCGTCGTAGGCCTTGGCCTTGCTCTTGCCGATCGACATCACGCCGCCCATCTGACCCTGGGCTCGTCGTTGCATCCACACGAAGAATCCGATGATCAACATCACCGGCAGGAAGATCGACAGGATCCCGAGCAGCCAGTTGCTGCTCGCCGGCGTGAACTTGAACGCCACGCCGTTGTCGATCAGCAGTTGTTCGTCGGCGTCGGACACGCCTCGCGGGCCGCCACCGGACGTGCTGTATTCGTCGCCGTTGGTGAACTCGCCCGTGATCTTGCCGGACGCATTGATGTCGGCGGTAGCGATGTTGCCCTCGACCACCTGCGTGCGCCACTCGGAGTATTCGAGCGATTCGCCGCTGGCACTCGGCCACAGGCTGGGCACCAGGAATGCTGCGGCGAGGACGCCGACGAGCACCCAGATGGTCCAGCGAGGCCAGCTGCCCGGTCCGCGGCCAGACGATGGAGTGCCGTCGGCGTTGAACTTGGGGGTCTCGTTCTTGTTGGCCGAGGAGCGCTCGCTCGGGCGGCGGTCAGCGACGTCGTCGGGGCGCTTCGAACCGCGTCCGCGGCCCGGGGGCGGCGGCGGCGGGGGAGGCGGGAGTTTATCCATCACGCCATGCTACGCATGATCCTGGCCGATGCCAGGTCGTGCTCGCGCCCGAGTGCGTCGCCGATGTCACGTCGCCGTCGGAGCGTCGTGTGTCCGAAGTTGTGAACCATCCGTCACCATCGACCACCATCCGCCACCATCCGCCACCGGGCTGCGGTCGGCGATCTATCTTTTCGGAATGCATCGCATGGAACGGATGTCGGAGCGCTCGGCGGTCGGCGGTCGGCAGTGTTCACGCCCTGGATGTTCCGACCGCGCGGACGTCACGCTCACGTATCACTACGGGCGTTCGCAGGCGTGGCTCGACGACCTCGCTCCCGAACGAGATCCTCATGCATACGACCTGTGTGGACGTCACGCCGAGCGGCTCTCGGTGCCCTCTGGCTGGTACCTCGACGACCGTCGGTTCGGTCACCACACGCTCATCGCCGTCTGAACGGTCGTCCGATCGTCTGCTGATCGTCATCGAATGGCGCGGGTCCCGCCCTCCGTGTGGCCGGTAGCTTCGACGGTCGTGGTGAGCGATCGCACCCGTATCGAATCCGGGTTCTCGGGCGGATTTCTCCCGTCGGCGGCCCCGAGGCCCATCGACGCCTCGACGGCCGTATTCACCTTCCTGGGCGCATGGATCGCCGCGCAGGTGGTCTCGTCGATCATCCTGGTGGCGCTCGGCAACGGTGACGCGGCGACCGAGGTCTCGTTCGGTGTGCTCACCGTTGCACTGGGAGGTGCCTGGGCGTCGTATCTCATCGGCATGTGGATCGCGTCGCAACGCGCCGGTTCGGGCAGCTTCTTCGCCGACTACGGGGTGTCGTTCCGATGGGTCGACCTCTTGGGTCTCGCAGTCGGCGCAGGTTCCCAACTGGTGCTGATCCGCGTCGTCTACCTCCCGCTCGAGGCGCTCTGGCCCGAGACGTTCACCCAGGACCGCCTCACCGAGAACGCTCAGGATCTCGTGGATCGTGCAGGTGGGGCATCGACGTTGTTGCTGGTCGTGGTGATCGTGATCGGGGCGCCCCTGGTGGAGGAGTTCTTCTACCGCGGTCTGCTCCAGCGCTCGCTGGCCGCCCGGTTCAACGAGGGCGCAGTACTGGTGGCGGTTGCCGCCCTCTTCGCAGCGGTGCACTTCCGCCCGATCGAGTTCCCCGGTCTGTTCGGGTTCGGGCTGATCCTCGGCTGGGCGGCGCTGCGGACGCGACGCCTCGGACCTGCGATCACGATTCATGTCGGTTTCAACCTCACCGGCTTGCTCCTGGTCATGTGACGTGAGCCCTGACCCGAGCGCCCTGTCCTGCTTTGGCATGATGGTCCACTTGATGTCGAACAACGAGCGCACGTGATGAGCGACGACACCCGCCCCACCGAGGCTGCGCCGGAGTTCGGAGACGGTGACGAGTTCGGCGAATGGTTCGATCGCGAGTTCGCTCCGACCGACGACGAAGCACTCGTCGATGACGGCAGTCCGACCGAGCTGGCCGAGCCGACCGAACTCGTCGAGCCGACCGAACTCGTCGAGCCGACCGCACCCGTCGAGCCGACCGCATCAGCGCGAGTCGTTGCTCGTGTGTTCAGGAGACCGATTGCCTGGTGGCAGCGACCGTGGAGCACGGATCGCATCGTTCGGGTCCTCGTCACGTCCGCCACCTTGGTCACCACGACGGTGGTGATGATGATGGTCGTCCATCTGAATCCGTTGTCGCCCGCGCGTGACCTGATCTTCGACGACACGACCCCGACGGGCGGCGACATGGGTGCCCACGTGTGGGCACCTGCCTTCTTGCGCGATCACTTCCTCCCGAACTTCCAGCTCTCCGGCTGGACCATGGACTGGTACGGCGGGCTGCCGCTGTATCGCTTCTACATGGTGATCCCGGCGCTCGCCATCGTGGCGCTCGACGTGATCTTGCCGTACGGCATCGCCTTCAAGCTGGTGGCGGTGTCAGGGCTGTTGCTGTTCCCGCTGGCATGTTGGGCGTTCGGCCGCCTGGCCGACTTCCGTCACCCCATCCCCGAACTCTTCTCGGTGGCGGCGTTGTGCTTCCTCCTCGACGAGAGCTTCTCGATCTACGGCGGCAACGTGAAGTCGACGATGGCCGGGGAGTACTCGTTCTCGATCGCGCTCACACTCGCCGTGCTCGGGCTCGGACTGCTCGCTCACGGATTGCGTACCGGCAGGTTCCGGGTCTGGTCGGCAGTCGTGCTCTCGCTCGCGGCGGTGTCGCACGGCATCGTGCTGATCTTCGTCGCCGTGAGCGCCATCATCTTGTGCCTCGTCTGGCTCGATCGTCGCCGGATGGTGTTCGCACTGACCACCGGGGTCACGACGCTGTTGTTGTCGGCGTGGTGGGTCGGGCCGTTCCTGTTCGGTCACAAGTTCATGACCGACATGAAGTACGGGTTCCGCCCCGAAGGCGCCGCCGACTCGTTCTGGGACATGTTCTTCCCGCTCGCTGCGCCGCTCGACTTCATCATCACCGCGCTGGCCATCGTGGGCTTCATCGCGATGGTGATTCGGCGTCATCTCACCGGGACGGCGATCGGACTGATCTGCCTGACCTTCGTGGGACTCGTGTATCTCACCCGTGACAGCCTTCCGCTGATCGGATTGCTGTGGAACCCGCGCCTCCTGCCATTCGTGTACCTCACCCGATACCTCTTGATGGTGATCGGTGCGCTGGAGGTGATCGCCTGGCTCGTGAACACCGCCAAGGACCGCCGGGCGTCAGCGGAACTCTCGACCGTCGAGGGCGCGGCGGCTGCCGGAGCGATCCTGCTGTCGTGTCTGCTGGTGTTCGGGTGGATGTACGACACGCTGCCGGGTGGCGGCAGGGTCACCGACGGCGACACGTCGGTGTATGCCTGGGGACCGTTCCGCAAGGGCGCCGAGTCCGGTCGGGCGGTCGCCGACGGGTGGACCCGGTACAACATGAAGGGCTACGAGGGGCGGCCGAAGTATCCCGAGTACAACGAACTCGTCACCACGATGGGTGGTATCGGTGACGAGCGTGGTTGCGGCCGGGCGCTGTGGGAGAACAGCGGCGACAACGGCGAGTACGGCACCACGATGGCGCTGATGTTGCTGCCGCATTGGACCGATGGATGCATCACGTCGATGGAGGGGCTGTTCTTCGAGGCGTCAGGAACCACGCCGTACCACTTCCTGAGTGCAGCAGCGATGTCGAAGCAGTCGTCGAACCCCGTGCGCCAACTGCGCTACGTCAACAACGACGCTGCGGTCGGTGTGCAGCACATGCACGACCTCGGTGTGCGTTATCTGATGGTGCGTACGCCAGAAGCGAAGTCCGAAGCGGAAGCGCAGGACGATCTCGAGTTCGTCGCCACGTCGGGTCCGTGGGACATCTACGAATTGCGCACCGCCAGCATCGTCGAGGCACTCACCGTGCAACCGGTGGTGGTGGAAGCGCGCGGCGGCGACCAGCGCGAGCGGAATCTCGAAGTGGGCACGAGCTGGTTCCAACGCCAGGACGAATGGTCGGCGATTCCGGCCAACGACGGCCCCGACGAGTGGCAGCGGGTGCCGGTGGAAATCGATCTCGCCGCTCGGGTGGGCGAACCCGACGACCGCAGCCGCAACGTCGACTACGTGATTCCGACCGGGGAGATCGACGTCGTCGATCTCCCTGCAGTCACGGTCAGCAATGTCGACATGCAGCAACAGTCGGTCAGCTTCGAGGTCGACCAGATCGGCGTGCCGGTGCTCGTACGAGTGAGCTACTTCCCGACCTGGAAAGTCGAGGGTGCCGACGGCCCGTACCGGGTGGCACCGAACTTCATGGTGGTCATTCCGACCGCCAACGAGGTGCAGCTGACGTACTCGAAGACCACACTCGACTGGTTCTTCTACTCGCTGACCCTGCTCGGCATCGCCCTGTGCGTCTACTGGCGACGCCGAGGTGACGTCGTCTACCCGGGCGACCGTCCCGACTGGACTCCGGCGCCGCCTTCCGACCCCGACCGATAGCCTCCCGGCGGTCATGTCTGTGCTCGATTCCATCGTCAAGGCGTACGACATCCGAGGCACGGTTCCCGATCAGCTCGATGCTGACGTGGCCCACGCACTCGGCGTCGGCTTCGCCCGCTTCGTCCGTTCCGACCAGGTCGTGATCGGTCGTGACATGCGGCCGTCGGGTCCGTCGCTGGTCGAGGCATTCTCTCGAGGCGTGATGGAACAGGGCGTCGACGTCATCGACATCGGGCTCGCGTCCACCGATCTCATGTACTACGCGTCGGGAGTGCTGGAGCTGCCCGGTGCGATGTTCACCGCATCGCACAACCCGGCGGGCTACAACGGCGTCAAACTGTGCCTGGCCGGTGCCCGCCCGATCGGTGTCGACACGGGCCTCGTCGACGTGCAGGCCGTGGCGCAGCAGGTACTCGACGGCGGTGGGCCCCTTCAGGCCGCCACCTGCGGCAGCCGAACCGAACGTGAGCTCCTCGACGCCTTCGCCGACCACGTCATCAGCTTCGTCGATCCCGCCGATATCGGCACGATGAAGGTGGTTGCGGACACCGCGAACGGGATGGGCGGACTCGTCGTGCCAGCGGTGTTCGAACGTCTGGCGAACGTCGAGCTCGAAGTGATGTTCGGTGAACTCGACGGCACGTTCCCGAACCATCCGGCGGATCCCCTGCAACCGGCGAACCAGCGCGACCTACGCGCCCGGGTGGTGGCAGGCGGCTTCGATCTCGGCCTCGCGTTCGACGGTGATGCCGACCGGGTGTTCGTGGTCGACGAGACCGGCAACGGGTTGAGTGGGTCCACGACGACCGCGATACTCGCTGCCGCCACGCTCCGCCAGCATCCTGGCGCCACGATCTTGCACAACCTGATCTGCTCCAGGACCGTTCCCGAGGTGGTGAGCGAACTCGGCGGCACCCCGATCCGCACCAAGGTCGGTCACTCGTTCATCAAGCAGATCATGGCCGACACCGGCGCACTGTTCGGCGGTGAGCACTCGGCTCACTACTACTTCGCACGCAACTTCAATGCCGACAGCGGCCTGATCGCATCGCTCATGGTGATGGCCGAGGTCGGCCGGTCGGGGCAACCGCTGTCTGCCGTGCGGAGGCCGTACGAGCGCTACGCGGCCAGCGGCGAGATCAATACGCAGGTGCACGATGCAATCGAAGTCATCGAACGCATCAGCGAGCAGTACGCCGACTGCACCCAGGATCGACTCGATGGGCTCACCGTCGATTGCGGATCGTGGTGGTTCAACCTGCGACCCTCGAACACCGAACCACTGCTCCGTCTCAACCTCGAAGCGGCTGATCGGACGTCGTGTGACGACGCCGTCGGCACGCTGCTCGCCCAGATCACCAGCTGAACGAACGACCACACACAGGAGAACGGCCATGTCACTGTCGCCCGCACTGCTCGAGATTCTCGCCTGTCCCGAGGACAAGGGACCGCTGTACTACCTCGAGTCCGAGTCATTGCTGTACAACCCACGGTTGCATCGTCGTTACGACGTGCGCGACGACATCCCCGTGATGCTGATTCCCGAGTCGACCACGGTCGACGATGCGGAACACGCTCGATTGTTGGGCCTCATCGACGACAACGGCGTGCGCCCCACCTTCGATTTCGATTCAAGTCACGGCTGACTTCTGCCGACACCATCGTGTGCGGCGCCGCGACTGCACACGATCGGGAAGGTACTGTTGAGCAGATGAGTGGACAGCGCTGGATCGGACGACTTGGTCTTGCCGCGCTGATCGGCGTCTCGTCGATTGCCGTCGCCGCTACGTCGTCGTCGGGTGCTTTGGTCGATGCGCAGACGTCGGCACTGGGAGCGGGTGGCGAGTACCACCCGTTGACACCCGCACGTATCTTCGACTCTCGAAGCGGTGTCAACGACTCCGCTCCACTCGGCATCAAGCCGA
>JANPKU010000153.1:0-1523 GCA_031426215.1 Actinomycetes bacterium
GGGCACCTCGTCGACCAGCGACACCTCGGCCGCTTCGGCGTGAGCAAGAAGAGAAGCTTCCGAGGCGTCGGAAGAGGCCGTGCCGCCACCGAGCACCTTCTTCATCTCTTTGGCCGAGTCGCCGGTCTGCGACGAGTGGGCCTCGTCGATGATCACCGCGTAGCGGCGCGACGACAGTTCCTCGACGTGCTTCATCACGTGCGGGAACTTCTGGATGGTGGTGATGACGATTCGAGAGTGTTCGCCGGTGAGCGCCTCGGCGAGTTGCTTGGAGTCCTGGTCGATCTTCGCGACCACGCCGTGGGTGCGCTCGAACTGGTAGATCGTCTCCTGGAGCTGCCGGTCGAGCACGAGCCGGTCGGTGATGACCACGACCTTGTCGAACACCGGCTTGTCGTCCAAGGAGTGCAGCGACGAGAGCCGGTGGGCGAGCCAGGCGATCGTGTTCGACTTACCCGACCCCGCCGAGTGCTGCACGAGGTACGAGTGCCCAGCGCCCTCCGACCGAGCGTCGGCGACGAGCGCCAGCACCGCGCTCCACTGGTGGTAGCGAGGAAAGAGCGTGACCTTCTTGCCCAAGTCGTCGGTGGTGGAGAGCACGAACCGGGCGAGTAGGTCCAGCCAAGCGTCGCGTGACCACACCTCCTCCCACAGATAGCCGGTGCGATACCCGGGTCGAGCGGGGTTGCCGGCCCGGTCGCCGTCGCCCCGGTTGAACGGCAGGAATCGGGTGCTGTCGCCCGACAGCCGGGTGGTCATGAACACCTGCTCGGTGTCGACCGCGAAGTGCACGATCGCCCGGCGCAACAGCGCGTTGCGAGGATCGCGATCGCGACGGTACTGGGCCTTGGCGTCCTCGGCCGTCTGGCCGGTGAGGTGGTTCTTTATCTCGGCAGTGGCGACTGGGATGCCATTGAGGAACAGCCCGACATCGACGGTCTTCGTCGACGAGGGCTCATACGGAAGCTGACGGGTGACGGTCAAGCGGTTCGCGTGGTACTTGGCCTCGAGGTCGGCATTGAGCCCGGACGCAGGCCTGAAGTAGGCGAGGCGGATCTCGGCCTTCTCGTGGCCGGCATACACGAGCCCGTGCCGCAACACGTCGACGGTCCCCCGGCTGTCGATCTCCTTCGACAACCGCGCAGCGAACGCCCGCTGCGCCTCATCGGGAGACGAGTGCGAACGGCGCACCTTCTCCCACTCCTCCGGCTGCGTCGCCCCGATGAAGGAGAACAGCTCCGCCGTGTAGAGCCCCTGGTCGGCCGAGAAGTCATCGTCCCGGTCAGCGGCGTTGCCCACCTTGACCGCCGAGTAGCCACCCGACCCCACGAGCGACTCGCAAATCGCCGTCTCGAACGCCCGCTCGGAAGGTCCCGCCATCGAGCCGACCCTACTCCCCGGCCCGAACGCCCGGCCGGACGCGCCCGCGGACGCGCGGCCGGAGGGCCCACGGAACTCTGGGACACCCCCTGACTACGCTTGGTCGAGCGAGCTCGACCGCACCCCTCGCCTACCGGGTGGTC
>JANPKU010000154.1:0-6979 GCA_031426215.1 Actinomycetes bacterium
CACATCGGACGCTGAGGTGGTCGCCATCCATCGCGTGCTGCGCGCCGCGCTGCGTTGGGGACGTGCCAAGCGTGGGTTGCCGACCGTGGCCACCGAGTACGCCGAGCCGCCCGTACATCAGACACCGGAGATGAAGCCACCGACGTCGGCCGCGGTGCTCGCCCTGCTCGGCCAGCTTCCGGGCGGCGATGACGTTCACTGGTCGCGCGCCGTCCGGCTGCTGGTGTTCACCGGGATGAGGCGCGGTGAGGTGGTCGGGCTCTCATGGGACGACTTCACACCGTCCGACGAGAACGGGCCGGGTCGGTTGAAGGTGGCAAGGTCGGTGCGTGAGGTGCGTGGCGAGATGTCAATCGGGACCACGAAGGGCAAGCGATCGCGAGAGATGCCGTTGACGCTGCCGGCTGAGACGGTGCTCGTCGCGCAACGGATGTGGCTCGAGGATCATGGCATGGTGTCGAAGTGGGTGTTCCCGGCCGTCCCGGACATGACATCACCTCGTCGACCCGGCTGGTTGTCGACGGCGTGGGGTCGCTGGAGGAAGGCGAACGCGCCCGGTCTTCGTCTCCATGAACTGCGGCACCACTGGGCGACGATGCTGCTGGACGAGGGCGTGCCGATCAACACGGTGCAGGCGTGGTTGGGTCACGCTGACGCAGCGGTGACGCTGTCGGTGTACGGGCACCGGACTCGGATCGGTGAGCAGATGGGGTTGGACGCGATCAACCGGGCGCTCGGGTCGGGTCCGCCTGCCATCAAGCCCTGAACGCGAAAGAGCGCCCCGTCAGCCGAAGCCAACGGGGCGCTCTCGCAGACCTGCTCAGGGGGGTAGCAGGCGATTCATGTGCTCATGTCGGCACGTATGTGATAACTGGCGACGTGTGTTGTTATCGGCACTCAGTTGCGGGCGAAGTGGTCGACGACGTAGCCGAGCCACAGCCACAGGATGAACCTGCCGCCGCGTCGGGCGCCTGCCGCCTTGACGATGGCGGTGATGGTCGGTGCCCGGTTGGTGCCGACGGCGTACACCTCGTAGAGGCATCCGGCGGCGAGGACGGCGCGGCCCGCATGGTGGCGGCCTTCGCCGGCGCGTAGTAACGCTGGCCCGAGTTTGTATAAGTCGAGTCGGCGATCCATCACCAGCCCTCTGCTGCCCGGTCCAGGCAGTGGACGGGTGCGCGCCACGTGATTCCGTGTTCGGGGGTCATCAGCCAGAGCGCCTGCTGTGGCGGCTCGAATGCGAAGTTGGAGACGAACGCGTACTCGTCGTAGCCCTTGAGTGAGCCGTTGATGATGAAGCGACTTCCCCACGTCAGTTGATGCCAATGGCCCATGACCATCAGGTCGTACGGCATGTTCACGGCGGCTTGTCGTTGTGACTTGCGGGCGTCGAGTCGCATGATCGGCGGCCAGATCCCACCGATGCCCGCGCCGCCGGATGTTTGGTCGCCGTGGGTGACGAGGACCGTCTGACCGTACGACGCCACGAGCGCATCAGCTGAGTCGGGGATGTTGAACGTCACCCGGGGATCGTTGCGGAACACCCGTTGCAGCGCCCGGCCGATGAACCAGTCGAAGTTGTCGCGGGCTCGCAGCTTGGCACGTGGTTTGCGTGTCGTGCGCCCGTGGTTTCCGACGACGACTGGGACGTGGACCTTGCCGAACACGTCGGCGAGCATCTCGATGCCGGCGGCGAGCGGGTCGATCCAGTGGTCGACGGACGCGAGGAGGGTGTCGGCGTTCGTTTCTCGCAGCTCGTCGTGGATGTTGCCGGAGAAGATGTCGCCGCCGAGCACGCACACGATGCCGTCGTAGGTGACCTCGGACCAGTAGTCGCGGGTGATCGTGACGGCACCTTTGAACACGGCGGTGAGGCGCATCTCTGCGATGCGTCGGTCGTAGGCGTTGATGCCGTGCAACTCGTCGGGGTTGACGACCTCGTCGAGGTGGAGGTCTGACAGCATCAGCCAGGGTGTGGCGTGGTGCCTGGTCCTCGACTTCGGAGGGGCGCTCAGCCAGCCGGGTGGTTGTGAGCGGTGGCCGACCTTGCCGAGCACGCCAAGTTCGCGCTCGAGCCGTTCGACGAGCTTGGCGGATTCCTTGAGCTGGTGGCGTAACTCTTTGCTCTCGCGTTCGTATCGGGCTTCGATGGGGTCGGCCCCCTCGGCGATCACTCCCATACGCGTCCGATGCCGTCGGCTTGTGCTCGCCGCCACCGTTGGATTGACTTGTCCGAACAGACGAAGCCGTAGGCGTGCAGTTTGAACTGCAGCTTGCTGGAACTCCACGCGTCGGTGTTGCGGAGCCATGACAGCACGACGGCGCGGTCTTCGTCGTCGTCGAGCCCTTCGAGTACCAGGTCCACGGCGTTCGACCATGTCTCGTTGGAGTCCGGTGTGACCTCTGCTGATTGCGCGATTCGACCCATCCGTTTGCCCCTGACTGTTCGGTAGGTGCAGCACGTTCGGCCCAACGTCGGGCGCACTGCGTGAACGGTGTTCAGCGCTCGGTGACCTTGATGTTGATGGTGCGCTCGTCGGTGCGTGCCGAGCTGGTCACGATCCGACACGCAACGCTGTACGAGGTGCCAGCGGTCCCGCCTGACAGCCAGACCGTGACGGCTGTGGTGGTGGCCGAGTCCGAGTCCTTCGTGAGCCCGGTGGTACGGTCACGGTGAGCGACGTGATGGATTCGCCGACGGCCAGCCATTGAGACCACTCGAAGACCCAATCCAAGATGCTGTTCGAATCCTTGAAGAAGGTCGACTGAGCGCTCATGCGGGGACCACCTGACGTGACTCGAAGGGGATGACGATGCTGCGCGGGTCAGCTTCGATGGCGACTGTTCTGGGGTCGGCGCTGATGCGGACGGTGCGATCGTCGGCGGCGATGACGGTGCGACGCGACTCGGCTGGGATGACGTAGATCCGGTCGGCGTCGGTCGGTGTCGGGGTGACTATGCCGGTCGAGCCGGTACCGGCGACTGCGTGTCGGATGAGGGCGACGCCTGCGGTACCGACGAGGCCAGTTGTGGATCCACTACCGCTACCGGTGTGTCGGGTGCATGTCGGTGACCCGCTGCCCGTGGTTGACGGGATCGTCGTGGAACCGGCGCCTGTTGCGGTGTGTCCGGTGAGGCTTGGCGCGCCGCTGCCCGTGATGGCGGGGAGTCCGGTTGATCCAACGCCTGCGCCAACGCGGGCGGCGAGGGTGGTAGCCGATGTGCCAGTGACGGGTGCCGGTGTCGATGTGCCGGAGCCTGCACCGACGTGCGCGCTGAGCGTGGGTGACCCGCTGCCCGATGTTGCACCTGGCGCCCCAGCGGTACCGGAACCGGCAGCGACAGAACGGGTGAGTGTGCCAATGGTGTCCGATCGCCCGAACGGCACCTGACCGAACCGGCCGTTGCCGAGGCCACCGCCGATGCTTGTGACGGTGTAGACGCCTGCGCCGGCTGCGGTATGGGTGGCCAACGTCGGTGCGCCCGTGCCGGTGATGGCGGCGACGGATGTGCCAGTACCCGCGGCGGTTGCGCCCGCCAACGTCGTCGCGCTCGAGCCCGATGTCCCGGTCGAGCCGACACCGGCTCCTGCATGAGCGGCCAGGGTGGGAGTGCCTGATCCCGGAGTTCCGGTCGACCCTGCACCCGAGGCGACATGGGCGCCGAGAGTGGGTGAACCTGAACCTGATGTCCCGGTCGAACCTGCACCAGCAGCGGTGTGACGGACGAGCGTGGTGGCTGATGCGCCCGTGACTTCGACACCAGCGGTACCGGAACCGGCAGCAGTGTGGCGTACCAGTGTTCCACCTGTCGCCGTCGACTGCCCGAATGGGAGCCGACCGAACCGGCCGCTACCGAACGCACCGCCGTTACTGACCACGCCGGTCGAGCCTGCACCTGCAGCAACGTCTAGAGCGAGGGTCGGGGCGCCCGTGCCTGTCGTTGGCGGCAATGTGGTCGAACCGGCGCCAGCGGCCGTGTGGCGAACGAGGGTCGTCGCGCTGCTACCGGTGGTACCGGTTTCGCCCCAGAAGTAGTCGATGGCCAGCTTGTTCGCCGTCTGCGCGCTCGCCGTGTACTGATCGGCACCGAGCGCCGTCGGGTACAGCGGACGGATGCGCCGATGATGGCTCTGTCGGCCACGACTGAACCGGCCGACGTTGGGATACTGGCCGGTAGCCATGCCGACCTACCCCTGCGCTAGAACGAGCTCGAGTTGCGTCGGGCCAGACGCCGTCGACGACGCCTGCACCCCGACCATCAGCGCGGCGTCGTTGGAGATCAGCGGCATGCCAAGGTCATAGGCGTCGAACTTGAACCCGACGTTGGCAACGATCGGGATCGTCGCAACCCGGCGCAGGATCATCACGCGCGCCGTGCCCGATGTCATCGTCGTGGTCAGCGTCAACGACTGCACGGACTTGACGCCGGTGTCACCGGCCTGCAGCGGGAAGTTGTACATCGAGCCGATGATCGACGTGGCTGCGTAGCCCATCGTGCCGGTCGTGCGTCCAGCCGTTGAGCCGGGGTTCGTGTACGACAGGACCGGCGTCGCGGCGCCTGCGCCCATAGTGGCGAGCACTTCCAACCATGCCTCGGTGTTCGTGCCGTTCGCGTCCGGGCGTGTGAGCGCGGCGGGTGCGGTCGTGGACTGAGCGGTGGTTGTGGTGACAACCCAACCGGAGCCGCCTGATCCCCACGTCCACAGGTTGTCCCAGATGACGAGCACGCCAGACGCCGCTGACACACCCGACACGCCGGCCAGGTACGAGTTGCCAGCGCCGGGGTTCACGAACGACAGGAACCCGGTGTCGGAGTCCAACGGGACGACACCAGCGGCGGCCTGGCCGAGCGTCGTGGAGCCGACACCTGGTTGACCGGCAGCCGACCACAGCGAGGTCATGCGACCAGCGACCGCCGTGACGTTGGCCTTGACCTGAATGAGACGTTGCGCCGAGCCGAGCGCCGAGACGAGGCCATCCTGGGTTGTGATTGCCATGTCAGTCCGTCCCTGCCAGATCGTTGAGCGTCAACCGGATCAGCGCGTTGTTCTGCCGTGTCAGCGCCTTCACCAGAGCCACCACCTGAGCGTTCGTCGGTGACGTGATCGCGAGGAATGTGCGGTTGGCGTCGAGTGCTGCGGTGGCTTGCGTGGTGATCGTCGTGCGGTTGACTGCTGCTGCCTCGGCGTCGAGTTCCGCCTGCGTCTTCGGGCGCGCCGTCCACACGACGGTCGGCGCACTGTTGACGAGTGCCACCGTGCGGTCGTATGTGGTCGTCGCCGTGTCAGCGGGGCGGGCGGTGTTGACGATCGGGACGAACCCGCACAACGCCGCCAGGGCATCCGTCCAGCCACCCTCGGGCGGCGACAGGAACCGACCGTCCGAAAGTTTCTGCTCGATGCGGCCAGGGCCACGATTGGTGAGCACGTTGCCGATCACGAGCGCGTAGGTCACGGGGTCCCCCATTTGGTGCGAAAGTACGACTCCATCGACTGCCTGTCCGTAGTGCCGTGCGCCGATGTGTAGAACAACCCCTCGGCCCACCCACCGTTGAAGAAGTTGGCCCCACCGCCCGTGGTGTGCACGCCGATAATCGAACGTGTTGCAGGCGTATTCACGCCAGACGATCCGCCCACCTCCAGTACACCGTCGAAGTAGAACTCCCAAGTACCGCCCGACGTGCGGATCAGGCAAAGCAGATGCCCACCAGACGACGGGGATGCGGACACGCCATCAACCCACGCAATCCCGCCACGCAAATACGCAGGCACAACCGTACCGTTGCCGCTTCGTAGGGTGACCCCGTAACCAGTCGTACCGCCGTCGCCGTTCTGTAATGCAACCGTCCCAGCTTGCGGGGCCGCGTCAGGCGCGACCACGACATACATAGAGAAGTCAGACGTGGCGGTGCTGAGAACGGGGCCGACCATATGGTCGTTCGATCCGTCCATGTCGAGCACGTTGAGTGAGTTCAGCGTGACCGTGTTCGTCGTCGGGCGCGATGTGGATGTCTGCGTGAAGTGGTTGGCGTTGCCCGACTTGTCGTTGATCTGGTCGACCGCCCCGCCAGTGTGCGTGATGGACGAGGTGTCAGAAGCGTCGAGCCATAGAGCGCGATTGGCGGTAACTGGTGGACCACCACCAGCAGCTCCAAACCGCCCGGACTGCACGAACCCGCCCATCAGATCCTCGTGCCATAAAAGGTGATCTGCACGCCAGCGGCACCAGTGCCGACCTGATCGAAGTCGATGGTGACGATGTCATCCAACGCCCATGTCGCCGTCGTCAGGACAGCAGCCGTCGCAGCGGTGGTCGACGTCTTCTCGGACACGTCGATCGACAGCTTGTTGGTCGTCATCGTTGTGACGCCGTTCTTGTTGATGTCCACGATGGTCGCTTGCACCGTGCCGCCTGTGCGGACCGTGAGCCGATATGACGACATGGTGAACGCAAAGGGCATGTAGAACTCGCCCTTGTTCGTGCCGACCGTGATCGCTGTGATGTCGTCACCGACGGCGTACGTCCAGAACTCGGCTTGCTTCTCGATGTTGTTCACATTGGCATGGATCTCAGTCGCCCACGGATACCACGCGGTCGAGCCCTCAACGGGCAACGGTTCAGTCATCGGCATCGCGTGACCACCTTTCGATCAGAGGCCAGGGTCAGCCATTTCCGTCGGTGATGGTCAGCGAACTCACCGAGACGGTGCCGCCGGCGGTGATGGTGCCCGACAGGTTGAGATCGCCGGAACCGTTGCCGCACGACATGTCAACGATGCGGACACCGGCCGACGTCGTCAACGACGCGAAGGTCTGCGTCCCGCTCGCATCAGCCGACGCATCCGAACCGATCGCCGAGGCGGTCCACACGCCAGCGGCCGCAGCTGCGGCAGCAGTCGCCGACAGGGTGAGTTGCGCCAGCAGCGTGTTGCCCGCCAACGCCGTGTCGGGGCCGGCCGGCTGGGTGCCGTTGTAGAT
>JANPKU010000155.1:0-19926 GCA_031426215.1 Actinomycetes bacterium
TTCGTCGGCAACCGCATGTTGTTCATGCGCGGCGCCGAGGCCGAACGCATGATCCTCGAAGGCGCCACGCCGGCTCAGGTCGACAACGTGCTGTACGAGTTCGGGTTCCCCATGGGGCCGTTCGCGATGAGCGACCTCGCCGGGCTCGACATCGGCTGGGACGAGGCGAAGTCGACCGGCTCCACCATCCGTGAGGTGCTATGCGAGAACGGACGGCGCGGCCAGAAGAACGGACGCGGTTACTACACGTACGACCCCGAGACCCGAGCGTCCACTCCCGACCCGGAGGTCGTCGCGCTGATCAAGGACTTCGCCGTGAGCAAGGGCATCGAACAGCGCGAGGTCACGGATCAAGAGGTACTCGAGCGACTCCTGTATCCGATGGTCAACGAAGGGGCGAAGATTCTCGACGAGGGCATCGCCATACGCGGCAGTGACATCGACGTGGTGTGGGTCAACGGGTACGGCTGGCCGGTCTACCGGGGCGGCCCGATGTACTGGGCGGACTCCGTCGGACTCGCCGAGATCGTCGAGAAGATCAAGCACTACAGCGAGACCCTCGGCGGACAGCACTGGAGCCTGTCGCCGCTGCTCGAACGCCTCGCCTCCGGGGGCGGAGCCCTGCACCAACACAGCAACTGAGCTCCAGGTCCCGCGCGGGCGCTTGCGTCGCTCGGCCCACACCCCCCGACAGACCGATGAGCGAACCGCCCGGGGTGCGGTCGAGCGCGGCATGGAGGCCCGGCCCGGCACCGTGTCACGGTTGGGAGATGTGCTACGACGGGCACCCATGACGATGACATTCCAGGAAGCGTGCGCGGCGGTCTGCGCGCCGGGCACACGGTTCGAGATCCAGGAGGTCGACGTCCACGGCGTGCCGACCAAGGTGTTCACCGGGACCCCGCCGAACATCCGATGGCTGTTCGCAGCGGCTGCTGCACGCACCGACGACTTCATCGTCTTCGAGGACGAACGTTGGCCGATGCCGAGGGTCATGGAGCTGATCGGCCGGATCGGTCATGCACTCGTTCACGATCTCGGTGTCACCAACGGCGACCGGGTCGCCATCGCGATGCGCAACTATCCGGAGTGGATCGCCGCCTTCGCCGCCATCACCTCCGTCGGTGCCGTTGCCGTGCCGATGAACGCCTGGTGGCAGACCGATGAGATGGTCTTCGCCCTCGACGACTCCGACTCGAAGATCGTGCTCGCTGACGCCGACCGACTCAACCGGCTGCGTGCGGCGACCCCCGGATCGGTCACCGCCAAGGTCGTCACCGTCCGCGAGGGTGCCGAGGCGCGTCCCGGCGATTCGTTCGACGTGATTGCACTCGACGAACTGCTGACGTCTGGAGCGACGCTGCCCGACGTCGAGATCGACCCCGACGACGACGTGACGATCCTGTACACCTCGGGCACCACCGGGAACCCGAAGGGTGCCGTCTCGACCCACCGGGCGATCCTGAGTTCGCTGATGGCGTTCGCCGCTCGCGGCGCCGTCAACGCGCTTCGCGAGTCGTTCGACGCCGAGCCCGATCCAGACCGGCCGCAGCCGGCGGTGATGCTGTGCGTCCCGCTGTTCCACGTGACCGGTCTCGTGCCGGTGATGCTCGGGGCGTTCGTCGGCGGTTCGAAGCTCGTGATGACCTACAAGTGGGACCCGGAACGTGCGCTCGAGCTGATCGAGCGCGAGCGCGTGACGAACTTCGTCGGTGTGCCCACGATGAGTTGGGACCTGCTCGAAGCACCGTCGTTCGCCGAACGCGACACCTCCAGCCTGCTGGCCGTCGGCGGCGGCGGCGCGCCGATGCCACCGGAGTTGGTGAAGCGGATCGAGGACAACTTCTCCAAGGGACGCCCGAGCCTCGGGTACGGCATGACCGAGACGAACGCGTACGGCCCCGGCAACTCCGGTGACGACTTCCTCGCGAATCCCACGTCCACCGGACGCGCCGTGCCATTGATGGACCTGCGAGTGACCGACCCGCTCGGCACGGTGTTGCCGGAGGGAGAGACCGGCGAGATCTGGTTCCGCGGTCCGATGCTGATCCGCGGGTATTGGAATCGACCCGATGCCACGACCGAGACGATCGTCGACGGATGGTTGCGTTCCGGCGACATCGGCCGCATCGACGACGAAGGATTCGTGTACGTCAGCGACCGGGCGAAGGACATGGTGCTTCGTGGCGGCGAGAACATCTACTCCGCCGAGGTCGAAGCGGCGATCTACGAACACCCGGCCGTGTACGAAGCTGCGGTGTACGGCCTGCCGCACGAGCGTCTCGGCGAGGAGTTGGCCTGCCACGTCATGGTCAAGCCGGGCGAAACGCTCGACGTCGCAGATCTCCAGCGCTTCGTCGGAGAACGCCTCGCCGGCTTCAAGGTGCCGAGCCGTGTGACCATCGTGACCGAACAACTCCCCCGCAACGCCTCCGGCAAGATCCTCAAGCGCGAACTCCGCGACGCCGTCACCGCCACATGACCCGCATTCTCGTCACTGGCAGCAACAGCGGGTTCGGCAAGCTGGCGGTGCTCGCCCTCGCCCGCCAGGGGCACGAGGTGATCGCCACGATGCGCACCCTCTCGAAGGGCGACGACCTCCGGGCATCGGTCGAAGCCGAGGGACTCCCGATCGAGATCCGACGGTTGGACGTCAGCGATCCGGCCTCGGTGGCCGAAGGTGTCGGCGACCCGAGCACGATCGACGTGTTGGTCAACAACGCCGGCTTCGAGGTGTCGGGTGCGCTCGAGTTGGTGGATGACGAACTCTGGATGCGTCAACTCGACACGAACGTGCTCGGCCCGATGCGGGTGATCCGACACGTGCTTCCCTCCTGGCGCGAGCGAGGCAGTGGCACGATCGTCAACGTGTCGAGCATCGCCGGCGTCGTCGGATCGCCATTCGGTGGCGCGTACTCGGCGTCGAAGCACGCGCTCGAAGGCCTCAGCGAAGCGCTCCACTTCGAGTCGAGCGGCTTCGGGATCCGTGTCCGTCTGGTGGAGCCCGGCCGCTTCGACACCGGCTTCCACGACAACATCGTCACCGTCGACGGCTGGGAAGGTTCGGACTACTTCGACCGGGCCGCGCGCTTCCGCGATTCGCAGGGTGTGCTGTCAGGCGACGGACCGGCGCCCGACCCGCAAGTGGTCGCGGACGCGATCGTGCGGGCGGTACTCGATGCTGATGCGCCGTTCCGGAACTTTGTCGGCAACGATGCCGAACTCATCCACTCGGTGAAGTCGTCGATGTCGTTCGAGGAGTTCGAGGCAGTCATGCGAACCACACTCGACTGGCACGAGTGACCGGAGGCCCCGAGCGCATGGCCGACACCGCTGCGGTCAAGACGTACCGCTACCTGCGAATCAGCATGGTCGGCGCAGTGGTGCTGCTCGGCGTGTCGATCCTGATCGAACGGTCGAACGTCGACTGCTGGCAGACCTCGGTGTCCGCCTACTACTACACGCCCGTCGGAGCCATCTTCGTCGGGGTGCTGATGGCGATCGGACTGTGCCTCATCGTCATCAAAGGCAGTACTGCGTGGGAGGACGCCACGCTGAACGCAGCCGGGATGCTGGCGCCGATCGTTGCGGTCGTCCCCACCACCGACGTCGGTGTGTGCTGGTCGCAGAGCCCCGGGCGTGTGCCGGTGGACGACGAAGGGAACCTCTCGGCGTGGGTGACAGCAAACGTCGACAACAACATCACTGCGCTCCTGATCGCAGGAATCGCCGGCTTGCTGGTGGCCGCACTGATCGCCAGCGTGGTCACGAACAACGTGAAAGCGGTGGCCGAGGTCGGCGACCGCAGCACGCGACTGGGGCTGCTCGCCGCGATGGTGTTCCTGCTGAGCGGTGCGGTGCTCTTCGCCGTGTGGGACGACTTCAACACCCGCGCCCACGGCATCGCGGCGGTGCTGATGTTCCTGTTTCTCGCCCTCGCCGTCGGCGGCAACGCATGGGAGCGGCGAAACGACCCTGAACCTCGCAGTTACTTCTGGTCGTATGCAGCGATCGCCGCAACCATGGTGATCGCACCGGCGATCATGTTCCCGCTGGGTTCGAGTTGGCGCCACATGGTGCTCGTGCTCGAAGCCACCGAGATCTCGCTGTTCGCCATCTTCTGGCTCGTGCAGACACGCGAACACTGGGCCGAAACGGTCTGACGCCCCGACCGGACGTCGCGATTGCGTGACGGCCTACCATCGCCGGATGTTCGAGCCGTCATTCGTCACTGTTCGCAACGAAAGCATCGATCTACGGGTCGCCGTCATCGGATCAGGTCCGCTGATCCTGTGCATCCACGGCTGGCCCGAGCTCTGGTATTCGTGGCGTCACCAGATGGAGCACTTCGCAGCACGAGGTTTCACGGTCGCGGCGATGGATGTTCGCGGCTACGGCGGCAGCTCCAACCCGGCGGACATCGAGGCATACCGGCTCACCGAGTTGTGCGCCGACGCCGCTGCGGTGATCGACGAAGTCGGCGGCGGCGAGGCAATCGTGTTCGGACACGACTGGGGCGCGCCGATCGCGTGGAACACCGCACGCCTGCACGCCGACAACGTGCGAGCGGTCGCCGGTCTCAGCGTGCCGTACACACCGGTCGGTCCGGTGTCGGCACTGGAGATGTGGACGGACCGCTACGAGGGCAAGTTCTTCTACCAGCTCTACATCCAGCAGCCCGGCGTGGTCGAGGCTGAGGTCGGTGCCGACACCGCTTCCGCACTGCGGAGGATCTACTACGGAGCCAGTGGCGACGCGGACAGGTCACTGTTCGCCGAGAAGGGCCCCGACGCCGGCCTGCTCGACGGGACGATCGACCCGGACCCGTTCCCTGCGTGGATGTCGGCCGAAGACCTCGCGGTGTACGTCGAGGCGTTCGAGGCCAGTGGCTGGGTCGGCCCGTTCAACCGGTACCGGGCGCAGGGACTCGACGCCGACGAACTCGGGTCGCTTCCCGACGGCAACTTGCAGCAGCCCGCGGCGTTCATCGCAGGCGAGCTCGACGGGGTCCGCAACTTCGTGCCGGGGCTCGATCTCTTCGATTTCGCCCCGGTGTTCTGCAACGACTTCCGAGGTTCGACGATCATTCCGGGTGTCGGTCACTGGATCCAGCAGGAAGCGCCCCAGGCGACCAACGCAGCGCTCGAGGCGTTCGTGGATTCACTCGACTGACTGCCGATGGTTGTCGGTTGCCTGTGCGGGCTGAAGGGAGGCCGGGCACACGCCCGCCTGGTCCTTGATATGGTGACCCTCTCCTACATGGCGACCCGCTTGGCCCCCACGAGGACCCGATGTGGGAGGTTGTCGTGATCATCGAGCACCGTCTCTCAGCCGTTCTCAGCGAGTTCGCTCGCACGTTGCTCACTGACCTCTCCATCGAGTCCATCTTGGACCACCTGGTGCTGAGGATCGTCGAGGTCCTGCCCGTCAGTGGCGCCGGGGTCACGTTGATCTTGCCCGGCGCTCCGCCTCGTTACGTTGCCGCATCCGACGAACTGGCCCTCGGATTCGAGGGGCTGCAGGGCGAACTGGTGGAAGGCCCGTGCGTGCTGGCCACGGCCAGCGGCAATGCAGTCTCCGTGCCTGATCTGCAACACGACGACCGCTTCCCGAGGTTCTCTGCCCGCGCGATCGACCGTGGACTTGTCGCCGTTTACGCCTTTCCGCTGAAGGCCGGCGACCACCAGTTCGGTGCTCTCGACCTCTACCAGACCACCGCCGGTCCACTCAGCGAGGAGGCCATGGTTGCCGCCCAGACGCTCGCAGACGTCGCCGCGGCCTACCTCCTCAATGCACAGACCCGGGTCGCCCTCCAGGAGTCGCTCGACCAGGTCCGCCAGAGCGCGGAGCAGGACGACGTCTCCACGGAGGCACTGCGCGTCAGTGAGGCACGCAAGAAGGCAGTCCTCGACTCCGTTCCCGACTCAGTCATCACCATCGACGTGCGCGGCCTCGTCGTCGAGTTCAACCCGGCCGCCGAACGCACCTTCGGATATTCACAACACGAGGCGATCGGTCGTCCGCTCGCCGAACTGATCATCCCCGAAGCAGAGCGGGATGCCCATCGCCAGGGAATCGTGCGTTTCCTGGCGACCGGCGAAAGTCGACTACTCGGTCGACGGGTCGAGATGATGCCGATCCGGGCCGACGGGACGTCGTTCCCCGCCGAAGTCACGTTCAGCGAAGTGGTCACGGCCGGCGAGCCGTTGTTCACCGGATTCGTCCGCGATCTCACCGAGAAACATGCGTCCGACCTCGAGCGTCAGGCGCTGGAGGACCGCGTGCACCAAACGGAGCGACTGGAGAGTCTGGGACTCATCGCCGGCGGCGTGGCCCACGACTTCAACAACCTGCTCACCGTCATCTTGAACTACGCCACGTTCATTACCCGAGACGCTCCTGCGGAGAGCTCTACGAACGAGTACGCCAATGAGATCCTGGCGTCCGCCGAGCGGGCGGCAGCATTGACCAAGCAGCTCCTGATGTATGCCCGGCGAGAACCCGTGCGCCACACGGCGACCGACCTCAACGCCATCGTGGCGCAGATTCGTGACCTGCTGGTGCGAACCATCGGCGAGCACATCCAGGTCGAGGTGAGAACGAGTCCGGGCCTTCCGCCGATCCACGCAGATGCGGGCCAGGTCGAGCAGGTCCTGATGAACCTCTCGGTGAACGCGCGAGACGCCATGCCGAACGGAGGGGTTCTCACGATCGAGACCGTCCTCTGGGAACTGCGCGAGGACGATGCGACGCCGCCCCCGGCGCTCGTGCAAGGCGACTACGTCAAGCTGTCGGTGAGTGACGAGGGCACCGGCATGAGCCCCGACGTCGTGGCAAGGGCTTTCGACCCCTTCTTCACCACCAAGCGAGCAGGTGAGGGCACCGGGCTCGGCCTTGCGACCGTGTACGGCATCGTTGCCGAAACGGGCGGAGCGGTCGATGTCCAATCCACCGAAGGTGTCGGCACGACGGTCCGGGCCTTTTTCCCCGTTTCCTCCGAAGCGCCCGTCCCCGGTGCGGCGCCCGGTGACAACATCGTCGGCCGCGGCGAAATGGTGCTCGTAGTCGAAGACCAACGAGCGGTGCGCGAAGTCACCGTTGCCATCCTTCGCCGCAACGGTTACCGAGTCCGGCCCGCCGCCGACGTTGCGGAGGCTCTGCTCATCTCGGCCCACCTCGACTTCGACCTGCTCCTGACCGACGTCGTCATGCCAGGGAAATCGGGCCGAGAGCTGGTGAACGCGCTGAAGGATCGCCAGCAGGCGAGCCAGGTGCTCTTCATGTCCGGCCACACCGGGGATGCCTTCGGCTCCGAGCGCATACTCGACGCCACCGAGGCGTTCATCCACAAACCCTTCACGGAGACCGAGCTCCTCGATGCCGTCCACGAGGCGCTCAACAGGAGCCGCACTTCGCTACGGTCGCCGAAATGAGGGTCCTGATCATCGAAGACGAGGCGGCGATCTGTCAGCTGGTACGTGACCACCTCGAGCTCCAAGGTGTCGGCACCGTTTCGGCCGGCAGCGTCGCAGCAGGTCGCGCTGCGCTGGCGCAGGAGGACTTCCACGTCGTCATCCTCGATCTCACGCTGCCGGATGGATCCGGGCTCGAGGTCCTTGCAGATCTGCGCTCGACAGGTTCCGACGCACACGTGATCGTGCTGACCGGCGCGGGCTCCGAGGCGGACCGGATCAACGCGTTCGAATCTGGGGCCGACGATTATGTCGTCAAGCCCTTCTTCGCACGCGAGCTGGCGGCTCGGGTGTTGGCCGTCGAGCGCCGCCGCAACCTCACGGAGGACACGACCCTTCGCATCGGCCCGTTGGAGATCGACCTGAACGCCCGTGAGGTCACCGCCGATGGCCAACCCATCGATCTGACCACCAAGGAGTTCGCCCTTCTTGCGTTCCTGGCGGCGCGCCCTGGCCACACCTTCAGCCGAGACGAGCTGCTCAGGGCTGTCTGGCAATCGAGCCCCGACTGGCAGCAGATCGCCACCGTCACCGAGCACATGCGCCGCCTTCGATCGAAGATCGAGTCAGACCCGCGACACCCGACGATGCTCAAGACGGTGCGCGGGGTGGGTTACCGCATCGATGCGCCCTCCCCAGAACGGCGCGGAGCAGATCAGCACGAACAGCAGTCGCTCGTGGCGGGGTTCGTGACCGGTGCGCACGGCGACCTGTCCGACGCCGTGATCGTGACCGATCTGCACTTCCATGTCCGCAGCTGGAACGGGGCGGCGGAGCGGCTGTACGGGTGGAGGGAGCACGAGGCCCTCGGTCGTCACCTGCTCGATGTCGTCGATTGGGAGAACGACGAACTCTCCGGCGCCGTCAGGAACCTGGAGACGACCGGGCATTGGTCTGCGCAGGGTCGACAGCACACCCGAGACGGTTCCCTCATCGACGTGGTGTCATCGATGACGATGATGCGTGACGTGAGTGGTGAGGTCGCCGGCGTCGTCTCCGTCAACCGACCCGTCCTGGTGCCGCTGGACCAGCCCACCGAGCCGGTGGGGTCGGGCGACTGACCGACAGGACTCAGCGAAGGTCAACATCTTCACAACGCCGATCCAGTTCGTCCGGCTCGGTGCCGAGGACTCCGGTATGGCCGTCGCTCGGGGACAACGATGAATTCGGGACCCACCATCTCGGCTCCCGTGATGACGGATTACCGAAGCTTCTTCGAGCGTTCGCCGGCGCTGCTGTGCACGACCGGGTTCGACGGAGCGTTCATCGAGGTGAACGAGGCGTTCGCAACCACGTTGGGATATGACGTCGGCGAGCTGCTCTCCACCTCGGTCACCGAGCTCGTCCATCCGGCTGACCGTGCCGCCACGCAGCAAGCCGTCGCAGACGTGGCCGGCGGTGCGGACGTGTGCTTCGACAGCCGATGCCGACGGCGAGACGGTTCCTTCTGCTGGTTCTCGTGGAGCGTGCGAGCTGACGCCGAACACCGACTCCTGTACTGCTCGGCGCGGGACGTGACGGAGCTTCGCCAGCACGACGACGTCGTCGACAAGCTCCTCGCAGAGCTCGAGCGCTCGAACACGGACCTCGCTCAGTTTGCGTACGTCGCGTCGCATGACCTGTCCGAGCCGCTCCGAATGGTCTCGAGCTACGTGCAACTGCTGTCGGCTCGCTACTCGGGACAGCTCGACGCCGATGCCGACGAATTCATTGCGTACGCGGTCGACGGCGCTGCTCGCATGAAGGTGCTCATCGACGACCTCCTCGCCTACTCACGGGCCGGAGGAGGCGTGGCGCTTCGACGTCGAGTCGACTGCGGAGTGCTCGTGCGCGCAGCGCTCGCTGACCTCGACCGGGTCATCACCGAGTCCGGCGCCCAGATCGTGGTCGACGAGTTGCCAGTCATCGACGGCGACCCTGGCCAACTCGCCCTCGTCTTCCAGAACCTGCTCGCCAACGCGCTCAAGTTCGTCGGCGACGACCGACCGGCGGAGATCCGGGTTCGGGCCGAGCGCGCCGAAGCCGCGTGGTGCTTCAGCGTCGAGGACAACGGCATCGGTGTCCCCGAGGTACACCGGGAGCGCATCTTCATGATGTTCAAGCGGCTCCACGGCCGCAACGAGTACCCGGGCACCGGCATCGGTCTCGCCCTCTGCCACAAGATCGTCGATCGGCTCGGCGGCCGCATCTGGTTGGAGGCCATGCCCGATGGCGGAAGCGTCTTCCGGTTCACGCTCCCCGACGATGCATTCGAAGAGATGGTGCCCAATGTCTGACGACATCCAGATCCTGCTCGTCGAGGACAACCCCGGTGATGTCCGCCTCACCATCGAGGCGCTTCGGGGCGCCAAGGTTGCCAACGAACTCCACGTCGTCGCCGACGGCGAAGAAGCGATCGAGTTCCTGCGCCAGACCGGGCGGCACACCGAAGCGCCCCGTCCCGACATCGTGCTGCTCGACCTCAACCTCCCCCGACTCGACGGGCGCGAAGTACTCGCCAACGTCAAGTCCGACCCGGACCTGGCGAAGATCCCGATCATCGTGCTGACCTCGTCGACAGCCGAACAGGACATCGAGGAGTCGTACGGACTCCACGCCAACTGCTACATCTCCAAGCCCGTCGACTTCACGGAGTTCATCCAAGCGGTGCGTTCGTTGGAAGGCTTCTGGCTCAAGATCGTTCGGCTCCCACCGCGATGACGATGATCGCCGTTCCCCAGGCCTCCGCCCGCCACGAGGCCGACGTCGTCCGCGTCCTGCTCGTCGAAGACAACGATGGTGACGCCCGCCTCGTCGAGCTCATGCTCACGAGCACGTTCGGACCCGACGTCGATCTCGCCCGCGCGTACAACCTCGCCGACGCTCTCTCGAGTCTCGACGCCTCCCCGCGCGACTGCGTGATCCTCGATCTCGGTCTCCCCGACGCAACCGGTCTCGAAGCAGTCCGCATGATCAAGGCCCGATCGCCGATGATGGCCGTCGTCGTGTTGACCGGCCATGCCGACGAGGCGATGGGTACTGCTGCGGTCGCGGCCGGCGCCCAGGACTATCTCGTCAAGGGCAATGCCGTGGACGAGACCCTCAGTCGTGCCATCCGTTACGCCGTCGTGCGCAAGCACGCGGAGGACGCTCTGGTGCGGAGCCAGGAGAGCCTCGCCGAGGCGCAACACATCGCCCACATGGGGAGCTGGGAACTCGATCTGATCACCAACGAGATGGTGTGGTCAGACGAACTCTGCCGTCTCTACGCGCTGCCATCGGACCCCGCACCCGAGCTGCATCACCTCGTGGACCGGTGCCACCCCGACGACAGCGAATCGGTGCAGGGTCTCCTCGCCTCCGCCGTGGGTGCGCACAGCTCATTCGACCTCGACCATCGGATCATGCTCCCCACGGGCGTCACCCGATGGTTGCGGTCACAGGGCCGCGTCGAACTCGACGGGGCCGGCGTGGCATTTCGCATGCGCGGCACTGCACAGGACATCACTGATCAACGCCTGGCCGAGGAAGCGCTGGCTCACCAAGCCCTGCACGACCCACTGACCGGGCTCCAGAATCGGGCGCTCCTCCTCGACCGCCTGACCCACGCATTGACACGACTCGGTCGCACAGGATCCTCCGTCGGTCTGCTGTTCATGGACATCGACCGCTTCAAGGTGATCAACGACAGCCTTGGTCACCCCGCCGGCGATCGGTTGCTCCTCGCCATGGCCGAGCGCCTGAAGGTCACCCTTCGATCGATCGACACGCTCGCCCGGTTCGGCGGCGACGAGTTCGTCATCCTCTGCGAGGACCTCGTCGACGAGGAACATGCACTCCGGCTGGCGCAGCGGATCAGCGACGCCATGAAGGAGCCGCTCGGCGGTGTGGACGGCGAGCTCGTCGTGTCGCTCAGCATCGGCATCGCCACGGCGAGCTCGCCGACCGTGTCAGCGGAGTCACTCCTCCGCGACGCTGACGCCGCCATGTACCGGGCAAAGGAGAACGGTCGAGCCCGCAGTGCCGTCTTCGCGCAGACGATGCGGGATGCGGCTGTCGGACGCCTCGACACCGAGGTCGCATTGCGGCGCGGTATCGCGAACGGCGAGCTCGAACTGCACTACCAGCCCATCGTAGATCTTTCGAACGGTCACATGGTCGGCACCGAAGCGCTCGTGCGCTGGCGCCACCCGAGCCGCGGGCTCGTCCCCCCCGACCAATTCATCCCCATCGCCGAGGAAACCGGACTCATCGTGGCTCTCGGTACCTGGGTGCTGCGCGAGGCAGCTGGCCAGGCACAGCAATGGCGACGTCGCCCCGGTTGCTCGAACCTCACGATGGCGGTCAACCTGTCTGCCCTCCAGGTGGCACGCCACGAACTCGGGAACCTCATCGTCGACGTGCTGGGCGAATCGGGCCTCCCGGCGCGATGCCTCGAGCTCGAGATCACCGAAAGCGTCCTGATGAAGGACGCCGCAGCCGCCACCACGATGCTCGAGACGCTGAAGAACATCGGCGTCCGGCTCAGTATCGACGACTTCGGCACCGGCTACTCGTCGCTCAGCTATCTGAAGCGGTTCCCCATCGACACCCTCAAGATCGACCGGTCGTTCACCGCCGGCCTCGGGACCGACCCGCACGACACCGCCATCGTCCAGGCCATCGTCAGCATCGCCGAAGCGCTCGGCCTCAGCACGATCGCCGAGGGCGTGGAGACGAGTATCCAGGCGCGCGGCCTCGTCGGGCTCGGCTGCAAGGCAGCCCAAGGTTTCCACTTCGGTCGCCCGGCTGTCGCGACGACCATCGACCTCGTCCTCGACAAGCAGGCCGCCTGGTAGTGGTGCGGTGAGAGGCTGGAGCATTCGAACAGCGATCCGCCCGAACGCTGTTGCCTGACCGGCATCAATCCGCGTCGAGTCCGATCGCTTGGGCGATTCGTTCGAGTCGGACCTCTGCGCCCTCGGCGGCGTCGTCGGACTCGATCTCGTCGAGACGTTCGAACGCTCGCTCCAACAAGCGCTGCGCCTCCTCGAGCTCGCCCGCAGCGTAGAGCGCCAGGACCTCATCGACTTCCTCGACCACCTTCTTGGACTCGTTCCCCTTCAGCTCGGCGCCGGGGAGACCTGCGATGAACGCCGCGAAGTCTGCTCGCGCCGCAGCGACCTCGTCGACCGGCTCGACAACCGGCTCGGCGATCGTTGGGGGCACTGTGGTGGGCTCGGCCGGCACGGTCGTCTCGGAACCGATGTCCGATTGCGGCGCCTCGGTGTTCGAGATCGCTGTGGTCAGCGACGCCGAACCGAGGGCGTCGTCACCCGACCGTGACACCGCCACGATCATCAGCGCTGCGACGAGCAGTGCAACGACGGCGGTGACGGCGAGCAGCGGACGATATCGAAACGGATCAGTCGCTCGCCCGGCCATGACCGGTGCGCCAACCGACGCAGAGTCGACCGGAGCGTCGGGGACATCCACGAGGAGCGTCGTCGCCATCCCGTTGGATCCGGTCATCGTCATCGGCGTGGTCTCGACCCCAGCCGCACCCGACGACACCGCTCGAAGGCGTCGTTCGAACTCTGCAGCCGTCGGTCGGACAAGCGGGTCGGGGGCGAGGAAGTCGTCGAGGATCGGTTTCCAGAATTGGTCGGTGACCAGGAGTTGTGTGCCGGAGTTCGGTGTGACCCGTTGGCCCTGGACGATCTCGAACAGGACCGCTGCGAGCGAGTAGACGTCGCTCGATTCCGAGTACTCGCCATGCGCAAGCACCTCTGGCGCAGCGTATGCAGGCGTCGCGAACGTCATGCCGGCCTGGGTCAGGCCCGCCGCTTCGTGGATCGAGCGGGCGATCCCGAAATCGGTCAGCTGCGCTCCGGCAGCGGGAAGCATGATGTTGGCCGGCTTGACGTCGCGATGAACGATCCCCGCTGCGTGCAGTGCGACGAGCGCAGATGCGATCTGCGCACCGAGCGATGCGGGGTCGACGGCGTCGGATGAGTCCGCCAACGACGGCGCGTCGAGGTACTCCATCACGAGGAACGGTCCTTCCTCGTCGATACCCGTGTCGAACACGGTGACGAGATTCGGATGCGAGACCATGGCCGCGGCACGCGCCTCACGCTGGAATCGTGCGTGAACGCTGGAGTCGGACGGTGCGGGATGCGGGCGCTTCAGCGCAACGGTGCGACCGAGGCTCGTATCGCGGGCTCGCCACACGGTTGCCATGCCCCCGGCGCCGATCACGTCCAGCAGCTCGTATCGCTCCTGATGCGCCACACGAACATGATGCCAGCAGATCGCACCATGTCGGGCGCGGCCTCCGTGTTCGGCGTTCCCGGCCGTGTCACGTGCCCACTGAGCGGATTCGCACGGCGCGGGTTTGGTACGGGTCTGTCACGGTGCTGTTACACGCGCCCAGCATCGTTGACATCGAACTGAGGAGGTGTCATTGATGCGACCTTTCCCCAACCCCGCAACGACCGCCATCCACGACAGCATCGATCCGATGGTGACGGTGTCGATGCTCGACGACCACCTGGTCATCCGCGCCCCTGCACGACTCGACCTCGAAACGACCATGGTCCTGGTCCTCGCTGTGGCATCCGCCGTTGCCGGCGGCTCCAGCGTGATGATCGACCTCGATCCGGATACTGCGAGTGAGGAGATCATCGCTCGCCGACCGCTGAGCATGGTTGCGCCGAACTGCGTCATCGGGGAGGGAGGCCCTGTCAATGTCCTCGGAGCCGGCTATGTCCGACTCACCACTCGTGACGCCTACTGGACCATCGACTTGGCTCACGGTCGGCTCTGCCGATCCGAGGAGGCCGTTCAACCGCATTTCGTCGCGCCCGATGGGTGGACCGGCATCCAGGCCCTCTGGCTCGCTCAGACGAGCGTCACTGCACTCACCTACGACGAGACGTACCTGTCGACACAGGCTGCGTGGACCACCGTCCACTGATCAGCACGGATCGACATGAGGCGATCGGGATCGGCTCTGCGTGGCTACGGTTGAGTGAACCTCGTCAGCTCGACGGGAACGAGATCACCAACAGCCGGGAGCCTCATGGACGCACTCCAGATGACACGGCAGGACTCGGTGCGCCTCGTACCCGACCCTCGCCGGGTGGTCACCAAACTGTTCCTGCCACGAAACGATGCCTACGTGAACGGGTCATCGCGGCTCGAAGTGGTGCTCGAGCGGATCATGGCCATGTCGGACACCGAGGTCACCAACTCGCTGGCGACGACACGCCTCCTGTTCGATGGTCGGCACCGTGATCTGGACGCCGTACTCGACCGACACCACGAGGTGGTGGCCTCACGATTTGCCGGGTCGTTCACCCAACAGATCACGGTCGACCGCCGACGACTGATCGGCGCATACTTCACCCACGAATACTCGATCGAGGCGGCAGCGCTCGGGAACCCGTCGATCGTCGTCGCACCGGACCAGTCGGGTGTAGCTGCCGGTGCCGTGCGAATCGTCATGAGTGTTCGCGCCGTCGGCGAGGGCCACGTGTCGTCGATCGAGTTCCGCACGGGTGTCGTCGATGGCCACGGCACCGTCGAACTCGATCCGCTCAGCAACTTCGTCGAGACAGGTGCGCGCGCACCCCACGCGTACGACAAGGATTTCTTCGCCACGAAGCTCGACGACCTCGCGATGTTGAACGAGGTCGAAGAACGGGTCTTGGCACGCCTGTCGGACCCGTTCACGATGGCCGAACTCGAGGCGTCCATCAGGGCCCTGGACGACGACGGGTTCGACCGCTCGATGTCGGGTGAGACAACCCGGTTGCTGCACTGGTTGGCGTCGTCGAACTATCGAGTGTCGTTCCCGTCGACCACGGAGCTGTCCGAGCGGGTTCTGTTCCCCAGCGGCCCGACCGAGAGTCACGGCATGGAAGACGCCCGCTTCGTCCGGTTCGTCGACGACGATGGAACGGTCACCTATTACGGGACCTACACCGCGTTCGACGGTCACCAGATCCTGCCGCAGCTGATCGAGACCGCCGACTTCGCAGACTTCCGGATTTCGACGCTCACCGGTCATGCCGCCCAGAACAAGGGCATTGCCATCTTCCCGCGTCGAATCGACGGCAAGTACGTGGCGCTGGGCAGACAGGACAACGTCAACAACTTCGTCATGACCTCGACCGACATTCGGGTGTGGCGGGAGGCCGCTGTGATCCAGGAGCCGGAGCGGCCGTGGGAGCTGATGCAGCTCGGAAACTGTGGCTCACCGCTCGAGACGGAGGCGGGCTGGCTCGTGATCACCCACGGTGTCGGCCCGATGCGGCGGTACACGCTCGGGGCACTGCTGCTCGACATCGATGACCCGAGCCAGGTGATCGGCCACCTCGACGAGCCGTTGCTGTCGCCGAGCGACGACGAGCGGGAGGGCTACGTGCCCAACGTCGTGTATTCCTGCGGCAGCTTGATCCATGGAGACCACCTCGTTCTGCCGTACGGATACGCCGACGTCGGTGCCCAGGTCGCCACGACGCGCCTCGACGAGTTGCTCAGCCGGTTGATCGATCCGTCGACATGAGCAGCGGTGCGCCTTCGCCAATGGGAGCGCGTGGCGCGTACTGCAACGTGGAGATCAACGCCAGCGTCGACTCGGCGCCCTGATTGAGGTTGGGGCCGTTCGGGGTGAGGCCGTCGTAGCCCCCGTGAGTGTCGGGATCCCACATCACGGCGCCCACGTCGTTGTCACCGGCGAACCACCCGATGGCGAGGTCGACCCCTCGGCGCCACTCGTCGTCGCCGGTCACGAGGTGTGCACGGTGGCACGCGTCGGCCAGCGCAGCAACTTCGATCGGCTGCTGGTCGAACCGCGAGCGATCGTCACCAGGACCTGCGCCGTCGACCGGCGTCGGTGAGAGATGACCATCCACGGTCTCGTGATCGAGGAGCCAGCGCAGCAGGACCAGGCCGTCGTCGACGACGTCCTGGCGTCCGAGCACATGGCCAGCACCGATCAGTACCTCGGGAAGCGCAGCGTTCGCGTACGCGAGCCGGGGTTCGGGCCACGGCCAATCGGCATCAGGGCCGGGTGACCCGATTGCAGTGATCGCATCAAACAGCAGGTCGCGGGCGCGTCGATGTCGTTGGTCGTACTCCACGACCTCGACTGCTCCGAGCGCAGCGAACGCCATCGCACGACGATGCGACGATCGTTGCGACGACCCGTGATGGAAGTACGACAGGGCGCTGGCGCGCATCGACTCTTCGGGCGCGCGTCGGGCCGCCGTACCGAACGCCCACAGGCTTCGACCCCAGCAGTCCTCGACGCCGTGTCGACCGTGCCAGCGTCCGTTGGCTGCACGACGATTCCGCGTCGTGCCGGTCACGCTCTGGGATTCGGCGACGAAGCGGAACGCCGTTCGCGCGAGGTCGCGCACCGCCTGACTGCCGTCGGGTTCGCGAACCGCCACGATCAGCAGCCGCGCCACGTCGTCGGTGCAGTATCCGTGTTCCCGACGCGGCTCGGCGTGATCGGCGTGCTCGAACATCCCGATCCCGTCCGTCAGGGAGAGCACGTGCGCGAACGAGGCCAAGGTCACGAGGCCACCGGTCGGCAAGATGCCACCACGGCCTCTGCGAGTTCGCAGTACCGGCGAGCGACTGCCGACCATGCGAGCTCGGGAGCGAGGCGGCGAGCTTCGGCTTCCATCGACGCCGCGAGCGACGCGTCGGTCAGCACCGAGCGGATCGCCCGACCCAGTGCAACAGGATCGCGCTGAGGTACCACGACGCCGGCGCCGGTGCGAAGGAGTTCGACCGCGTGAGGAAAGGCGGTCGACACCACGGGGCGGCCGGCAGCGACGGCGTCGACGAGTACTCCCGAGGTCACCTGATCGCGCGAGTCGTACGGCAGCACCACCAGGTCGGCCGACTGGATGAGTTCGGTCAATGACAAGAGGTCGCGATAGGTGTCGTCGAACGTGATGTCCACCGCCGAGGTCATCGCTCGTTCCATCAGCATCTCGCGGTAGGCCTCGCCGTTTCGCTCGCGGACTTTCGGGTGGGTCGCCCCCGCGATGACGTACTCGGGACGCGGCTCGATGTCGTCCAGTTCGGCCATCGCATCGATCGCCCACTCGATTCCCTTGCCGGGCCCGAGGAGCCCCCAGGTCAGCAGCCTCGGCGGTGATCCCTTGCGACGCTGCGCGGCAGACGGTGCGGCGAGCGGCGTGGCAGCGCCGTGCGGGATGACGTGCAACTTCGCGGCGTCGACGTCGTAGCCGTCGAGCAACCGCGTCCGGGCAGTCTCGGTCATGACGACGACCGCCGCTGCTCGCCTGCACACCGCTTCGAGCACGCGTTGTTGGTTCGCGGTCGGTTCGGTGAGCACGGTGTGTGCGACGACCACGACCGGCGACTCGATCGAGTCGATCAACTCGATCACCGACTCGCCGTCGGGCCCGTCGTACAGGCCGTATTCGTGTTGCACGATGACCAGGTCGTTTCGGTTCAGCGCATCGGACACTTGTCGGTCACCCGGGCCGCCGTGTTCGGCGAGCCTGGCGACAACCAGGACATCTTTGACCTCGGGCAGCGGGCCGCATCGAACGACGTCGACCGACGCCCCCTCGCCGATCAGACCGGCGGCGAGTGCAGCAGAAAACGTGGCGATGCCGCACGACGTGGGCGGAAAGGTCGACAAGATCCCGAACGAGCGGACCCTGTCGTCGCTCACCGACGAGGACGAGACCGAGGCGATGGTGTGCACTGGTGCAACTCCTTGTTGGGGACCTTCACCGTACTCGCCACATCCGCGAACCGGCTTCGGTACCCTTTGGTCATTCCCGCACGCTCTCACGGCGCCGCCTCCAGCTCATCGCTGCGAGTCGCAGTGCTCGCACCCATCGCCTGGCGAACCCCGCCGCGGCACTACGGCCCGTGGGAGCAGTTCGCCTCCCTGCTTGCCGACAGCCTGGTCGCCGCAGGGCACGACGTCACCCTCTTCGCAACTGCTGACTCACTCACGACTGCCACGTTGCAGGCGACAGCGCCCGGCGGATGGTCGGACGATCCGGACATCGAACCCAAGGTTGCCGAGTGTCTCCACATCGCCTCGGTGTTCGAACGAGCGGGCGACTTCGACATCATCCACAACGGATTCGACTTCCTGCCGCTCACGTACAGCGACCTGGTCGACACCCCTGTGATCACCACCATTCACGGGTTTTCGTCCGAGCGGATCGTTCCCGTGTACGAGCGCTACGACGCCACGACCCACTACGTGGCGATCAGTGACTCCGACCGGCATCCGCGTCTGCACTATGCCGCCACGATCCACCACGGCATCGAAACCGCCGCATTCGGTGTGTCGTCGGAACCCGGAGACCACCTGCTGTACTTCGGACGGATCCACCCCGACAAGGGCACCGCGCATGCCATCGAGGTGGCCCGCCGTACCGGACGCCCACTCGACATTGCCGGCATCATCCAGGATCAGGACTACTTCCGGACCGAGGTCGAGCCTCACCTCTCGAACGACGTCCGGTACATCGGCGCTGTCACGGCGGCCGAACGCGCTGGCGTGCTCGGCAACGCCCATGCACTCCTCCACCTGATCGACTTCGACGAACCATTCGGCTACAGCGTCGTCGAAGCCATGGCCTGCGGCACGCCGGTGATCGCCACTCGACGTGGCTCGATGCCCGAACTCATCGACCACGGCACCACGGGCTACCTGGTGCAGACGGTCGACGAGGCGGTCGGGGCGGTCGCCGTCGCTGACCACCTCGACCGCGCCAGGATCCGTGCTGTCGCAGTCGAGAGATTCGACGTGTCCCGGATGATCAACCAGTACGTCTCGCTGTATGGCGAGATCCTCGGCGCGACTCCGCCGCGTTGACCCCTCAGTCGGCAATCGCCCATTCGGCGAGCTCGCGCATGCGGGCGTGCTCGTCAGCTGACATGTTGCGGTCGGTGAGCCGATGCTCCACAGCGGCCGGAATGGCTCGCTTCGCAGCGGCGCCGTCGACGCGGGACAGGAATGCTCGAAGCATGATGCGCCTGCCGATCGGCACGATGAACCGGTCGATGCCGCTGCTCGGCGGTGTTGCGCACACGAACAACACCCAGGTATCGGCAACATCGAAGGCAGGATCTCCGGCCGATGCATTGGCCCAATCGACGACCATCGGACCGTCCGCGGTCATCATCACGTTGAGCGGGTGGAGATCGCGGTGCACGACGCGATCGCCGGGGAGCGGTGCGAGCGTGATTCCGGGCGGAGCCGGGATCCGGTGGAGTCGATCGTGGAGGTCGGCCAACACATGGCCCGACCGTCGCAGCGGAAACGGGGGCCGCCCGACTTCTTCCATCATGGTCGGGCCATGGAGTCGGTCCATCACGAGGTACCCGTCACCAGCGTCGTAGACATCCGGGCACGGGTATCCGTGGGACCTGACGTGGCGCATGATCTCGGCCTCGACCACCAGCGAGCGCCCATCGCGGG
>JANPKU010000156.1:0-24672 GCA_031426215.1 Actinomycetes bacterium
CTGCAAACTCCACCACATCCTCTGGTGGCGACACGGCGGCAGCACAGACCTTCACAACCTGCTGCCGGTCTGCAGCGTCCATCACACCAAGATCCACAACGACCACTGGATCATCGAACTCGGACCCAACCGCGAACTCACCCTCACACTCCCCGACGGCACCATCCACACCACCGGCCCACCCAACCGACAAACCGCCGCCTGACCCGAAACGGTCAGGCGCTCGAAGCTCGTCAGCGTTCAGCCGATGGCTCGCAGCAGCGGGCCTGAGCACCCATGCCCGTCGGACCGGTCCGCCGCAGCAACACGTTCACGGCGGCTGGGACCTGATCCCTGGCCAATTGCGTAGTGTCCTTGGCGTGAACGGTGTTGACGTGGACCGGCGACGGATCGTTGGCCTTCGGTGAGCCGCACCGGCATGTTCTCGTCGCTGGTGCGTAACGCACGATCGGTCGAGTTGCGCCGGGTGCAGTTGGCGTTCACCGGATTCTCCATCAGCGAGCACGCCACCTGGCTCGCCGTGTTGGTCTTCGCTTTCGGACGAGGCGGTCCTCGCGAAGTCGGGTTGGTGGCGTTCATCCAACTCATCCCGACGGTTGCCCTGACGCCGTTCTCGTCGTATGCCGGTGACCGTTTTCGGCCCCAGCGTGCGTTGGCGGCCGGCTATGCGATCCAGTCCGGCTCGATGGCGACGGTTGCGTTCGCCATGCTTTCCGACAACGGGATCTTGGTCTACGCGGCGAGCACCGCTGCCGCGACAGCGGTGTCGTTCACGCGTCCGGTCATGGGGTCGCTGCTGCCGACGCTCACTCACCGACCCGCCGACCTCGTGGCTGCCAACGTCGTGACGGGCGTGATTCAGCAGACCGGCAGGCTGGTCGGCCCGTTGATGGCTGGTCTGCTGATGGCCTTCCACCCACCGTCGGCGGTCTTCGTGATGTGCGCCGCCATCACCGCCGTCTCGTGTCTGATGGTGGTGTTGCTGCCAGCTGTTGATGACGACCCCGACCACGCGCCCGATGTCGGTGATCTGTCCGCCCGCATGTTCGCCGGGTTCGCGACGATGCGGCGTGAAGCGCGATTGCGCACGCTGGTGGGACTCATGGCGTCGGCGGCGCTGGTCGGCGGCATCGCCGACGTGCTCTTCGTGACGTTCGCCGCGGAGCGGCTCGATGGTGGCGGTGGTCAGGCTGGACTTCTGGCGGCGGCCTTCGGAGTCGGCGGGATTCTCGGCGTGCTTGCCGTCTCGCGCGTTGTGCGCGGCGCTCGGATCGAGCGTGTGTTCATGACCAGCGCAATCCTGGTGAGCGTGGCGTTGGCCTCGATGGCGTTGGCCGAAGGTCTGGTCACCGGGCTGCTGCTGTTCGCCCTCCTCGGAGTCGGGGCGAGTCTGTTGCAGTTCACCGCTGCGGTCACGGTCCAGCGTCAGGCCCCGACCGAGGTCCTTGCCCGGGTCTTCGGGATCGTCGAGGGCGCCGAGTCTGCTGCCGTCGCGGTCGGCGGCCTGATCGTCACGTTCCTGTTCGTCTGGTTCTCCGTCAACGGCACCTTCGTCGTGCTGGCGGTGTTGGTGCCCGCTCTTGTCTGCTTCGGCATCGTGAACTTGCGTCGACGAGGAGACGACACCCCGATCGTCGAAGACGAGATCATCGACCGTCTGGTCCACGACCCCGTCTTTGCCGCCCTCCCCGCCCCGCAGGTGGAGCGACTCGGTCGTACTGCAGTGCGACGTCACTCAGCGCCCGGATCGGCGATCGTTGTCCAGGGCGACGTCGGTGACCACTACTTCCTGGTCGTCGAGGGGACGTTCAGTGTCGTCCGCGATGGGGAGACGGTCAACTCACTCGGCGCCGGACAGTCGTTCGGAGAGATCGCACTCCTGCGGGACATTCCTCGAACCTCGACGGTCACTGCGACGAGCGACGCCGACCTACTCGTGATCGCTCGGGACGACTTCCTCGAAGCGGTCACCGGGCATCCACGTAGCCTTGCAACGGCGCGAGACATCGCCGAGGGGCACGTCGACTTCACGAACTCGTAGCGCCGGTTCCCGGGATTCGAGAACCCGCTTTCAGTCCGTCGCGAGGAGTCCGTCGACTGACGCCAGGATCTCCGGCGCATCGTTGTGCGAGTGGGTGAATCCGAGCTCGCGTTCCTGGCGGACGGTCTCGATCGACCTGAACGCAGTGATGTACGCACGCCGGCGGTTGTCGGCCGAGGTGTTCCCCCCTGAACCGTGCAGGACACCCTCGTTGTGCACGGTGATGTCTCCGCGACGGATCTCCACGAAGACGAGCTCGTCGTCGGGCCGAAGGTCGGTGACCAGCGTGTGTTGGTCCTCGCGGTTGCCGCTGAGTGGGCGATGAGGGCGGACCGACTCGTGATGACTGCCGGGAAGGAACTGCATGCACCCGTTCTCGATCGTGGAATCGTCGATCGCAAGCCAGCAGGTGGCGGTGCGGCGGTCGTCGGTGTTGATCCAGTAGGCCTGATCCTGATGCCATGCGAACACGGCATCCTCTCGTCCTGGCTGCTTCGCGAGGAGCTGGTCGAAGTCGAGCGTCATGCCTTCGCCACACAACTGTTCTGCGATCGACAATCCGACCCGTTCGAAGATGTTGCCCTGCCAGTCCGGAAGGTACTTGCGCGGGAGCATCACGTTGAAGATCGCGTAGTCGGTGGGGTCGGTGCCGTACTCACCGGTGACCATGTCGTACAGGTCCTTGCCGGGTATGTCGATCTCCCCTCGCATGAACCGGTCGTAGTCGACCTCGATGGCGTCGACTTCGTCCGCGGTCAATACTCCAGCGAGATGGACGAATCCGTCTCGAGCGAAACTGGCGCGCTCGTGATCGCTGACCAGGTACCTGTCACCCCGACGTTCTCCCATGCCTGCCGACATTACGACGACGACCGGTCCCGCCGCACTTCGGATGCGAACGGCTGGCGATCGCTCCGCACATCGAAGGACCCGGCCTCGAGCGGCCGGTGAGCGATGCCACTTCGAGCGGCGAGAGTGTGATCGAATCAGACCTCATGGCGACGGCACCCCAGGACGTCAAGACCGTCCTCTGCGTGGAGGACAATCAAGCCAACGTCACGTTGATCGAACGCATCATGACCCGTCGACCAGGCATTCGGCTGCTGGTGGCAATGAGTGGCCGGGTGGCGATCGACCTGGCGTTCGACCAGCGCCCCGACCTGATCCTGCTCGATCTCGGCTTGCCCGACATGCCCGGCGACGAGGTGATCCGCCAGCTGCAGGCCGATCCTCGAACCGCAGTGATTCCTGTCGCGGTGATCAGCGGTGACGCCATGCCGCAGCGATCGCGAGAGCTGCTTGCGATGGGCGCGTCGACGTTCCTGACCAAGCCGTTCGACATGCAGCAGTTCCTCGGGATCATCGACGACACGCTCGCGTCGGCGCCGTCCGCTCACGACGATTCCTGAGCTTCAGGCTTGCAGCCGTTCGGTTGTTCGCCGTGCCGTGGCGGACGACAACACCGCGGCGGCGGTCGTCGCAATCGAGACATCCTCGGATTCGGGGAGGCCGCTCACGCCGACCGCTCCGACGGTAATGCTGTCGATCACGATCGGCACTCCGCCACCCCACCCGGTGTAGCGGAGATCACCGAAATTCGTGATCGGGAACTGTTCGGAGCGGGAGGCGTCGCCGATGGCACGACTCGGACGGCGCTCTCGCGCAGCGGTGTAGGCTTTGTTGATTGCGTTGCTGATCGACGGGAGCGGGCAACCGTCGGTGCGTACGAAGGCGACGAGCTCGCCGTGTGCATCGACGACCGCGATGGCAGCGCCGAGCCCCTGTCGGTTGAGTTCGGACTGGGCCGCGCTGAGGACTCGTTGAGCGTCGACACATGCGAGTTCGGTCATCGTTCAAGCGTAACGATCGAGCGGTGCTACGGCTGCTGCGGGCAAGCGTGTGCCACCGACCTCGATCCAGGCGCATCGGAACCGCTGCGCCGACGGGTTTGGTGCGTGCGTTATCGTGTTGCGTCGATTACACAACCCAGAGGAGCGACCATGCAGCGTTACGTCATCGAACGAGCGATTCCCGAAATCGGTTCGGCCGACCGAGAAGCGTTGAAAGGCGCCGCTGCTCAGTCGAACGGCGTCCTCAATGCCATGCAGGCCGAGGGCAAACACATCCAGTGGGAGCACAGCTACGTCACTGCTGACAGGACGTTCTGCGTCTACGTCGCCGACAGTGAGGCACTCATCGAAGAGCATGCGGAACGAAGTGGCTTTCCAGCCACCGTGGTGACACCGGTGAGCAAGATCATCGACCCGACGACCGCCAAGGGCTGAAGCTCGCAGCCGCCATCGTCGTCGATGGCGGCTCATCGTCAACCTCGGCGGAGGACGTTGACCTCGGTGGGGTTGGCCAACATGTCGAACACCGCTGAGTACTTCGTCCCTGCGGCCATCAGTGCGTCCTTCTGCTCGTCGTCGCAGTCGGCGTCGATGTCGAACTCGATGTCGACGTTGCTGAACCCCTTGCGAACATCGGGGTCGACACCTAGCACGCCTCGCACGTCGATGTCGGCGCTCACCGTCGACGACACCTTGTTCAGCTGAATTTTGCGGGCTGCTGCGCCGGTTGCGATACCGGCGGTGATGCACGCCGCAAGCGCGTGGAGTACGTACTCCTGTGGAGTCGGGCCGTGACCGTGGCCAAGCGTCGGGTGGTCAGCCTTGAAGGTGAACTCCTGCACGTGTTCGTGCTCTCCCCCCATGCCGTACCACTCGTAGATGGCGGATTGGCTCGCTGTTCCCTCGACCCATTCGTTCTTGGCAGAGAACCGGAACTGGGCCAGTTCACCGTTCTCACGGGTCTTGGCGATCGCCCCGAACATCTTGTCGCATGGCACACCGTTGATTTCCTCGGTCATGGTGACCTACCCCCTTGTCGTGGGCTTCCACGCTACGCCTCGTCGAGAACGCTGTCGAGGGTCGACAGCATCGGCGCCAGGCCCTACGCTCCGCGTGCTGCGCCCGACGCCGGTATCGAGAGGGGATGTGCCATGTCGTGGGAGATGGTAGATGAAGGTTGGGGACGTCGCGCCGTCGAATTCGCGACACTGAGTGAGCCGTCTGCGTGTCGCGAGTATGTCGCCGTGCACCACCGACTCGGAGTCGACGACGGCGTTCGTGTCGTCGATGTTGCCTGCGGTTCGGGGCTGGCGATCGAACTCGCCAGGGTCAGGGGAGCGACCTGCGCCGGAATCGACGCGTCACCGCGGCTTGCTGCGGTGGCGAAGGACCGCAACCCTGACAGCGACATTCGGGTGGGCGACATGGAGGACCTCCCTTGGGAAGAGGGGACCTTCGACGTCGTCACCAGCTTCCGTGGCATCTGGGGAACGACACCGACCGCCGTCGAGGAAGCGCACCGGGTTCTCGTGCCGGGCGGCCGTCTGGCGATCACGGTGTGGGGCAACGTCGGCAAGTCGCCCGGCGCGTGGATGATGGCACCGTTCCGATGGGCGACCGACGACAAGGTTCAGCACCAGGCCGACATGGTCGCCTTGGGGCGACCGGGTATCGGTGAGGCGTTTCTCGATGCGTGCGGCTTCGAGGTCGCCGAGCGTTTCGAGGTCCCCTTCGTGTTCGAGTTCCCCGATCCGGAGACGTTTGCCCGCGGTCTCGGCTCGACGGGTCCCGCCTATGAAGCGATCCAGAGCATCGGCGAGGAGGAGTTCGTCAAGAGGGCCACCGAGCTGGCTGTGGAGCACACTCGCGACGGGCTCGCCCTGCGTGGTGAGATCCAACTGTTCGGCTACATCGGAACGAAGCGCTGATCAACCAGAATCAGCGAGATGGCCGACCAAGTGGTCGGCAAGTTCCCTGGTGTCGTCGACGGAGCCGTGCAGGAAGCTCGACCTTCTCCGGCGGAGGAAACTGGTGCCGAGGAGGTACACGCCGGGGGCATCGACGACGCCGCCGTCATGGCGGAGATGGCCGTTGGCATCGAACACGGGGAGCTCGACCCAGGAGAGGTCGGGGCGGAATCCTGTCGCCCAGACGATCGTCGTGATCTCCCCGGTGTTCAGATCCAACGTCAGAGGCTGACCGCGAGTGACCCGAGTCGGTTCGTAGCGCTCAGCCGGTTCGACCTCGCTGTCGAGGTCCTGTTCGGCGATCCATCCGTCGATGTCATCGAGCAGGCGGCCGAGCTTCTGGTCGGCCAGAGCGCAGTGGTTTCGCAACCCACCCGAGAACATCGCCACCCCATCGCGGATGGCGCCGAGTCGACCTCGGAGTTGGACCCCCGTCGCAGTGACGGAATTGAGATCGAGGGTTCGGCGCTCGGGGGTGCCGACGAGTTGAGGAGACGCCACCTTGCGGGCCTTCACGATGTCGTCGACCTCGTCGTACCGCTCGTCGAGCCGCCCGATGGCCTCCATCCAATGCTGGATGTCGGCACCCCGGTACGACCTCGGCATCCGAACGTGCTCGCCAACCGACAGCGTGACTGCCCGACCCGACGCGTGGATCTCTTCGGCGAGCTGGAGGCCGGTCGCCGCAGCCCCGACCACGAGGACGCCACCGTCGGCGAGCTGATCCGGACGTCGGTAGTCGAGCGGGTTGACCTGGCCGACACCCTCAGGAACTGCATCAGCGACATCGGGAATGGTGGGCAGGTTGCACGCGCCCCCTGCAAAGACCACGCACCGGCAACGCCAAGTGCCCTGATCGGTGACCACCTCATACCCGTCGTCGGCCGGTCGGACCGCGGTCACCGTGGTGTTGGCCTCGACCGGCGCCCCGATGGTGTCGGCGTAGGACTCGATGAAGTCGGTGATCTCGGCGCCGGTCATGAAGCCATCCGGATCGTCGCCGTCGTACACGCGACCCGGCAGCCGAGACTGCCAGTTCGGCGTCAGCATCGTGAACGAGTCCCAACGTTGGGTGCGCCACGAGTTCGCGACGGCACCTCGTTCCAACACGACATGGTCGACACCGCGGTCGGACAGGCACTTGCTCATCGCCAATCCGCTGTGGCCACCGCCCACGATGACGACCGTGGCACGACGTTGCGCAGTCATCACGGGGCGCCCTGCTTCAGCCAGGTGCCGACGACCGTCGCCATGAAGATCGGCTGTTCCTGGAAGCCGAGTGACTGATAGAAGCCTTGGGCATCGTCGGTCTGCAACCCGATGTGATGCCCCGGGACACGCTCGAGAAGATGACGGACCATTCGTGAACCGACTCCTTGGCGCCGGTGGCGCGATGACGTCCACACGTCGAGGAGATAGGCGTTGCAGATCCCGTCGGAGAGCATGCGTGCCATGCCGACGAGTCGACCGTCAGTTCGCGCATAGACCACATGTTGAGAGTTCTCGAAGGAGCGCCGAAGATCGTGTGCGGACCGGCCGTTGTCGAAATCGTCCTCACGCAGGAGTCTCTTTGCCTCGTTCCAGTCGACCCGATCGGTCTGTGCGTCCAGCGTGAGCTCGATCATCGAGCGAGCCCTTGGACAGTCAGCATCGGCGTCAACGCGAACCACCGCGGGGCCTGGGCGGCACACGATCGCTGCACGCTGGGATGTCTCACGGTGCGGTCGCGACGAATATGTGGAACCCATCGAGCTCTGCTGGTGGGCCGCCGTGGTAGCCGCCGAGCACGCGTACATCGACGAAGCCGACTGCGGCGAGCAGCGCCACGATCTCGTCCGAGGAGTACACGTTCGCGACGAGGTCGTGAATCTCGTGCGCGACGAGCTCGTCGCCGAGCCACTGCCATGCCTGCATTTCGCGGGTCAAGCAACGTTCGGCCGGGTCAACCGCAGTGATCCGTACGCGCAACGCGTAATGGAAGCCGTCAGGTCCGAGCCGCCGCATCTGCGGCGTCGGCGGTGTTTCGTCGGCGGGCCGAGGCCGCCACCCTCGCCAGCGGTCATCGTCGAGGAAGAACTCGATGCGTTCGCCGACCTCGTAGTCGAGAGCCAACAGGCCGCCGGGCAGCAGATGGGCGCGGAGGCGTCGAAGGCCTTCCGCATCGTCAGAGCGGCTCCCCCCGAGCCCGAACGAACCGCAGTTCACGACGGTGCCGTAGCGGCGGGGCAGGTCGAGCTGATGGGTTGGCTGCACGTACAGTGCCGGCTCGCAGCCGGCGGCACTTGCAGCAGCGCGGCAGGCAGCGATCATGTCCGCCGATGCGTCGACGCCGTCAACGTCCAGCCCGTCCACGACCCACGGCACGAGTAGGCGGCCACTCCCGCAGCCGACGTCGAGTGCGGGCTGCCCAGCCGCCACGTAGGATCCGAAGAACGCGATCTCGGGTCCGTCGAGGTTGAAGTTGGCCCACCAGCGGGCGATCAGACCGTGATGCCAGGTCGTTGCGGCGTTTACGTCGTGGCCGTGGTCGTCGCCCATGAGCCGCACGCTAGACGCGCTCGACCAGCGACTGCAGCAGACGGTTCGGGGTGGTTACGAGTCCGTTGCGCGCAGCATGCAATCAGCGCGAAACTGACGAGGGATAGAAAGAGGGGCGCTGTGTCGGAGATCAAGCCAGGACGTTGGACTGCAGAGATCGAAGGCGACTTCGTCGTCTTCATCATCGGAGCCAGAGCGAACAAGCCGTGGCAGCTGATCCGGATCGCACGGGATCTCGGCGGTCGGCGCGGAATGAACTACATGCTGAAGTATCTGACCGAGCATCCCGAGAAGGGTCTCCTCGGCTACGAGACCATGGGGTTTGCCAACGTCCAGTACTGGCGCTCGTTCGATCACCTCGACGCCTTCTCGAAGGACAAGACCGACCCGCACCTGTCGGTTTGGCGGAACTATTGGAAGCGCGTCGGCAAGGACGATCGAGCGGGGATCTGGCACGAGACGTTCCTCGTCCGTGACGGTGAATACGAGGCGGTGTACGGCAACATGCCGGCCAAAGGGCTCGGCAAGGCGACCACGTTGGTGCCCCTCTCCAAGTCGTCGACGGCCCGCAACCGTGTCAGAGCTGCAACGCCGACGGTCTGAGGGCGCTGGGGTCTACTCGGGTCGCTTGTCGATCTCGGCCAGGACGTCACCGATGATGCTGGTCATGGTGTGTGGCGGGAGCACCTCTCCACCCTCGGCGTCGGCCACCTCATCGGCGAACGCCTCGACTGACGGCGTGCCGCCGACCAGCACGTGGCGCAGCGCCTCGGCTCCCGCCTCCGGGTCGTCGACAGCATCGATCGCGTCGACAACATGGTCGCGGTCCTCGGCCACCGAATGCACCACGGTCATCGCCTGCGCGCGACCTGATGCGGTCGATACGGCCTCGCCGCGATCCGGGTGTTGGTCCGCTTCCCATTCGGCGAGCGCCTCGATGTAGCCGCCTTGGCCCGGCTTGATCACCATGGACTCGGGCTCCTGAACGGCCTCGGTGTCGGTGTCCTCGTCATCGTGTCGACCAGGCGTAACGGGCACGGTCAGGGAACCATCGTCGTTTCGTATGATTTTCACGATCGGGCTGTACCCGTTCGAACGAGATCGACACCTTCGCACCAGTGTGATCGGAGGACATGACCGGCGCTGTCAAGATGGTGTGATGTACCGGTTTGCTGACTGCGAGGTCGACGTCGCCGGTCATGAACTGCGTTGCGCCGGTGCAGTGGTCCACCTCGAGCCGCAAGCGTTCGATCTGCTCGTTCATCTGATCGAGCACCGAGATCGCGTCGTCACGAAGCACGACCTCCTCGATGGGGTGTGGGGGCACCGGTTCGTATCGGAGTCGAACCTGACGACCCGCGTCAAGGAGGTGCGTCGAGCCGTCGGGGACGACGACGTCCGCCAGCACACCATCAAGACCGTGCACGGTCTCGGTTACCGATTCGTCGCCGCCATGGACGACGGAGTTGGGGTCGTGTCGAGTGCCGGTTTGATCGGGCGGGACGAGCTGATCGCTGCAATCGAGGAGCGGCTTCGTCACTCGTCGCTGGTGACGCTCACCGGTCCCGGGGGAGTGGGCAAGTCAGCGGTCGCGCGGGTGGTGGCAGGACGCTTGTTGTCCTCGTTCGGCGACGGAGTACACATCGTCGAGCTCGCCAACATCGACGCCGGCGAGCACGCGCTGCCGGCGATTGCGCGAGCACTCGACATCGTCGTCGACAGCGATCGACCGGACCGCGCGATGCGGTCGTTGGCGAACCTCGATGCGCTCGTCGTCGTCGACAACGGCGAACACGTCGTCGACGACGTGAATGAGGTGTTCGACCACGTGCTGTGTCGAGTCGGTCTCGCAAGTGGCGTTGGCCAGCGAGTTCGCCCGGGCCGGTTCGCACGGTCAGGCGCTTGATGCGTTCGCCCCGTGCCTCCACGCCGCTGCACGACACGGCAACTACGTCCACGCGGTCACCACGCTGCGGAACATGATCGAGGTCCTCGCTGCGGTCGGCGACGATCACGGCGCAGCGGTCATCGGGGCAGCGACGACGAATGACCTCCTTCGCCAGAGCTACGGGCCCGAAGCGGAGCGACTCGCAGCTGTGCTGTATTCAGTAGAGCGCCGTGTGGGACCGGCCCGGTTCGCCGGATGGATGCTCGAAGGTCGCGGGCTCGAAGTGGCAACAGCGGTGCAGTTCGCCGCCGAGCGTCTTGCGATGCTCGCGCGCTGATCCTCGGACGTTCCTCACAAGATCCACAAGCAGCGTCGAGGCATCCGTGGTTCTGTGGTGGTCATGAGCACTCAACGCACTCCCACTCCGTGGCCGTCTTCTGACTCGATGATCATCACCGATGCCGGGCTCGAGACCTGGCTCCTCTTCCAGCAGGGCGTCGACCTGCCAGCGTTCGCCGCATATCCCCTTGCCGCGACCGGCGACGGCAAGCGTCTGCTGGTCGAGTACTACGAGCACTACATGGCGATCGCACAGTCGGTGGGCGCTTCGATTGTCCTCGAGACCCCGACGTGGCGGGCCAACCCTGATTGGGCAGCGACACTCGGCCACGATCGCGCAGCGTTGGCCGAGTTGATCGATGCGTCGGTCGATGTCGTTGCCACCGTTCGCGAGGGCTGGTTGGGTGATCGTTCATTCCTGATCAGTGGGTCGATCGGCCCCCGAGGCGACGGCTACCGGATCGACGACATGATGACGAGCGAAGCCTCCGCCGCATACCACTCGTTCCAGATCGAACGAATGGCTGCACGCGGAGTCGATCTGATCACCGCAGTGACGATGACCTACGTCGAAGAGGCGATCGGCGTCGTGCATGCCGCTGTGGCCGTGGGCCTACCAGTCGTGGTGTCCTTCACGGTCGAGACCGACGGTCGGCTTCCTTCCGGAATGTCGCTCGCCGAAGCGATCGAGACGACAGATGCAGCGACCGAGGGCGGCACGAAGCACTTCATGATCAACTGCGCACACCCAACGCACTTCGCTGACGTGCTCGACGGCACATCGGCGTGGGCCGCGCGCATCGGAGGGCTGCGCGCGAACGCATCGTCGCTCAGCCATACCGAGCTCGACGAGATGGTCGAGCTCGACCAAGGCGACCCAGCCGATCTCGCCGCGCGCTACGTCTCGCTGCGGTCGGCGCTGCCTGCGCTTCGAGTGCTCGGTGGCTGCTGTGGCACCGATCATCGCCACGTCGCAGCGATCGCCCAGGCGTGGAGCGCGTCACCCCCACCCCGCTCCGAAGCGGACCCTGCCGAGTCGACCGTCCGGCGGTAATGCCGCCTCAGCTCGCCTCGGCCTGCCGCCGGCGGCCCGGCCAGGCGCTGAGACGGGGGACGAGCGGCGTCCACGTGTGGGTCCGGAACATTCCTGACCACACACCCCAGCCGTACGCAACGTCGGTCGGCGCTGACTTCACGTCTGTCGCCAACGCAATCAGCAGCCACCTCCGGCATCGACGCGAGACGACCGAACCGATCAGCAGGACCGGCCACCACACCCGGCGTACAGCCGACGCGAACTGGCGGCCGGCGAGGAGGTGACCGCGCATCGCCAACCACAGTGCCGATCGAGGCGGGACGTCCGGGAGCTTGCGAACCAGCGCCGCAGCGCTTCCCGCGGCGAGCCCAGCAGCGGGGATCCATCGGCCGAGCAGCGCCAGACTCCACGCCGCTGCCGTCCAGCCATTGACGTTCACTGGTGACAGAGCACGAGGGTGGCGCAGCGCCAGGGTTGCCGCCGACGTGCCGTAGCCCGCATGTTGGCGCAGGCGTGCCACCCATGAGGCGCGCGGCTCATGCCACACCGAAACTCTGGGTTCGTAGCGGCACCGCCAGCCGGCGTCGTCGAGCCGCCACACCAGGTCGACGTCTTCACCGAAACGCAACTGCTCGTCGAACCCGCCGACAGCGTCGAGTGCATCGACCCGCACCACGAGCGCCGCCCCGGGCACATAGCTCACCCGGGTACCCGCCCGAATACGTGCAGGTTCTTCGCCGAGATCGAGTGGTGAGCCCGTCTCGCCGAGCACCCGTGGTGCGACCAGACCCACGAGTGGATCGTCGAAGTGCCACAGCAACTCCTCCAGCCAGGTCGAGTCGGGAGTGGTCACGTCGGCATCGAGATAGGCAACGAGCGCTGTGTCGATCAGTGGTCGCGCAGCGTTGCGTGCGGCGGCCGGGCCACCGTTCGTGTGCAGCCGGATTGCTGCGCCGATCACCGGGGGGTTCGATCCGTCGTCCACGGTGAGCCGACCGTCGTCGTGCGCCACCCCACCGAGCTGCGGTGTCACCATCGTGACGTCGTCGAGCGTGTACCGGCGGCGGCCGCCAGGCAGCGGGTGGATGGCGCCTGCGTCCGACAACCGGTTGGTCAACGATGACGCCTCCACCTCGTTGCCCCCTTCGATGCGACTCGCCACGGCCGCGCCGCCGGGTGTCAACCGGAAGAGTCGCAGCGGGGAGCCCGCCAGGACGACGAGACCGAAGCGCTGCCAGGACGAATCGGTGCGGTACCGCACGTCAGTCGTCCGAGATTGCGGGGCTGAGCGGGCGCCAGCGTTCGATCTGGTGAACGAGATCCTCCACGAACGCGGTGATGAAACGTTCGCCCTCGCCACCCGACGCGCCTTCCGGATCACCCAGTACGCCACTACTGCTCACCGCACGCACGCCGCGGGCGCGGAGCTCGTCGATGGAGGCGTGCGGCCCGGCGGTGGCCAGCTCGAGTCGGACGAGGCCGGGATCGATCGCCAGCATCATCGACGTCTCGATGCGCCCGGCGTGCAGGTCGGCCGGTCCGCCATCCAGTCGCTGCGGCCAACTCGGCCACCACGCGAGCACCTGGCGACCCTCTGTGATGAGGGTGGTGACGGCGGCGGTAATCGCCTCGTGGTTGCCGCCGTGACCATTCACCAGCACCACTCCGGCGGCCCAGTCGGCGCTCCTGACCATCTCGACGATCACAGCCGTCATGACCTCAGCACCGATCGACAACGTGCCCGGGAAGGCGGCGTGCTCACCCGACGCCGTGATGGCGATCGTGGGGCCGATCATCAGGCCATCGGTGTGGTGCACGGCCCGGCCGGCGAGTTCTTCGGCGATGATCGTGTCGGTCGCCAACGGCAGATGGGGGCCGTGCTGCTCGGTCGATCCGATGGGAACCAGCACGATCGGCGCTGGCGCCTGATCGTCGGACCCCCGACGCGAGATGGTGTCCAAGTCCAGCCAGGTTGCATCACCCAATCGCATCGTCGAACGTCAATCCGAGCCGCTCGAGCTCGAGACAGGCTCCTCGAGATAACCCCACTCGCGAAGCTGGTCGAGGATCTTCGATGCGGCGGCCGATGGATCGAGCGTGACGAGTTCGGCGTGGGCGTCACTGCCCCCGACGTCGAGGATCTGACGCACGCGGTCGAGCGACCCGCCGGTCGGCGCCTGCAACACACGTGCCCTGGGTCGGTACGGATGGACCTCGGCTTCGGGCAGATGGCCGTGCGGGCCGCGAACCAACTCGACCGGCGCGGTGCGAGCGGCCAGGGTGGCGGCCAACGGGGCGCGCCGCAGGTTGGCGGCCGATCCCTCGACCGACAGCACCGCTGGCGCCGTCACGTGGAGAATCTCGCGACGGCCACCGTCGAGTCGCCGCACCACACGCAACGTGCGCGACGTGGGGTCGGCGGCACCGACCTCGAGCAATCCGAGGGCTTGGGCACTGGAGAGTTCGCCTGCGATGAACGCCGGCACGGACCCGGTGCCTCGGTCGAGCGAGTAGTCGCCGCAGAGCACCAGATCGTGACCTCGCAGTTGCTCGGCCAGCGCCACGGCGACGACCCGGCTGTCGAGATCGGTCGACGCGTCGATGCGACGGGCCGTGGTCGCGCCGACGGCGATCGCATCACGGAGCACGTCGTCGGCACCGGACGGTCCGAGGCAGATCACGTTCACCTCACCCGATGAGTCAATCGATGCGCCAGCGATCGTCAGCGCCACTTCCAACGCCGCCTCGTCAGCCGCCGACACCCCCGACCAACGTCGATCGGCTTCGTGTTCACGGTCGAGCGACACCCATTTCCAACAGACGGCGATCTTCACGAACGGTGCATTCCGAGCGATCAGGTGCGCTTGAAGACGACGCCGTGGCCGCCCTCGGGGTAGGTCCAGGTGATGGCGCCCTCCTCGTTGCAGACGAGGTAGCAGGTGCCGCATTCGAAGCAGTGTTCGTAGTTGAAGAGGATGCCACCGTCGCTCGTCGGCACGAACAGATTCGCCGGGCAGGCCACGACGCAGCCGCGGGTGGAGCAGTCGGCGCAGATCGTGTCGTCGACGGTGATGTGCGCGCGCTCGTGGACGTCGAATCGGGTGGTGCCGATGAGGTCCTCGAACGACAACTCGGGCCAACGCACGGTCATCCGAAACTCCTCAAACCGTCGAGTGCGTCGGTGGCCAAATCCTTCAGCTTCACCCCGGCGCGCCGGCGTTCCTCGTTGAGGATCCGTCGGAGTCCGGGCTTCGGCGTGGGGTTGTCGACGCGGAACATGCGCTCCACCGTATTGGCGATCATGTGCGGATAGAGATGCTGGACCCGATCGGACAGCACCAGCGATGGAGCGCGACGCAGTTTGCGGTGATCGCGCAGCACGAACGTGTCGTTCAGTCGGCGCTCGTAACCCGCCAGGCCGACCCTCGAGGTGTCGTTGGCGGCGAGCGCTTCGGCGGCAGCTTCGGCGGCGTACATGCCGCTGGCCATCGCAAAGTTCACGCCTTCCAACCAGATTCCGGCGGCCAGACACAGTGCGGCGGCATCACCGGCGACCAACATTCCGTCGCCGGTCATCTTCGGCATCATCGACAGGCCCGCCTCGGGGATCACGTGCGCCGAGTACTCCTTGATCTCGCCACCCTCGACCAGCGGGGCGACGCCAGGATGGGCCTTGAGGTTGGCGATGATCTCCTCCGGTCGCAGCTTCTGCGCAGCGAGTTTCGGGAGCTTCAACACCACTCCGACCGCGAGCGTGTCGAGGTTGGTGTAGACGAACCCGCCGCCGTTCACGCCCGAGGTGCCGCCGAGGATCTCGATGTCGACGCCCTCGAGACCGCGCACGCCGAACCGTTCGTCGATGACGTGCTTGGGGAGGGCGATCGTCTCCTTGACCCCCACGGTGTAGTTGGCTGCGTCGACGTCTCCGTACAGGCCGGCCTCCTTCGCCAGGAAGCTGTTGACGCCGTCACAGGCGATCACCACACGGGCGAGCAGGTCGCCGTCCGGACGGTCGGTGGTGACGCCGATCACGTGACCACGTTCGTCGCGCAACAAGCCGGTCGCCGTCGTCGAACACACGAGCTGGGCGCCGTCGGCTTCGGCCTTGCCCGCCAACCAGTGGTCCCAGTCGGGCCGGTACGCAGTGGCGCCGTTGTACGGCGGCTGAGCCCAGTTGGCGGAACGGAAGTCGACGGTGAGCGCCTGGGTGTCGGTGAGCACCATCGTCGAGCGCCGGGTGATCCAGCGCTGGATCGGCGCCTCCAACCACCACTCCGGGTGCAGCTGGTCGAGGATTCGGGGGTACACGACGCCGCCGTACATGTTCTTCGATCCGGGGAACGACCCACGCTCGAGCAGGATCACCGAGTAGCCCTTGCGGGCGAGCACCGTGGCCGCAGCCGAACCCGCTGGGCCGGCGCCGACCACGATGGCGTCGACCGCAGGCGTGCTCGCGGGCGCGGTCACGTGACGTTCCGTTGCGGGTCGGGTCCGGTTCCGACGGCGGTGTCGAGCAGGTCGAGGAGCTCGCTCAAGGTCTCGTTCGCGTCGGCGACGATGGCGAGATCCGACATCATCATCATCGGGCAGTGCGGGTCGGTGTTCACGCTGATGATGTGGTCGGGATGACCGAGACCGCTCGTGTGCTGCACGGCGCCGCTGACTCCGAACGACAGGTACAAGTCGGGGTCGACGACCACACCGGTGGTGCCGATCTGGCGGTCGTGGTGGACCCACGACCGATCGGTGATGACCCGGGTGGCACCCATCACGCCTCCGATCGCAACGGCGAAACGGTCGAGCTGGTCGAAACGATCGTTGCTGTCGAGGCCGGCACCGCCGCCGATGATCCGGCTCGCTTCGGTGAGGTCCATGGTCTGTACGTCCGGAGGGAGGACCTCGATGACCTCGGCGTCATGAAACGCCATCTGACCGGGCTCGCTGCCGACGTCGAGGTGGTGTACGACGGGCAGCCCACCGATTGCGAGTGCACCGCGAGTGCCTGGTTGCAGCGTCGCGACGAAGGACCCCGTCGGTCGGAGTTCGTGGAGCTCGAGTCCGCCCCGCCGCGCCACCCGGACGCGATGCGCGCTGACCTCGGTGGCTCCCGACAGCAGCGGACGATCGAGCAGGGCTGCGAGCCGTGGGGCGAGGTCGCGGCCATCGGCCGAGTGGGGGAGTATGACGATGTCGTTGTCGGGGAGCGACTCGATGATCGGGGCGAGCGCCGCTGCCCAGCGGGCGATCTCGACCGGGCCGAGTTCGATGAGATGCACCTCGGAGGCGATGCCATCGACGGTTGCAGAGGACGTGCCTGAACCGGCGATCAGCACCCGCCCGGCGGCCTCGGCGATCGCGTCGGGCGCGCCGGCAGGAAGCACGCCGTCACGAACCGGAACCAGGGCGATCATCAGTCCAGCGTACGGTCGGCCTCGTCGGCGTGCGTAATCATCGGGATCATCGATTCGGCACGTCGTTCGGCGCGTCGCTCCCTCGCCCAACGGATCACCTCGACGAGCAGCGTGATGGCCAGTGCGGTGCCGAACGCCAGCCAGAACGCTGCGGTGTGATTGTCCTCGAACGCCTGCCCGAACAGGTAGCCGAGCACAGCGGCATAGGTCGCCCAAATCGTGGCGGCCACCGCAACCCACGCAGCGAACCACAGCCGCGGCTGCTTCGTGATACCCGATGAGACAGTGAGGATCGTGCGCCCACCGGGGATGAACCGCGCGGTGATCAGCAGGAGCCCACCGCGCCTCTTGATCTGGAGCCCAGCGGATTCGAGGCGGCCCTCGCGGTTCGGCTTGCGTGCGGCCCACGCACGAACACGCGGCGCAAACCGGTGACCGATCGAATACGCGAGGTTGTCGCCGAGGAACGCGCCGAGCGCTCCTGCGAGAATCACGAACGCCAACGTCTGGTTGCCGGCGCCCGCGGCGACACCACCGGCTATGACCGTGGTTTCACCAGGCACGATCGGCAGGACCGAGTCGAGCAGCGCCACCGAGAAGATGATCAGCAGGAACCACCAGTTGGCCGAGAACTCGTCGAGCCACTCGGTGACGTCGGTGATGATGTTGGCGACCAGACCGACCATGACGGCTCGACGTTAGCGGCGGGTGAGCTCGCGTCGCCCTCGGCCACGAAGACCAGGTGATCCCGTAGCGATCGTCGGATGCTCGGTGGCGGGCTCGGTCTCGGACATACTGCGTGACATGAGTTCCGTACTCCAGACGGTCACGCGTCATCGCAGGTCTGCATCCACGTGACATCTGCGGCGGCCATCGAACGCGCTGCCGGGATCACGCTGATGACGTTGGCGGCGGGGCAGTTCGTGATGACGCTCGACAGTTCTGTGATGAACGTGTCGATCGCAACGGTTGCCGCCGATGTCGGCACCGACGTCACTGGTATCCAGACCGCAATCACGCTCTACACGCTCGTGATGGCGTCGCTGATGATCACCGGCGGCAAGATCGGGGCGATCCTGGGGCGCAAGAAGGCGTTCCTGATCGGCTGCGTGATCTACGCCGTCGGATCGCTGACCACTGCACTTTCGCAATCGTTGCCGATGCTGCTCTTCGGCTGGTCGCTGCTCGAAGGCATGGGCGCAGCACTCATCCTGCCGGCGATCGTCGCACTCGTCGCTTCGAACTTCGCAGCACCCGATCGGCCACGCGCCTACGGACTTGTGGCGGCGTCAGGCGCGATCGCGGTGGCGGCGGGACCGCTGATCGGCGGCCTGGCCACCACCTATTGGTCGTGGCGCATCGTGTTCGTGGGCGAGGTGCTCATGATTGCCGGCATCGTGGTGTTCTCCAGGCGGATGGTCGCCGAGCCGCCCGTGCCCGGTGTGAAGCTCGATCTCGTCGGGACGTTCCTCTCGGCGCTCGGCCTGGGTCTCGTGGTGTTCGCCGTGCTGCGCTCGGGCACATGGGGCGTGCTGCGTCCGAAGTTTCCTGGTGCCCCCGAGTGGCTCGGGATGTCGCCCGTGCTGTGGTTGCTGCTCGCCGGCGCCGGCGTGCTCGTCGCCTTCTTCGCCTGGCAGGACCACCTCATCGCAACGGGCCGCGAACCCCTGCTCGACCCATCGATCTTCCGGTTCGGCGTCCTGCGCGCCGGCCTGACCTCGTTCTTCTTCCAGTATCTGCTGCAGTCGGGCATCTTCTTCGTGGTGCCGCTGTTCCTGTCGGTCGCTCTCGGGCTCACCCCGGTCGCCACTGGCGTCCGGATCCTGCCGCTGTCGATCGCGCTGCTCCTCGCCGCACTCGGAGTGCCGCGCCTGTTCCCGAATGGTTCGCCGCGCCGCCTCGTACGGGCCGGCCTCGGCCTGATCCTGCTCGGCGTGCTCGCCCTGATCGGCGGACTCGAGGTCAGCGCCGACGCAAGCATCGTCACCGTGCCGCTGCTGCTCATCGGTCTCGGCATCGGCGCACTCGCGTCGCAACTCGGCGCGGTCACCGTGTCATCGGTGCCCGACGAGCAGAGTGCCGAGGTCGGTGGCCTGCAGAACACGGTGACGAACCTCGGTGCCTCGATCGGCACGGCGTTCGCCGGCGCCGTGCTCATCTCCGCCCTGGCGAGCTCGTTCCTGCTCGGCATCCAGTCCAATCCCGGCGTCCCGCCCAAGGTGGTCGCGGAGGCGGAGGTGCAGATAACGAGCGGCATCCCGTTCATCTCCGACGCCGACCTCGACGCCGCGCTGACCGACGCCGGGGTCGACGACGCGCTCGCCGCATCGATCATCGACGACAATGCCGCAGCCCGCATCGACGGCCTACGCGCGGCGCTCGGGGCGCTGGCAGTGTTCGGTGTGTTGGCGATCCTCGCGACCCGTCGGCTGCCGACTTCGCCCGTCGGCGGGGCATCGGCCACGCGTGAGCGCTCCGAACTGTCGACCTGACGTCCAGCGGCCGCGCCCGGTACGGTCGGCGCAATGCGCATCGGATCATTCGGCGGAAGCATCAACGACGGCACGATCGACGACATCGTCGCCGAGGCCCGCCAGGCCGAGGCCGACGGCTTCGCCAGCTACTGGGTACCGAACATCTTCGGACACGACGCGCTCACCGCGTTGGCGATCGTCGGGCGCGAGGTGCCGCGCATCGAACTCGGCACGTCGGTGGTGCCGACGTACCCTCGCCATCCGTCCGCGATTGCTCAGCAGTGCCTCACCGTCAACGCGGCGTGCGGCGGCCGCCTGACGCTCGGCATCGGCCTCAGTCACAAGGTCGTCATCGAGAACATGCTCGGCATGAGCTACGACAAGCCGGTCCGCCACATCCGCGATTATTTGAGCATCCTCGGACCGCTCTCGCGCAACGAGCCCGCCCAGTATCGGGGAGAGGACTATTCGACGAACCTGGCGATCAACGCCAAGGGTGCGCCGCCGTTCGGGATCGTCGTCGCCGCGCTCGGCCCGCAGATGTTGAAGGCGACTGCGGAACTGGCCGACGGCACGATCACCTGGTGTACCGGCCCGAAGACGCTGGCGAGCCACGTCATTCCGACGATCACGGCCGCGGCCGACGCAGCGGGTCGGCCGACTCCGAGGGTGATCGTCGGGCTCCCGGTCTGCGTCACCGACGACATCGCCGGCGCCCGAGAGCGCGCTGCGAAGATCTTCCAGATCTACGGGTCGTTGCCGAGCTATCGGGCGATGCTCGACCGCGAGGGCGTCGCCGGGCCGGAGGGCATCGCGATCGTCGGCGCGCACGACGAGGTGGTCGACCGCATCGGGGCGCTCGCCGACCTCGGCGTGACCGAGTTCGCCGGATCCGAGTTCCCTGGCAACCCCGACGAGGCCGCAGCGACACGAGCAGCGCTCGTCGCCACGATCGGCTGATTGCCGTCGCGCTCAGCGACCCTCAGCGCAAGACGGACCAGTACCTCAGGGCTCAGCCCCCGGTCTCATCTGGCGGTGATGGTGATGCGGATCCTGGTGTGCTCGACTTCGGCCGACGATGCGATCACCACGTCGTACTCCCCGGGTTCGACCATCCACGACGCGGTGGAGATGTCCCAGTGGTGGAACGCATCGGAGTCGAACTCCAAGGTGGCCTCGGTAGCGGTTCCACTCGGCACGACCAGCTTCGTCCAGGCCTTCAGTTCCTTCGGAGGGCGCACGGCGGACGGCGCGATCGGAGCGACATAGCCCTGCACCACGACCGTTGCGTCACGGTCGCCCGTCGCGGTGATCGGCAGTGTGACGCTCACGCCACCATCGACGGTGATGGTGGTCGCCGACGGCGTCGGTTGCCCCCACTCGGCGGTGCCGAAGCTCAGCCCGTGCCCGAACGGGAACCGGGTGGCGAGCGAACGTGCGTCGTAGCTCCGGTAGCCGACGAACAAGCCTTCGCCGTAGCGCTGCGTTCCGGCACCCGTGCTGTCGTGGTCGGGTCGATGGTGCAGATAGGCGGGATGGTCGGCGAGTCGCTTCGGGATCGTGGTCGGCAGGCGACCACCCGGATCGGCGACCCCGAGCAGCACATCCACGAGTGCCTCGGCCTGCTCTTGGCCGGCGAAGAACGACGTGAGGATGGCGGGCGCCGAAACCGGATCGTCCGGGTCGGCCCAGTCCATCGTGACCGGCGAGCCTGCGTTGACGATCACCGCGGTGTTCGAATTGGCGGCGACGACACGGCGAACCAGTTCGTCCTGGCGGCCGGGGAGATCCATCGTGGTCCGGTCGTGGCCTTCGGTCTCCCACTCGTCGTTGGTGCCCACTACGACGATGGCGAGATCTGCATCGGCTGCCGCAGCGACGGCCCGATCCATCAGATCGGCGGGCTCCGGTGGGCGAACACCCACTCGAATCGCCGCGAACCCGTTGCCGGACGAACCTGCGAAACCGATGTCGATCGGCACTGCAACACCGGCGGTGCAGTCGATCGTATGGGTCACTTCGACACTGCCGTACCCGAAGAACTCCTCGCTTCGAGGCAGGGAGGAGTCACGGTCGGCGAGCACCTCTTCGAGCCCGTTGCCGGTGTCTACGGCGACAGCCATCGGTCCGGTCGTCACGACGCCGATGGTGTGCGGACCGGTGACGTCCGGGAGGTACGCCCCTTCGATCCGGGCCGAGAACGACCGCGGATCGACGCCTTCGGGGACGGACCCGAAGAAGCGCACGAGTGTCGTCGGCGTGGGCTGTTCGAGGACCACGTCCCCGGTCCAGTCGCTGCCGTTGACGTAGGAGACCCGCAAACCGCGCTCTCCGGTCGGGCTGACGAGTTGGCCCTTGCGGACCACTGGGGTCAGACGGTCGATGCGCACGCCCACCTCGTAGACGACCTCGGCGTCGGTCGACGTGCCAGGGCCGATGCGGTCGGTGATCGCCGACAGCAGCGTGCGGTGGCCGAACGGGGTGAGGCTCGCGGAGCCACCACCCATGCACCGGTCGATGTCGGCATTCGGACCGATCACCACGACGCGACGAAGCGTCGATGCGTCGATCGGGAGCACAGGCCCCGTGGCGTCGCTCTTGGCGATCGGCTCGTTGCGCAACAGCACCGTGCCCGCAATGGCCGCCCGGCGGGTGAGCGAACGTTCGCTCGGATCGTCGACCGACTGCTCGTCGGCGTCCGCAGAGCGTTCGTCGGCACGAGTTCGGTTCGCGAGGAGCAGGAGGTCACGCACGAGACGGTCGACCTGGGCCTCGTCGACCTCACCACGCTCGACGGCCGCGACGAGCTTGTCGCCGTAGATCCGGACCGGGCCAGGCATTTCGAGGCTGAGCCCCGCGTTCGCCGCCAGCGCGGCGTCGTGGACGCCGTACCAGTCGGACACGACGAAGCCGTCGAAGCCCCACTCGTCCCGCAAGATGTCGGTGAGGAGCCGTCGGTTCTGCGCGGCATGTTCGCCTGCCAGCTTGTTGTACGAACTCATGATGCCCCAGGGTTGAGCGTCGTTCACGGTGCGTTCGAATGGGCGGAGGTAGAGCTCGCGCAGGGTGCGTTCGTCGACGTCGACATCGACCGTCATGCGTTCGATCTCGGTGTCGTTGGCAACGAAGTGCTTCACCGTCACGGCGACGTCGTGCGACTGCACGCCACGGACGTAGGCGCTCGCCAGCGCACCGGTCAGTTCCGGGTCTTCGCTGTAACACTCGAAGGTTCGCCCGCCGACGGGTGTGCGATGCAGGTTGACGGTTGGGCCGAGCACGATGTGAGCGCCCTTGCGGATCGATTCGGTGCCGATCAGCGAGCCGATCTCACCGACGAGATCGGGGTCCCAGGTGGCGCCGAGCGTGATGCCCGCCGGGACGACGACCCCGGGCGTCCCGGCGCCGCCGTGCCCCTCGCCGCGCACACCGTTGGGGCCATCGGACATCTTCAGCTGCGGAACGCCTGCGTCGGGAAACGGGTGGGTGCGCCATGTGGTCTGACCGGCAACCAGCTGGCACTTGTCGTCGAGTGAGAGGGCGGCCAACGCCGCGTCGATGTCGATCACGGCTCAGAGTGTTGCAGGCCCACCACGTTTGCGTCACGAAAAACGTGACCCGTCCCACCGAGATCCGAACACAAACGTGGTGGTGGTGCTGCGTGGGGTCAGACGTTGGCGCCGGCCCGTTCGCCTTCGACGACGGCGGCGTGGGCGCGGCGGGGGGCGACGCAGTCGCCGACACGTTCGACGCTGACACCTGCGGTCTTGAGGTCGTGGTACAGCCACTCGAGCGGATGTGCGTGAACGGCGAGCACCACCCAATCGGGTGTGCGGGTCACGTTCGTGCCGGTGGGATGGTGCAACAGATTCAGTGTGCGACCCTCCATGCCCATCGGCACCAGATCGGTGGTCTGCACGATCCCCTTCTCCCCGGCGCGGATCCACCAGTTCTCCATGTCGAGAGTGATGCCGAGGTCCTGGCCGACGACCATGCCGTTGGTGATCACCTCGACGTTGCAGTCTCGATCGGCGAGCACCTCAGCGGTGGAGGTGGCGTGGTGGAAGCCGATCTCGTCGATCACCACCACGTCGCCGAACGGTTGCAGCGACCCATCGAGCACCTGGCGGACGTCGACGACGTTGTCGGCGTCAGCCGGCACCCAATACGGCCGGGCGGCTTCGGCGCCGGTGGCGACGATCACATGATCGGGCTGCTTCTCCTCGACAAGCCCGGGCCACACGCCGATGCCGTACTCGAACTCGACGCCGAGACGCCGACATTCGGTGAGCTGGTTTCGGATCATGTCGCCGAACTCGGCCCGGTTCGGCACCGACGCAGCGAGGCGTACCTGTCCGCCCGCCTGCGGCTCCTTCTCGTACACGGTCACGTGATGGCCGTTTCGGCGTGCGGCGATCGCTGCCTGCAACCCTGCGGGTCCGGCGCCGACAACCATCACCGACTTCGGCTTCGAAGTCAGCTGCACGGTGCCGACACCTTCGGATTCGCGGCCGGTACGGGGGTTCTCGATGCAGCCGAGCCAGCGGTTGAGGCCCATGCGGCCGACGCATTCCTGGTTGCACGACAAACACAGCCGGGTCTCGTCGGTGGACCCAGCGCGGGCCTTGGCGACGAAATCGGCGTCGGCGATCTGCCCGCGCACGATGCCGACGAGATCGCAATGGCCCTCCGACAGCGCCCGCTCGGCCTGCAGGGGATCCTTGAACCGGCCGACACCGACCACGGGCAGATCGACCGCTTTGCGGATCGCAGAGGGGATGAACATCGCATAGCCCGGCGGGATGTGCATCGACGCTTCGATCATGAACAGGCTCGCCGTGGCCACGCCGATCGAGGTGTTGATGTAGTCGACCTGGCCGGTGGCCTCGACGATCTCGGAGATGCGCACCGCGTCGTCGATGGTGGTGCCGTTCTCGATCAGTTCGTCACCACAGATGCGCACCCCGAGCGCCATCGAGCGACCGATCTCCTTGCGGACGGCACCGACGATCTCGACGAGCAGCCGGGCCCGGTTCTCGAGCGAGCCGCCGTAGTCGTCGGTGCGGAAGTTGGTCGCTGGCGACAGGAAGCCTCGCACGATCGAACTGTGTGAGCACTGCAGTTCGACGCC
>JANPKU010000157.1:0-34958 GCA_031426215.1 Actinomycetes bacterium
CGCCCGTGCTCCCGGCGCGGGGTGGGTCCCTCACCCCCGGTGCGGTTTTGTCGCATCTGGCCCCGGCCCGGGGGCCGCGCCGCCCCCCACCACATCCCCAACAACGATGTGACAGCCCCTCGGTAGCGTCGTCTGGATGGCTTCGCTGTCGCGTCACCGGCCTGCGCACGTGGCGCAGGGCACCTGGCGCAGCGGCGCGCTGCACGTCTGGGGCTGGAACAGCATCGACACTGCGCCGATGGCATGGCTCTACAGCGGGTTCCGCCACCTCGACGCCGATGGCCTCCGCACCGGCTGGCATGACACACCGGTCTCCTACGGAGCGATCGGTCGCCTGAGCCTCGACCTCGACGGTCGGCCATCGTTGCATGCTTCGTCGGTACAGCTCGACGCGATGGGCACGGCCGTGTGGCTGTCCGAACTCCCGGACGGCAAGTTCCTGTCGGACTCGCTCGCCTGGTTCGCCCGAATCGCCGAATTGGCCCGCCGCACGGTGTCGTCCGGTCGCGTCACCCCGGTGATCGTCGACGAAGGTCCGTTCACCGTCGCCCGATGGAGGCCGATCACGACCGAGTCGATCGACACCACGATCGCAGGGCTCGACGCGTCGATGCCACCGATCTGCACGGGCGGATCCGGTATCGGTGCTGCCACGATCTTCGCGCACCTCGTCGACGGGATCGCTCGCGGGTTCTTGTTCCAATACGGGTGGAGGGCCGACCTCGGCCGCCAACGAAAGCCCGAGGTCCAAGCGTTGCGTGCCATGTTCGGCGCTCTCGCCAAGCCCGATCACGTCGTGCGCGGTGGCACCGACGAGTTCGACGATGCGCTTCGCCAGCTGAGAGACGAACTCGACCGTCACCAGCGCCGCGTTGCCGGTGAGCCGGTCGTGGTCCCCCGGATCCGCCTGCTGATCTCCGACGACCCAGGCGACCCGTGGATCGTTCGCCTCGAACTGGTCGACGACGCCGACAGCTCGCGCTGGTGCACGGCCAACGACGTCTGGGACGCCAACGGCACCGCCACCGAGGTCGCCAAGGGCACCCAGCACCTCGGGCGGCTGCGTGAGCTCATCGGCGCCATGGTCGAGCAGGTGAAGGTCATTCCTGGCCTCGCCGATCTCGCGCTCGATCACGAGCCGACACAGACCGAACTCGACCTCGACATCGCCGAGGACTTCCTCGACATCGCCCCCGTCGAACTGCATCGCATGGGCATCGAGCTGATCGGACCTGAACGGCTGATCCGAACCCGGGTGAGTATCAGCGGCGAAGCGACCCCCACGCCGTCGGACGACCGCAAGAAGCAGTTCGGCAAGGAGGCGCTCGTCGAGTGGAAGATGGTGATCGGCAACGAGGAGATCTCCGAAGCCGAGATCGCCCGTGCCGAAGCGGCCGGCGCCACCCTGCTCCACACCGGCCACCGATGGGTTCGAATCGACGCCGACGAACTGCGTCGCAAACGCGCCAAACTCACCGAGCTCCAGACCACCAAGGCCGTGGTCACCCCGATCGAACTGTTGCGCCTCGCCAACGACGAATCACTCGGGTTTGACCACGCCGGCGACGGTGCTGTTCGAGATGTGCCTGGGGACTCGGCGTATGCGGTCCCGAGCACATCTCGAACAGACGACTGGGTGCGCAACTTGCTGGCCGGGCTACCGGACGAGCGTCTCGACGAGACCCACGAATCTCCTGAGTTCGTCGGTGAACTGCGCCACTACCAGCGTCGTGGATTGTCGTGGTTGCAGTTCCTGGCCAAGCTCGGCCTCGGCGGCTGTCTCGCCGACGACATGGGGCTCGGCAAGACCGCCACCACTCTCGCCCACCTCCTCGAACGTCCGGGTCCGCACCTCGTGGTGTGCCCGCTCAGCGTGGTGCGCAACTGGAGCCAGGAGGCCGCCCGGTTCACCCCGAAGCTCGACGTCACGATCCACCACGGCGCCAACCGCAAACAGGCCGACGACGACAACACCCTGTTCACCACCGACCCCGAACGCCAGATCGTCATCACCACCTACGGGCTGCTGCCACGCGACCTCGAACACCTGGGCGACGTCGACTGGTCGACCGTGGTGCTCGACGAGGCGCAGATGATCAAGAACCCCAACACCAAAGCTGCGCGAGCGGTGCGTCAACTGCGCGCCGGCCAGAAGCTCGCGCTCACCGGCACGCCGGTCGAGAACCGCTTGAGCGAGCTGTGGTCGATCCTCGATGCGGTCAACCCGGGCCTGCTCGGCAGCCTGGCGAAGTTCCGCGAACGCTTCGGCACACCGATCGAACGCCACGGCGACGTCGACGCCGCGGCACGCCTGCGCCGGATCACCCAACCGTTCATCCTGCGGCGCACCAAGGCCGACAGGCGGCTGCTGCCCGACCTCCCCGACAAGATCGAACAGATCGCCTACGCCAAACTCACTCGCGAGCAGGCAACGCTGTACCAGCAGGTCGTCGACCAGCTCCTCGCCGACGCCGAGCAGGCCAAGGGCATGCGCCGCCGTGGCCTGGTGCTCGCGGCGCTGATGCGCCTCAAACAGATCTGCAATCACCCCGCCCACGCACTCGGCGATGGTTCACGGCTGGCGGGGCGTTCCGGAAAGCTCACCCGCTTCGACGAGCTCGTCACCGAACTCCTCGACGCCGACGAGCGGGCACTCGTGTTCACACAGTTCCGCGAGATGGGGGAACTGCTGCGCACCCATGTGAGCGAGCAGTTCCACTTCGACGCTCCATTCCTTCACGGCGGGGTGACGAGGCTCGGCCGCGACCGGATGGTCGACGCCTTTCAGGACGGCTCTGGCCCACCACTGCTGTTGGTGTCGCTCAAAGCGGGCGGCACCGGACTCAACCTCACTGCGGCCAGCCAGGTGATCCACTACGACCGCTGGTGGAATCCCGCCGTCGAAGACCAGGCCACCGACCGGGCTTGGCGCATCGGGCAGAACCGAACCGTCAACGTCCACAAGCTCGTCTGCGAAGGCACGGTCGAAGAACGCATCGGTGTGGTGATCGATGACAAACGCAAGCTCGCCGAATCCGTGGTCGGCACCGGCGAGGCCTGGCTGTCGGAGCTGTCCACCGACGAACTCCGCGACCTCGTGGTGTTGGAGATGGACTCGTGACCCGACCGCGCAAGCCGTTCGGGGCGAACCACCCGGGGCGTCTCCCGGCGACGATGATGAAGGTGCTCGCCGCGGAGATGAGCGATCCGTCGCGCCTGCGGCGCGGCAAGCAGTACGCCAAGGACGGCTCAGTACTCGACATCCTGATCGATCCGGGCGTCGCCACGTGCGAGATCCAAGGCTCGCGCTCGACGCCGTACATCGCTGCGGTCACGGTGAAGCCCGGCGACGGCATGCCGCTGCGACGCGACGTGAAGTTCGCATGCACGTGCCCCGACAACGACAACTGGGACAGCTACGCCTGCAAGCACGTGGTGGCCACCCTGTTCACCCTCAGCGACGAGTTCCTCCTCGAGCCCGAACTCCTCGATCTGTGGCGCGGCCGCGACGTCGAACGTAACCCCGACCGGGACGACGACGACGATCACGACGACGATCACGACGACGACAACCTCGACCTGGGCGACGCGGAGGACGACGAGCGTCCCCACGAACGCCGCCGAGGACATCTCCGCCTCGTCGGGTCGGAGGTCGTCGCCCGCAATCGGCCGACTGCGCCGGCACCGCACGTCGACCCGCTGGCCGCGCTGCTGCGAACCCCTGAGGGCATGGCGCTGCCTGAAGTCGGAGACATCGAACGCATCGAGCCGGCGTTGCCGAGGTCACGGGAGCTGGCCGCCGTGCTCCGCGACGCGTTGCGTCATCTGCGCATCGAATGGGACTGACCCGCTGCGCAAGGTGGCGTCCACGCAGCGTGAGCGCCCGCCTACAATCGGTGCATGGTCGTCTACGCCGCTCAGGTCGCCGATGCGCTGTTGTCGAACGTCGACCAGGTGGTGCGAGGCAAGCGCGACGAGATCCGACTCGCGCTGTGTTGCCTGCTGACCGAAGGCCACCTGCTCCTCGACGACGTGCCCGGCACGGGTAAGACGAGCCTGGCGAAGGCGATCGCCAACTCGATCGCCGGCACGTGGACCCGTGTCCAGTTCACTCCCGACCTCCTGCCGACCGACATCACCGGTGTCATGGTGTTCGACCAGCGCTCGAGCACCTTTGCGTTCCGTGAGGGGCCGGTCTTCACCAATGTGTTGATCGGTGACGAGATCAACCGCGGCAGCCCGAAGACGCAGTCAGCTCTATTGGAGGTGATGGAGGAACGCCAGGTCACCGCCGACGGCGTGAGCCGACCGGTGCCTCGCCCATTCTTCGTGATCGCCACCCAGAACCCCCGTGACTTCCAGGGCACGTTCCCGCTGCCCGATGTGCAACTCGACCGGTTCGCCATGCGACTCACGCTCGGATACGCCGATCCGGACACCGAGGTGTCGATCCTCGAGGGATACCACCGCCACCGAGACGAGGACGACCTGGCTCCGGTGACCGACCCGGCCGAACTCGATCGGGCGATCACCGAGATCGACAGTGTGGGCGTGGTCGCTTCGATCAACAGCTACATCGTGCAGATCGCCAATGCGACACGAAGCCATCCAGACCTCCGCCTCGGTGTGTCGACGCGTGGCACGCTCACGATGTTGCGGGTGGCACGTGCATTCGCAGCGACCGACGGGCGCGACTACGTGACGCCAGACGACATCAAGTCCGTGGCGGCGCCCGTGTTCACTCACCGCATGGCACTCACCGCCGAGGCCGAGTTGCGCGGCGCTCGGACCGAGAGCGTGCTCGCCGACATCATCGACGACGTCCCGGTACCGCGCCACCGAGAGGGCTGAGCGTGCTCACCAGGTCGGGCCTCGGTGCGGTCCTGACGGCGGTGGCACTCGCCGTCCTCGGATGGTGGTGGAACTACGAGGAGATCGTGATCGCCGCGTTTTCGATCGGGGCGATCCTCCTGACGGCGATCTGGGTGTCACAACGGCCACTGCGCGCCGTGGTGACACGACGCCTGGTCGCTGTTCGAGTGCCGCGCGGTGACCCGATCGTCGTGCTCTACAACGTTCGCAACGCCACCCGGTTCCGCTCGGGCAGCGCGACGATCATCGATCGTTGCGATGAGGCTGTGGCGCGTGTGCCGATCAGATCGGTCGCTGCTCATTCAGAGCACAGCGTGACGGGCTCGATCCCCACGCGACGACGCGGCATGTTCCATGTCGGCCCATTGGAGATCGAACGGATCGACCCGTTCTGGCTCACCGTCGGACGGCGCCGCGGCACCGAACGCAGCTCGGTGATCGTGCATCCCAAGATCTACGACCTCGTCGGACCCCACGGCGCCGTTCGTGTCGTCGAGAGCGAATCGGTGCTGCGACGAGCGACCTCCGACCCGATGTCCGGGTTCGTCTCACTGCGCGAGTACGTCGCCGGAGACGACCCGCGCATGATCCACTGGCCCACCACCGCGCGGACCGGCACCCTGATGGTTCGCGAGCACGTCGAAGTTCGCCGTCCCGAGTTCACGGTGGTGCTCGACACCGCGCCGACAGCGGGCACGGCCGACGACTTCGAGGAGGCGGTCGATGTCGCAGCCACCCTCGCCGTGCACGCGGTGCGCAGCGGTCTCGACGTGGTGGTGCGCACGACCGACCGCGACCACGCAGGCCGCCCGATACCGCTGACCACCAACGCCTCGATTCTCGACCTCCTGACGCCGGTGCAGCAGTCCGGCGAAGAGTCGTTGCTGCCGATCGCTGCCTTGTTCACCGGTGGCTTCGACCAGACTTCTCTGGTTCTCGTCACCGGGCCAACGGGACCATCGAGCCGGATCGCCACCTCCGAGCGCATGTCGGTGCTCCGCATCGGAGACGGCGCTGTCGGGGGGCCGGGCATCGTGCTCGCTGCGAGCAATGCACTCGAGTTCGTCCGGCGTTGGAGATCGTGGGGATGACGTGGGCGATGACGTGGTCGCATTGAGCGACCCGCACCGAATCGACAGCAACGGCGACCTCTGGCTGGTGCGTGTGCGCATCGGTCTGATCGCCGTGGGGTTTGCCATTGTCGGCGTCGCCGCAGGTGGCATCTTCGACCGCTACGACTGGACCATGGTGGTCGCACCCCTGCTTCCGGCGGCGGTGGCCGCGATCGTCGTGGGAAGGTCATCTGCGACCCGGGCCGGGGGTGCGATTGCGTCGGTACTCCTCGCCACCGCGGTCACCGTCGTCGTCGCTGGTGGAACACCGGGCGACGTCGTGCGAGCGTTCACGTCCGGGTTGCAGGGTCTGCTGTCGACCGACTGGCCGAGCCCCCCACGAGCCGATCTCCTCGGAACGATCGCAGCAGCACTGGCCAGCGCCTGCGCGGTGAGCGCAGAGGTCACGTCTCGTCGACGGTTCCACCTGCTCGGGCTGCTCCCGTTGGTGCTCGCCTCTCTCGGCGTCGTCGCGCTGAGCGCTCCACTCGGTGTGACCTGGTGGTCGCTCGTGGGCATCGGCACGGTCTCGATCGCGTTCGCCCTGCTCCGCAATGACGGATCCCTCGCTGACCGCTTGGTCCTGCTGCGGGGTGAGCGACGCCTCGTGCCGCTCATCGCGTCCGCGACCATGCTGGCTTCACTGGCGGCGATCGCGCTGTCGCTCGGCGTTCGAGCAGACCCACGGCGCAACGACCCGGCCCAGCAGACTGCGCCGTTACTGGATCCGATCGAGGCGACCCTGGCGCTGCAGAACCTCGATCCCCCGATCGAGCTCCACGTGGTGACGTCGAACGACGACAGCCCCCTGCCGGTTCGATGGCGCACGGCAGCATTGTCGAGCTACGACGGGCGACGCTGGTCGCCGAATCTCACGCTCCGCCCGATCGGGTCGACGCTCGGTCCAGCGACCGGGCCGACGATCGACGCCGACGTCAGCTTCCTCGATGACAACTTGACCCTTGTGCCACTTCCGGGCTCACCGGTCGAAGTCGCGGCGTCGATCGAGACCGACGGCGACCGAACCGTCGTGCGGCTCGCAGACCGACCCTCTCCTGGTGACGTCGTCGGCGTGGTCGCCAACGCCCCGGACACACCCAGCGAGGCGACCGCCATCGGCGTCGCACCTCGTCTGGTCGACGAGTCGACATCGGGGCTCACGCAGCTCGCCGAGGGTCTGGCCGGGGGCGGCAGTGACCTCGAGCGGCTGAGTCGTCTGGAGACGACCATGCGTGAGGACTTCGTGCTCGACAGCGACGTGGCGGGCGGCGGTCTCGAACAGGCATTGATCGACCGGTTCCTCCGCGACACCCAACGCGGAACGCGCGAACAGTTCGCCACGTCGTTCGTGTTGCTCGCCCGCTCGCTCGGGATCGAGGCCCGGGTGGCCACCGGGTTCGTTGCCGACGGCGATGACGGCATCACACTTGCACCTGCAGGTGACCCGGTGGTGCTCGCCTCCGGTGACGCCGAGGTATGGCCGGAGGTCCAACTCGTCGACGGCAGTTGGATCGCGTACGAACCGGTACCGGCCGAGGAGGCTGCCGGCGGCGCGCCTCCACCACCCGAACCCCAGGTCCAGACACCGGCAGCCCCGCAGCCGCCGATCGCTCCGCCGCCCGAGTCCGACAACGAGAGCGCCACACCAGACGACGAGACCGCCCCAGCATCCGACCGAGCGCTGTCTGCCGTACTCGGTTGGGCGCTTCGCGGATCGCTCGCTGTCGCCATCGTGGCCTTGCCGTTCCTGCTTGCGGCAGCCCTGATCGCCGGGCTGAAGTATCGACGCCGCAAGCGGCGACTCCGCACACCTGACCCCGTCGGACGGATCAGAGGCGCCTGGGCGTCGGCGACCGACGCACTCGTCGACGCCGGTCTCGACATCGTTGCTTCTGCCTCCGACTCGGAGATCTCCGGACACGGGGCACCATTCGTTCCCGACGCATCACCGGAGCTTCGACGACTCGCCACGATGTCGAGCGCGGCCACGTTCGGATCGCCACGCCACCCTGATCTCATCGCCCAGGAGGCAGTGTCGTGTCTCGGTTCGGTGGAGCGGGCCGTGATCGCAGACAAGACCCGATGGCAACGATTGCGTTGGCGTCTCAGCCTGCGCTCGTTGCGCCCTGCGACACGCTCACCCGTGTCCGTCTGACGAGAGAATCCGGTCCCGGCCCACTCACCGACGCTGCCCCGGATGTGGCTACGGCGGGGTCGTTGTCGTGGTGGTGGCGCTGTTGTTGTTGTTGCCGTTGCCGTTGTTGTCGACAGGCAACGCTGTCACCGTGAGCGTTGCGGTTCCCGAGGTCGACTGCCCATCGGTCACCTGGTAGGTGATCACGAACACGCCGGGCGCAGTTGCGAGGATCGACAGTTGGAGACCGCTGCGGTTCGTGACGACGCCGCTGGGGTCGGAGAACGTGGTGTCGACGATGCTCGGCGGCGGGCCGTCGGGATCGTCTGCGTCGAGGTTGACCACCGCCGTGGTCCCGGCTGTCACCGACACTGCCTGGTCGTTCGCAACCGGTGGCTGATCGGTTGGCGGACCATTGACGGTCACCGTCGCAGGTGCCGAGTCTCCGTTGTCGCCGTCGCTCACCCGATAGGTGAATGTCGCGGTTCCCCTGCCGTCGCCGGCATCGATGCTGACGTTGCGTGCGTTCAGCACGGACACGCTTCCAGAGCCGCCACCGCTGAACGTCAGCACGCCCGTCGACAATTCGCTGATGGTGAGGTCGCCGGGCGAGTCGCCGTCGGTGTCATTGGCAACCAGATCGACGGTGCGCTGCTCGTTCTTCCTCACGTCGACCGTGTCGTCGTTTGCAACCGGGAGTCGGTTCTGGATGCTGACGGTGATGCTGACGGCAGTCGACAACCCGCCCGGGTCGACGACCGTCGCAGTGAAGTTCGGAACCACCCCTGCCGGCACGTCTCGTTGGGGAGCGACCAGGAGACGGTCGGCTTCGAACGTCACCCACGACGGTGCGCCGTTGACCGCAGTGATCGTCAACGCTTCGGCATCGGTTGCGAGATCGGTGACCGGAATCGTGACCGGCTCGCCTCGGAACACGCTGATCGACTTCGGTACGGCGACCGGTTCCTGATTCACGTCGATCGTGATCTGCCCATTCGCCCGGAGACGGCAGGAGTTGACGACCGAGTAGCTGATCACGACGTTGCCGTTCTCACCGCTCGGCGGCGTGTAGACACCGTTGGCGAATCCTGGTGTCCCGTCGACACCGACGATCATGCCGTTCGAACCGTAGGCGCCGAGATCCACAGCGATCGGCTGCTGGTATCCCGTCTTCAAAAAACCGTCGTTCGCAATCGGCGACGACTCCGAACACGGTCGCACGTTGACACGCAGCGCCGCGGTGTCGGTGAGTTCACCGTCGCTGACCTCGTAGGTGATCACGGCGACACCGGAGGCGCCAGGTGTGGCATTGAACGTGATCGCATTGTTCGTGTTCACCGATGTCGAACCCAGCGAGCTGTCGCTGTTCGACACGATCGACACCGACAGCGCATCACCATCGGGATCGCTGTCGTTGAGTAACACCGGCACCGTCGTCGAACCACCGTTGAAGACATCGACACCGTCGTCGCGAGCATCCGGCGGACGGTTGAGTGGCGGCTCCACCGTCAGCACGATGCTCGAGGTGGCGGTGAGACCCTCGCCGTCTCGGATCGTGTACGTCGCCACGACCTGACCGACGAAGGTCGGCGCCGGCGACACGGTGACGACGGAACCCGCGAGCGACACCGTTGCATCACCGGAGACGCGGGCGGCCGACACGACGGCCAGCCCGCCCGGCGTCTCGTCGGGGTCGCTGTCGTTGGCGTGCACGCTGAACTGCTGGGGCGACGCAGGACCGAAGATGGTCGACGCGTCGGCCACCGCGATCGGCGCCTGGTTGGCGCGTTCGGTGACGGTGACACGGAGTCGACCCAGCGACACTGCACCCTCGGCGTCAGCGACTTGATAGTTGATCGTGGCGTTGCCCGTCTGGCTGCCGGCCACGAAGGTGACGATGCGCCCGTTGCGTGTCGCCCCGCCGAGCAACGGGGCCGTCGACGACACCAACCGGAGATCGGCATTGCTGCCATCGGGGTCACGGTCGTTCGCGAGAACGTCGATCGACCCGGTGCCGTCGACCTCCACCGTCAACGAGTCGAGGTTGGCCTCCGGCGCCACGTTGGTGATCGCCGGTTCGCGGACCGACACGATGATCGAGGCGGACGCGGTGAGACCTCGGGCATTGGTGACCTCGTAGGTGCAGCGGAACGCTCCGGACCGTCCCAACGGCGGGTCGTAGCGCACCTGCCGATCGGCGGTGACAGTTGCCTGGCCTCCAGACGGACATCCTGGCCGGCCGACGAGCGTTGGACGACCGCCTGATGGGTCGCCGTCGTTGCGCAACACGTCGACGGTCACCGGTACGCCGACGAACGTGAACGTCGAGTCGTCGCGAGCGAAGGGCGGCTCAACCAAGGCCTCGGGGAGCACCGTGATGGTCACCTCGCCGACGACCTCGTGTCCGTTGCCGTCGGTGACGGTGTAGTTGAACCTGGCGGTTGCCTGCCCCTCTTCGTCGACGAGCGGCGCCGGGGCGAACTGGATCTTGTCGCGGCTGAACACGGTCGCCTGACCGCTGTCGTCATCCGGCTGCGACACCGAAATCACGGTGAGCGGGTCGCCGTCGGGGTCGACATCGTTCGCCGTGACTTCGAGGATCACGGATTGCCCGACGACCACCTTGTCGGCGTCGGCCGTGACCACGGGTGGACGGTTCGGTTCGATGTCGTCGATCACCCCGACCAGCACCGAGCCGCGAACGACGTGGCCATTGCCATCATCGACGGCGTAGCTGAACGGTACGAGCGCAGCCGCGCCTGCACGGGCAGTGACCGCCAGGGCATCACCCTCCACGGCGACCTCGAGACCCGGAGGGAGGGGTTCGATGACCGACAGCGTCATCGGATCACCATCGGGATCCGAATCGTTGACGAGCACGGGAAGCTGAGTGACCACGTCACGTCGGAGACGTACAGCATCCGGGCGGACCAGCGGCGGGCGGTTGGCGTCGCCGACCCGTGCCACCTCGACGCGGACCTCGACGTCTTCTCCGACCGCAACGAGCGAGTCGAGGGGTCGGTACGTGAAGGTGGCGGTGCCCTCGAAGCCTTCGGTCGGCGCGAATCGCAGCGCCGGCAGACCCGACGGACCGATCGTCTCGGTGACCTCGCCCAAGGTTGTCTGGCCGACGCTCTGTGGTGGTGAGAACCCACCGAGACGAAGCGCATCGCGTTCCGGGTCGACATCGTTGAGGAGTACGTCGACGATCACGGCGACGCCCGGTCCGGTCTCGGCGGTATCGGCAACACCGACCGGAGCCTTGTTGGTGGAACCCGGTGGGATGAGCTCGATGATCACCGTCGCCGAGGCCGTGGTGCCGTCCCCATCGACGATCGTGTACTCGAACTGGTCAAAACCGACATAGCCCGGATCGGGTGTGTAGACGACCGTCGTCGCCGTACCGATGTCGACCGAGCCGTGGCCGGGCACGCCGACCGACGACACGGCGATGGCCTCACCGTCGGGGTCGTAGTCGTTGGTGGTCACCTGCACGGGCACCGAGGCGCCGGCGCGTGCAGTGACCGGATCGTCGACGGCCACCGGAGGATCGTCGACGCCGTTGTCGTCGGGTTCACGGAACTCCGGTTCGCTGACGGCGCTGTCGTCGGCGCCGGTCGAGCCTGCCCCCGGGTCACCGGAGTCGATGATGTCGCCGTCGTCGCCGAGCACGAGGATTCCCTGCGCGTTCTTGTCGATCGCGTGCACACCCCAGGGATTCACTGCCCAGACGAAATCGCCGGTCACGTCGTCGACCCAGATGAGGTCGACGGTCGACGTCACCGCCAAGGTGGCGTCGGGCGAGATCGATTGCGAGTCGTCGACGACCTCGCCAGTTCGCCAGTCGAATCGCGCCACCGAGCTCGGACCTCGGCGCACGACGGCTGCCGCCTCCCCAGCGATCGCCAGGAAGTCGCCGCCGTTGAGCCCGAGTCCCGGCACCGTGGCGGTCTCGTCGACACCGTCAGCCGACACGCACCACAAATCGTCATTCGCCCCGACCCAGCCGCAGTCATTCGGTGGGCCCGGAACCTGCGCCAGGATCTCACTCGGGTCGGCGTCGGTGGCCAACGTTCGCCATGGGCCGTCGCCGAGGCGGGCCCGACGACCCGAAACGTCCACGACCAGCGGAACGTTGCCGACAAGTGACAGCAGCGCATCTGCGTCGACACCCAGTTGCGTTCGTTGCGGGGCCGACGACGTCGTGCGAACCAGATCACCGTCGACGAGCGACCAGATCGATCCGTCCGGGGCGACCTGCGTCGCCGTCCCGCTTTGCACGGCGAACGAGATGGGTTCACCCTCGGCGGGCACGACGTTGGCCTCGTTGTCACCCGGGTTGACCACGACCAGGCCGGCCTGACCGACGCCGGAGAGTGCTCGGCCGGCGCCGAGTGCTGACAGACCGAACGGCGTCCCGAGCCGAAGCTCGACCGAATCGATCCCTCGCGCTTCCCCGGTGGTGTCGTTGAGCACGAAGGCGCCGGGACCGCCCTCGGCCACCGACAGTTGCTCACCCGAAGTGCCGGTGTCGAGGCTGGCGAGCGCCCTGCCGCCGTAGCCGTCGACGAGTACGACGCGTCCCGTCCGCTGATGCACGAACCAGGCCGTTGCCCGTGCGGAAGCGGCGTCGACGGCTGGGAGCCCGTCGGAACGTACGACGACGATCGCGGCAGCCAGCACGAGCAGCGTCGCGACAACAGCAGCGATGGCCTGGCGCCAGGTCACGGTCGACAATGTCACGAGCACCTCAAGAGTACGGCGAGTGGCGGAAACTCACGCTTGGTCATCGGTTCGTGCGGGCGCCGACTCAAGGAATTGTTCAGATCCTGCCTTGCCCACGAATTCACCGAGCCGGGACGTCGCCCGACTCGGGTCCGGTTCCGTAGTGTTCTCCCTGATGGAGATCGTCGTGCGCACTCCCCACGGTGACGCGGACGTGTCGATCGTGGCGCACACACCGACCACCACGATCGGCGACGTCGTGTCCGCTGTGACCGGGCAAGCGGTTCCCCGACTGGTGCAGATCGACCATCGGGCAGTGGATGCATCCACGTTGCTCGACGACGTCCAACTCGTGATCGGTGCTGTCGTGACGACCGAGCCACCGATTCCACCCGTCATGTCGATCGCCGACACCGACATCGTCCAAATCGCCGGCCACGGGGCTGGGCGAGTGACGCGTCTCGGGCCCGGTCGCTACCGGATCGGTCCGGGGCGCCGCTCGGGCGCAGAGGAACTTGATGTCGGCGTCGTCGAGCGAACCATGTTCGAACTCGTCGTCGACCCGACGGCGGCAGCGTCCGAGGTGACCATCGTGCCCGTGACCGGTGGATCGGGTGCAGGAGACGTGGCGCTCGACGGTGTCACGCTCACCGACGCCCGGAGCTGGGACAACGAAACGTTGACGGTCGGCCTGCGTGCGTTCCAGCTCGACAACCCTGCTCGCTCCGATCTGACGAGGTCACTCTCGAGGCCGGGTCGCGACGGCACGGTTGCGTTCAGCCGCCCGCCGCGGCGGCGATCGGCTCCCGATCGACGACCCGTCGTCGACGCCCTGCACGACGCTACGCTGGCCGCCCCGGCACTCTGGGAGCGCAGGCCGAATCACTCGGACGCCTTCGTGCTGCCCATCGGGATGCGGAGCGACAGCGCAGACATCGTCACCGCCGATCTGGGTGCAGATCATTCGATCGCCGTCACCGGATCGGAACGATTCCGAGGGGCCATTGCTCGCACTCTCGTCGTCGAAGCCGTGACGGTCCACGGCCCGGCCGACCTCGACCTCGTCATCTTGACGGACCCCGATCATCTCGCGCAGTGGGACTGGGCCAAATGGCTGCCACATGTCCGCCTCGACGGGCCCCCGGCCATCTGGAGTTCGCAACATGAGATCGCACGCTGGGCCGACGGGGCAGGGCGAGGGACGACGTGGGCAACCGCGCCCGGGAATCCGTCTCACCGCACCCTCGTCATCCTCGACGACGCCGGTCTGTGGAACCGCCGCGATTCACCGCTTCGATCCATCCTGTCGAATCCAACGAATCATCTGCGGCTGATCGTGCTGTGCGACGACGCCACCGACGCACCAGCGGTCTGTACGACGATGATCTCCGAATCGACCGACGGCTTCGCACGACTCCAGACGTTCACCGGCTCCGACAACGAGGCAGTGCGCCCGGCACTCACCGAAACCGCAGTGGCGGTCAGCGTGGCACGAGCACTCGCACCGCTCGCCGACGTCGAACTCCCGTCGACACCCCCAGCGACAACGAGCGCCGATGATCAGACGGAACTCGCGGAGTTGATCGGCGTCGCCACCCACGACGACGTCCTCGCTCGATGGGGACTCGATGAGTCACGACCGACCGTGGCAATCGGACGTCGCGGACACGACACCATCGAGCTTCCCGTGGCCGACGACGTCACGGTGGTGATCGGCACCTCCATGGGCGACGCATTCGACGTGGCGGCGGCGTTGCTGATCGCGCAGTGCGCCGATCGGTCGCCCGATTCCATGTGGATCGTACCGATGATGCTCGGACACAGTCCGCGATCCGAGCTGTTGTGGCAGCTGCCGCATGCCACGGAACCACACGATCTGAACACGGCGATCGAACCATCGCGTCTGCTCGCACGGGTTCGCACCGTCCTGGCTGAACCAGAGGGTCCAGATCGAATCGTGCTCGTGGCCGAGGCAGCCGGTGTTGCATTCACATCATCGAGCGAGACATGGCTCGGCGCTCTCGCTGTCGGAGTTCACGCGACCAGCGGCCTCGCGATGGTCGTGGTCACCGACCGCCCCGACGCGTCGAACGTCGGAAGCAACACCGTCATTCGTGTCGAGCGGCGCAACGAGACAGGTCCAGCACACCGGGTCGCGTCGGTTGTCACCCCGGGCGGCGATGTGGGCGAGACCTTCACTCCACTCCAACGCACGCCATCGCCGATCGCCACGCTCGAGCTGCGTCCCTACGTTGTCGGCCGGGCGCTGACGACGCTCGAGCGGCGCATCGAGCACCAACGTGCCCAGGCGATGGACACCCCGGAACCGGAGCTCGGCGCCGGCGTCACGCTGCTTCGCGACGCCGCATCTCGACGCGGCGACGATGGGTCAACGCATGCTCGTCGCGAGCGTGCGGTGGTGGTGCCGCCGCCGATGCCCAATCGGGTCGACCTCGTCGAGCTGTTCGACACGTCACCCGGCGACGGGGTCCCGCTCGGCTTCGTCGACGATCCAAGTGGGGGAGGGGTTCGAACTCGGTGGTGGGAGCCGGCGAACGGCTCACTGCTCGTGTTCGGCTCGCGGCGTTCCGGCATCGAACAGACGCTCGCCTCGATCCTGTTGGGAGTCATCGATCGGTTTTCCATCCTCGATGTGCGCCTTGTCGTGATCGATCAGTCGTCGACACGTCGCCGTGCACTGAGCGGCCTCGACCACGCCATGCGCGTCGTTGCACCCGATCAAACGGACGAGGTGGTCGAAGCGCTCGACGAAATCGCTGCCGAACTCGGCCGATGTGCGGTCGCTGACCCCGATGAAGGCGATCGACCTCGCATGGTGGTCTTGATCGGCGATCTGGTCTCTCTCCGGCGTCGATACGCCGACCAACCAGTGGGCGCTCGGATCGACGAAATCCTCACTGCCGCAGCGAGTCCGGGCTGCGGAGTCGACGTGGTCGCCTACGCTGCCAGCCTCGACGGAGCCGGGCCGTTCGCTGCAATGGTGTCGAGCCGGCTCGTCGGCGCTTCGTCCGACCACGACGAACTTCTCGCACTCGGTGTCGAACACCCGGCTGAACTCGAAGGCATTGTCGGGCGCTGCCGATCATTCCCCGGAAACGATCTCGTACAGCTGGCCACCGCCGACGCGACGATCGAGACGCTCCTCGCCGCCCGTTCGATCGGTGGTCACCGGTGAGCGCCATCGGGCCGGCGCGCGGCGACGGGGTCGGCCTCGAGGTCACCCACGGCGTCATTCGAGGGATCCGACTCGGTGCGACCGAGCCGGGTCGGGTGGTCGCCGCGGCCGAGGTCGCGGTTGCAAACCGTCTCGATGACCGGACATTGGTCGATGCGCTCGTTCGTCTGCGCGCCGAACTCGGCCATCCGCGGATCCCCACGCGCGTGGCGGTGTTCCCACCGGGCAGCACGCTGAGTCGCGTCGATGCCACCGGGCTGATGGGCCACGACCTCAACACACTTCGATCGGATCTGGCCGCCTCTCGGGATGCGTCGTCGAGCGTGTTGATCGACGACGGCCCCCGACGATGGCTCGTCGGGGTGTCATGGAACGATGCCGAGATCCGTCGGATCGAGGAGCTCACCGAGCGTGCCGGCTTCATCGATGTCGCCATCGACCCGAGTCCGATGGCGCTCGCGCGAGCCCTCGACGCCGGCGTCACACACGTTCGGCGCGACGCAGCTCCCGACCAGGGTTTCGGGGCGATCACGTTCCACGGCGTCGTCGTCGCTGCCGCCACGGTGGACTCGATCGGTCGAATGACCCCTGGTCTCGCATGCAGTGACATCGCTGTTTCGCTGGGCTGGTTCGACGACGTCGATGACCCCATCGACCTGGTCACCGAGGTGCGGCGACTGCTCGAAGAAGCCCCGCCGATCGAATGGGTACTCTCGATGGGCGACGCACCATACGCCGACTACCCACCGCACGATCTCCGTGCACCGCAACGCCAATGTGTCGCACTCGGTGCTGCGCTCGGTGCCGCCGGGCTCGCTGGCCGACTGCGGCCCGTCGACATGGTGCTCCCGGTGCTGACGACGTCGGATGACGGCGAACGTCCCTGGGCGATCGAACGGGTGTCGAATCTCCCGGCACGCCAGCGGCCGACCAACATCGGTCCGGCCAAGCGGTTCGTTTCGAAGGTGCTGCCTCGCCGCCGGTAAGCGACACCGAAGTTCGAGATCGAGCGTGCCGGCTCAGTCGTCGAAGATCGACGGGCGCTGGCCGAACACCGCGACCGCCTGGCGCAGGGGCACGAGATCACCACCGCTGCGACGGCCTTCGGCGGCCGCGATTGCGTGCTTGGCGATCTCACGAGCATGCTCCACCTCGGCACGCAGACGAGCGTTCTCGATCTCGAGGTGCATGACTCGACGGATCCCTTCGAGGTTCATGCCTTCGTCGGTGAGTTCGGAGATCCGTCGCAGGATTGCGATGTCGGCATCGCTGTACCGACGGTTGCCGCCTTCGGTGCGAGCGGGCATGACCAGACCGCGGCGCTCGTAGATGCGCAGCGTCTGGGGATGCATCCCGGCCAGCTCGGCGGCCACCGAGATCACGTACACCGCCCGTGTGTGCGAACGCTCGTCGTCGTGCATGGTCATGCCAGTGAACTCCTGGGGTTCACCGTAGTCGCCGCAGCGAGCTGCTCGATCGCCTCGCGCTGCGCGTCGGTCAGGTCGGTCGGTACGTGCACGTTGACCGTGACGATCAGGTCCCCCGTGTGCTTCGCGGTCTCGATCCCCTTGTTGCGAACTCGATGTCGGCTCCCGGTCTGCGTGCCGGGCTTCAACCGCAGCGTGACCCGTGGACCTTCCAACGTGGGGATGTCGATGTCGCCGCCGAGTGCCGCCTCCGCAACGGTGACCGGCACCGACACGGTGAGGTTGTCGCCGGCCCGGCCGAACAATGGGTGGGGCATCACCTTGAGCTCGACCAGCAGATCGCCAGCCGGGCCGCCGTTGTGGCCCGGCCCGCCACGGCCCTTGAGCCGGATGGTCTGGCCGTCCTTCACGCCGGCGGGGATCCGGGTCTTGACCTCGCGCTGGCGCGGCTCGACCCCGCTGCCGCGACACGTCGGGCAGGGATCTTCGATTCGGCTCCCCCGTCCGCCGCAGACGCGGCACGGCGACGAGAACGAGAACATGCCTTGGTTGTCGTCGACCGCTCCGCGTCCACCACAGGCCGAACACATCACCGGCGAGGTGCCCGGCTTGGCGCCGGACCCGTTGCACGTCGAGCACTGTGCGTCGGTGGTGAGGAACAACGTGGTCGTGATTCCGTGAACGGCATCTTTGAAGTCGACCGTCAGCTGCGCCGTGATGTCGGAACCGCGTCGCGGCCCGACACCCGACGCGCTGCCAGGACGGCCACGCCCCTGGGCACCGCGGCCGAACATCGAACCGAACAGATCGCCGAGGCCACCCGCTGCGCCCATGTCGTCGACGTTGAAGGAGAAGCCACCCGGGGCGCCCCGTCCGCCCATTCCCTGCATCGGGCCCAGGGCGCTGACTTCGTCGTACTCCTTGCGTTTGGCGTCGTCGCCGAGCACGTCGTAGGCGGCTGCGAGTTCCTTGAACTTCTCCTCGGCGACAGCGTCGCCTGGGTTCTTGTCAGGATGGAGATCGCGGGCGAGCTTGCGGTAGGCCTTGGTGATCTCCTTGGCCGTTGCGCCCTTGTCGACGCCGAGTGTGCGGTAGTAGTCCTTCTCGAACCAGTCACGTTGTGCAGCCATCAGCGTTCACCTCCTCGATCGTCGACATCTCGTTTGGGGTCAGACCCCAATCGAGATCTTCAGTCTTTCGTCTTGACCATGGCCGGGCGCAGGACCTTGCCCTTCCAGGTGTAGCCGCTGCGCAACACTTCGGACACGATCGGTTCTGCGCCCTCGCCCGGCTCGTGGGCCACTGCCTCGGCGACCTCGGGGTCGAACGGTTGGTCGGCGAGGTCGAGCGTCTCGAGCCCGTGCTTCTTCAACTCGATCAGCATCTGATTGAGCAGCGGGCCGACCTCGTCGGGGTGACGGATGAATGCCGCCTCAGCGGCGTCGAGCACAGGCAACAATGCCTCGGCCAGCCGGCCGGCCGCACGGTCGGCCTCGGCCAACGACTGCACCGCGACTCGCTTGCGGTAGTTGTCGAAGTCGGCCTGGATGCGCTGTGCCATGCCCTTGAACTCCTCGCGCTCGGCGAGCAGAGCCGGCACGTCGACGTCGGTGTAGTCGATCTCGCTGATGATCGCATCGAAGTCGTCGACGTCACTGGGACCGGCAGGACCCCCATCGTCTCCGACCGGCTCACCCGTCGGTGCAGTGGCACCATCGGGGATGTCGGTCGGAGCGACGTGCTCCTGCTTCTCGGGCGGGTCGACCATGTCGCCGTCCATCGCCGGCTCAGGCCTTCTCGTCGGCGCCGGCGTCGTCGATGATCTCGGCGTCGACGATGTCGTCGTCGTTCACTGCGCCGGCGCCGGTGTCCTGACCGGATGCCGAGGTGCCCTCGGCGCCGGAGTCACGAGCGGCTGCTTCGTACAGCTTCTGACTGAACGCCTGGCTGGCCGACATCAGCGTGTCGGTGGCTGCCTTGATGGCGACGGTGTCGTTGCCGTCCATCGCCTTCTTCAGGTCGGAGAGCGGCTGCTCGACGGCGTCCTTCTCCTCGGCGGTCACCTTGTCGCCCTGCTCACGCAACACCTTCTCGGTTTGGTACACGATCGAGTCGGCGTTGTTGCGAACCTCGGCCTCGTCGCGGCGCTTGCGGTCGTCTTCGGCGTGCGCTTCGGCGTCCTTCACCATCTGCTCGATGTCGTTCTTGTCGAGCGTGGACTGCCCGGTGATCGTCATCGACTGTTCCTTGTTGGTGGCACGGTCCTTGGCGGACACGTGCACGATGCCGTTGGCGTCGATGTCGAAGGTGACCTCGATCTGCGGGATGCCACGCGGGGCGGGCGGCAGGTCGACGAGTTGGAACTTGCCGAGCGTCTTGTTGTAGCTCGCCATTTCGCGTTCGCCCTGGATCACGTGGATCTCGACCGACGGCTGGCTGTCTTCGGCGGTGGTGAACACCTCGGTGCGCTTGGTGGGGATGGTGGTGTTGCGCTCGATGAGCTTGGTCATCACGCCGCCCTTGGTCTCGATGCCGAGGCTCAGCGGGGTGACGTCGAGCAGGAGGACGTCCTTGACGTCGCCGCGCAACACGCCGGCTTGGACGGCGGCACCGATGGCGACCACTTCGTCGGGGTTGACGGTCTTGTTCGGCTCCTTGCCGGTCATCGACTGGACGAGCTCGGTGACCGCCGGCATGCGGGTGGAGCCGCCGACGAGGATCACGTGGTGCAGGTCGCCCTTCGAGACGCCGGCGTCCTTCAACGCCTGCTCGAACGGGATACGACAGCGCTCCATCAGGTCGGAGGTCATCTCCTGGAACTTCGAGCGCGACAGCGACTCGTCGAGGTGCAGCGGACCATCGGCCGTGGCGGTGATGAACGGCAGGTTGATCTGCGTGGTCTGCACCTGGCTGAGTTCGATCTTGGCCTTCTCCGCCGCTTCTTTCAGGCGCTGGGCGGCCATACGGTCGGCTGCGAGGTCGACGCCGTGGGCGGCCTTGAACTGCTGGACGAGCCAGTCGATGATGCGCTGGTCCCAGTCGTCGCCACCGAGGGTGGTGTCGCCATGGGTCGACTTGACCTCGAAGACACCGTCACCGATCTCGAGTACCGACACGTCGAAGGTGCCGCCGCCGAGGTCGAACACGAGGATCGTCTCGTCCTCCGAGCCCTTTTCGAGGCCGTACGCGAGTGCTGCAGCTGTGGGTTCGTTGATGATGCGGAGCACCTCGAGGCCGGCGATGGTGCCGGCTTCCTTGGTGGCGGTGCGCTGGGCGTCGTCGAAGTACGCCGGCACGGTGATGACGGCCTGGGTGACGGTGTCGCCCAGGTAGGCCTCGGCGTCGCGCTTGAGCTTCATCAGCGTGCGGGCGGAGATCTCCTGGGGTGTGTAGGTCTTGCCGTCGATGTCGTCGGACTTCCAACCCTCGCCCATGTGGCGCTTGATCGAGCGGAACGTGCGGTCGGGGTTGGTGATCGCCTGACGCTTGGCGACTTCACCGACGAGAACTTCGCCGGACTTCGAGAAGGCCACGACCGACGGGGTCGTGCGGGCACCTTCGGAGTTGGGGATGACGACAGGGTCGCCTCCCTCGAGGACGGCGACCACCGAGTTGGTGGTTCCGAGGTCGATGCCGACTGCCTTGGCCATGGTGTTGCTCCTCTTTCAGGGGGACTCGGGGTGTAGTCAGGGGGTACTACGGACCGGGAACCCACGATAGGGACGGTTCAACTCATTCGCAACCATCGAGTGAGGAAACTTGAGTCTTTACGACTCAACTTCGCTCTCCGTCCCCGTTCTGGTGAGTTTCACCGCACCCCGTCCACGCCGAGACTCACCGGAACTGCGCGGCGGCGGCCAGGGGCGTGCTCAGCTCGGGGCGAGGAATTCGGGGCCGAACGAGTGCGGGAGGAGTTCCGCGACCGTGGTCGACAACGAGGCGCCCGACGCTGCGACCGAATGCACCACGACGTCGGGGCCGGCGAACTCGCGGATCCGCTGGCGACATCCACCGCACGGCGTTCCGGGCCGCTCGCCGTCGGTGACCACCACGATCTCGGCAATCGAATGCTCTCCGGAGGCCACCATCGCCGAGATCGCGCCCGCCTCGGCACACGATCCGAGCGGATACGCGGCGTTCTCGACGTTGCATCCGACGATCACGGCGCCGGACGACGTGCGGATCGCCGCCCCCACCCGGTAGTTCGAGTAGGGGCAGTAGGCGCGTAGGTGGATCGTCTGTGCTGCAAGCAACAGGTCGGGGTCGGGCTCAGGGGCGCTCATCACGCCCATCATGCTCTGCGAAATGGTCAGACCGCGAAGCCGTCGGGATGGGTTCGCTGCCAGTTCCAGTGATCTGCGCACATGTTGTCGATGGTGTGCTCGGCGCGCCAACCGAGGTCGCGCTGCGCTCTGGAGACATCGGCGTACGACACCGGCTGATCTCCAGCTCGGCGACCGACGACGCGGCGCGGGATCGGATGTCCGACGGCGCGTTCGACCGCCGCGATCATCTCGAACACCGACGTGCCATGTCCGGTACCGAGATTCCAGGTGTGCACCCCGGGCGTCTCGGCGAGGCGACGCAGCGCAGCGACGTGCCCGCGGGCGAGATCGACGACGTGGATGTAGTCGCGGATGCACGTGCCGTCGGGTGTGTCGTAGTCGTCGCCGAACACCGACAACTCCGCCAGCTTGCCGACGGCGACCTGCATCACGAACGGCATCAGGTTGTTGGGGATCCCGGCCGGGTCCTCGCCGATGCGGCCGCTCTCGTGGGCGCCGACGGGATTGAAGTAGCGCAGCAGCGCCACCGCCATGTGGGGATCGGCGGCGCCGGCCGAGGTGAGGATCCGCTCGATCATCGCCTTGGTCTCGCCGTACGGGTTGGTCGGCCCGGTCATCGCGTCTTCCTGCAGTGGCACCGCAGCAGCCGGGCTGTACACCGTGGCCGACGACGAGAACACCAGTCGCTTGACGCCGTGCTCGGCCATGGTCTCGGTCAGCGTCAGGGTGGTGCCGAGGTTGACGCGGAAGTAGCGCAGTGGTTCGGCCACCGACTCGCCGACGGCCTTGAGCCCGGCGAAGTGGATGACGCCATCGATCGGTCGTGCAGCGAACACCTTGTCGAGTTCGGCCGCGTTGCCGACGTCGATCCGGTGGAATTCGATCGAGCCATCAGCGATCGCAGCCGCCTCGGTGACCGCCTGTTCGGAACCGTTCGAGAGGTCGTCGACCACGACGACGTCGTAGCCGGCCTCGAGCAATGCGACACAGGTGTGACTGCCGATGTAGCCGGCGCCGCCGGTGACCAGGATCGTCTCCATGAGCGTCATTCGACCACAACTCCGCCGCTGAGTCTCACCTGTCGGCTGAGCGGTCGGCGAGGCGGTCGGCGAGGCGGTACAGCAGACCGGTCAGCGACATGCCGTCACGGATCCTGCCCGCGTGGATCTCGGTGCGGACCGTCTCCCACGGCATCCATTCGACGCGTTCGGCTTCGTCGGGGTCGGTCGGTTCGCCGACGTACGTGGCCGAGGTTGCGAGGAACAGGTTGAAGGTGGTGTCACCGGTGCCGTTGTGCGCGAAGTATCTCGTCAGCGGCGTGAGTGCACCGGGTCGCCAGCCCGTCTCCTCCAGCGTCTCCCTCGCGCCGGCTTCCAGCGCGGTCTCCCCGATGTCGACGCGTCCGGCCGGAAGCTCCCAGCCCCAGGTGTCGGTGATGAAGCGGTGCCGCCACAGCAGCAAGGCGCCGCGGTCGGGATCGTCGACCACCACGCCGGCGGCCTCTGCCGGCATGCGCAGAACGTGATGCTCGAACCGGGCGCCGCTCGGCAGTTCGACGTCGACGAGCGCGAGACGCATCCACTCGCTGTCGTAGATCGTCCGCTCGCCGTGCACCGTCCACTCCATCAGACGCACCCTAAGTAGTCGCGCTGGTAGGTGGCGAATGAGGCTGACGGGCATTTCAGGGACAGCTCGGGACAGTCACGGACTTGCTGCTACCGAGAGCCCATGTTGAAGGAGCCATGATCATCGACGCGACGAACCCCGATGTGCTCGATGCAGGTCGTCGCCCATCGGACGGGACGTCTCGGCTCGGTCGGTCGAATCGGGCTGCGACCATTGCGATCGCACTCATCCTGGCACTCTTCACTGGCTTGACGTTCGGCATCCTGCGGCTTGCCACCGACGCAGTGACTCGCCAAGTGCATGATCGTGTCCAGACCAACGCTGCCGTCGGGGTCACCTACGTCGAGGAAGCGATCGGCGGCATCGTCGATCTCGCCCGTGCGTTCTCCGTCGACCCTGAACTGCTGGACGCAGTCGGTGACGGCACTCCAACCGACGTCGATGCTGCCCGCGTCGAGACGATCTTCGGACCGGCGGCCCGACGGAGTCCGGGAATCTCGCTGATGGCGGTGATCACGCTTCGAGGGGATTCGGCGGCGATCTCACCGCGCTCGCCCGAGTTGTTGGGCGTCGACTTCAGCTACCGCGATTGGTTCAGGGGGGTGCAGGCGACCGACGCGGTCTACGTCTCGGAGGCCTATGTCTCCAGGTTTGCTGGCAATCCGAGAGTTGTCGGAATCGCCGCACCGATCAGGTCCAGCGCCGGCACCACGATCGCGTACGTGCTGATCACCTACGAGGTCGGTGAAATCGATGCGTTCATCGACCGGTTCGCGAATCGAGGCGTGTCGTTCACCGTCACCGATCAGCGAGGAGTGGTGGTGGGTGCGCCGGGCCCTACAACCGGGGAGCTCGTGTCGCTGCGCGGTGATCCCGGCGTCGACGCTGCGCTGGCAGGGAACGAGTTGCAGGAAGATCGTGTCGTCGGCGACGAACAGGTTGTGACCGCTCACGCACCGATACCAGACCTCGGTTGGACTGTGAGCGCCGATGTCAGCGCGTCGACCGCCTACGCGGCTGTGAGGAACCTACGCACGACCGTTCTGGCCCTCGCCGGTGTCACCATGCTCGGCCTGGGCGGCGCCGTGGCGGCAATCGGTCGCAGCGGCCGAGGGCGCCGTCGGGCAGAGGCCCGCGCGCTCGACGCGGCCCGGGAGATCGCTGCCGATCGAACTCGGCTGCGGGTCAGCCTGGCCGAGACACAGGCTGCTGAGGCGCAGTACCGGACATTGACCGATCACCTTCCCGACACCGCGGTAATGGTCTGGGATGCCGAGCTCCGTCTCGAGACCGTGACCGGCCCCGGTGCGAAGACGTGGCGGTACACCGAGCGAGGCGTCATGCCTGGGCGTTTGTTGGAAGAGATCGTCGACGAAGAGGAGTCGGCGAAGCTGCGCCCGTTCTACGAGTCCGGACTGGTGACGCCCGGAACGCTCGAGTACTTCTCCGTAGCGACCGGGCTGACCTTCCAGTTCGACGTCGCACCGATGCCGAACACCGAGGGCGAACCCGAACGGGTGCTGGTGATGGTCCGCGACATCACCGAGCGCAAGCAACTCGATCTCCAGCTGCAACACCTCGCCGATCACGACGCCCTCACCGGCCTCCTCAACCGCCGCGGGTTCGAAGCCGAGCTCGACCGGCACGTCGACAACGTCGCCCGCCACGGGGCCAGTGGGGCACTGTTACTCCTCGATCTCGATCACTTCAAACAGATCAACGACATCCTCGGCCACAGCGTCGGCGACGAGGTCATCTCCTCCGCTGCGAGCGCTCTCCGGGGCCGACTGCGCGCATCGGACGTGATCGGCCGACTCGGCGGCGACGAGTTCGCCGTGATCCTGCATCGGGTGGACCGCGCCCAGGCCGAGACCGTTGCCCATTCCCTGCTCGACGCAGTGCGCAACGAGGTGGCCATAGTCACCGACAACGAGGTGTGCCAGCCGACGGTGAGCATCGGCATCGCGGTCTTCGACCCTGCCGGCGTCACCGCGAAGCAGACGATCATCAACGCCGACCTGGCGATGTATCGAGCCAAGGCCGCCGGTCGCGACGGATTCGCGACACATGCCGAACTCGACGCGGTTCCTTCGGTGCGAACCCATGCGGTTGGTGCGCGATGAGTGCAAGGGACGACAGGCGTCAGCGTCGGTGACGTCCGGCCCTGTTCGAGTCCTCAGGCCAGAAGCGCTCGCCACCCGGCCACCGCACCGTGGTCGGTCAGATGCCGAGGACGAGCGGGACGACGATCGGCGTGACGATCAGCGTGGCCAGGGTGAGGGGCGCGCCGACGATCGTGAAGTCGCGGAACTTGTACCCGCCCAGGCCGTACACCATCAGGTTGGTCTGGTAACCGACCGGTGACAGGAAAGAACACGACGCCCCGATCAGCACGACGATCGCGAACGAGCGAGGGTCGAGGCCGCCCTCGACGGCGGTCGCCATCGCCACGGGCAACATCAGCGCGGCTGCAGCGTTGTTCGACAACAGTTCGGTGAGGAGCATGGTGGCCACCAGCACGGCTACGAGTCGACCGACGTCACCGAACGGGTCGCCGAGGTTGCCGAGCACCGTCGCCATCTCACCTGCGAGCCCGCTGACCGACACTGCGGTGCCGAGGCTGATCGACATGGCGATCGTGAGCACGACATTGAGGTTCACGGCCCGCCGCGCCTCGGTGACGCTGATCACCCTGGCGGCCACCAGCACCAACGCGGCAAGCAGCGACGCTTCCATGAGGTCGAGCACGTTCGTGACGGACGCCACGATCATCGCGAGAATGGCAGCAATGACTGCACCAGCGCGCTGGCGGCGCACGGGCGGCGCAGCGTCGAGCGATGCGATCACACTGAAGTCGCCGTGGCCGCGCCATTGGCGCTCGAACTCGGGGGTGGCCAGCACGAGCAACACGTCTCCGGGCCGCAGCACGACTTCGCCGAGCTTGCCCGGCAGATCGTCGTCGTGGCGGCGGATCGCGAGCACCGCAGCGTCGTAGCGGGCGCGGAAACCGGCGGCGCGCAGGGTGCCTCCGGCCAGTTCCGACCGCTCGGACACGACCGCCTCGAACAGTCCGGCGTCGGGCCGGTCGCGTGCACCGACGAGATGAGCGTCCTCCGCGCTGGTGAGCCCTCGGATCTCGAGCAGGTCGACGATGTCGACGACGTCGCCGGCGAAGTAGCAGATGTCACCGGCGCCGAGCACGGTGCCGGGTCGGGCGGGCACCACGGTTCCTGCTCGTTCCACTCCTGCGAGGAACACGCCGTGAAGGTGGCGCAAACCGGCGGCATCGATGGTGCACCCGGCGAGCGGACCGTCTACGTCGACGCGCATGGCGATCGTGTACGGCTGCATGCTCGAGTCGGTGTCGGGTCCTGCACCCGAACGGTGACGCAGCAGGCGCGGCGCCGTGAGCACGAGGAGGGAGATCCCGACCGCTGCGACCGGGAGGCCGACCCCGGTGATCTCGAAGATGCCGAGTGGATCACCGCCCTCGGCCACGAGCAGATCGGAGACCACCAGGTTCGTCGACGTGCCGATCACGGTGATCACGCCACCGAGCACGGCGGCGTACGACAGCGGGATGAGGTACGGCGATGCGGACACACCCGAGCGGCGACACCAGGTGACGACGCGCGGTGCCGCCAGTGCCACCAGTGGCGTGTTGGGCAACACCGCCGACAATGCACCGGTGGCGACCGCGAGTCGGCCGAGCCGAGCCCGGCTCCCGTCGGCCGCCGTGGCCGCCGAGCGTTCCGGCGATCCATCGAGTACCCGGTCGATGAGTGGCGACAGCGCACCGGTGACGGTTGCTGCGCCCGCCAGGACGTAGAGGGCGGCGATCGTGATGGGCGCCGACGACGACAGGCCCGACAGTGCTTCGCCCTGGTCGACGACGTCGGCGAGCAGGAGCACCCCGACTGCTGCTCCCATCGCTGCGGCAGTCGGAAGTCGTTCGAAGGCGAGCACAGCGAACGTGGCGATCAACACCACCAGGGTGATCCAGGCGTCGGTCGTCATGTCTCCGACACCCCAGTCGATTCGGCCTCCTGCTTGTCATGTGCTGGGTACCGGTCGAAGCCGTGGTCGGCGAGCAGGCTGGGCACGACGGCAGACTACGCAGTGGGCGAAGGTCGGCGGGGTGTCGGCGCGGGCACTCCCGTGCCAGCGCCGGGTCACCCCGACGTGAACTACCGTCACGACGTGTTCGACACGACGACGACCCTCGATGACGGGCGGACGTTGGCCTTCACCGACATCGGCTCGCCCGACGGTCCTGTCGTGTTCTACTGCCACGGGGCGCCGGGAGGTCGGCTGGAACTCGTCGGACTCGACGCGGCGTTCGCCGAGGTGGGAGTCAGGGTCCTCACGCCTGACCGTCCCGGCTACGGCGGCTCGACGCCGCTGGCGGGGCGCACCACGGCGTCGTGGGCTAATGACATCGCTGGCCTCGCCGACCGGCTCGGCGTGGACCGCTTCGGTGTCATCGGGCTGTCGTCGGGTGGGCCGTACGCCGTGGCGTGCGCCGCCCTGCTGTCCGATCGGGTGTGTGGTGCGGTGATCGCCGCCGGCAACACCGACATGTCCTGGCCCGATGCGAGCGCCGGGTACCTCGAGTCGGAGCTGACGATCATGGGCCTCGACGACGAGGACGCCGCGGTCGCGTACTGCATCGACCGGTACGGGCCGGACGGGTCGCGGTTCTTCGAGGGCGAGATGGATCTCGGCGCCACCGACAACGCATGGCTCGCTGTTCCGGACAATGCGACGGCGTTGTTCGCCACGATGGGCGAAGCGTTCCGCCAAGGGGTCACCGGCTACGCCCACGACATCACCGTGCAGGGTCGTGCGTGGACGTTCGACCCCGGCTCGATCTCGGTGCCGGTCATCGTCGCCCACGGCGAGGACGACCAGCTGGTCCCGATCGCGCACAGCCGCCACACGGCATCGCTGATCCCGAGCGCCGAGCTCCGGATCATCTCCGGGAGTGGACACCTGAGTCTGATCGGAGAATTCCCCGTGTTCGCTGCAGAACTGGCGGCCTCGCTGCGCTGATCGGTGGCGGATGTGCCAGTGGACACTCGATTGCCTTGCCATGGAGCGCGGTGTTCCGACCACGGTTCATCACACGCATCAGCCGGGTTGTCTCTCACGAAACCGCCTCGAGAATTGACAACCCGACTGATGACGGATGGACGCAGCGCTCGGCTACTTGGTGGCCAGAATCGAGAGTGCGGCGCTCTCCACTGATGAGTTCGACGTTCCACCCTCGTTACATTCGACGATGACCGTGTGGACGCCTGCACCCACGGCGAACACCTGGGTCGACGTCAACACGCCCTGATTACCGAGTGAAGCGGAGAGAGCGATGGACTGGCGAAGGCCGTACAAGCCGTCGACGTTTGCGCTGCGGAACGGTCGGGATCAAGCAAACTACGTCCACGGCCTGGGGATCAATATGAACCCTCGGGGTCAGACCCCCGAGTTTCATTTGCGTCAACGACCGGGCCGTGAGCGGGCTGAACGATGCCCGGCGCTCCGCTGCTCATCGGCCTACACGAAAACGCCTAGTGTGTGACACATGGCGAGCAAAAAGGATCATCTGGACACGCTTCGTGGAGTGTCACTCTTCAGCGGCTGCAACAACAAGGAACTCGAAAAGGTCGCCAAGGCCACCGACGAGATCCGAATGACGGCCGGCACCCTGATCGTCGACCAGGGACAGACCGGACGCGAAGCGTTCGTCGTACTCGATGGTGAGGTCGAGATCAAACGCAACGGTCGCAAGGTCGCGAACGTCGGCCCCGGATCGGTCGTCGGCGAATTGTCGCTGCTCGACCACGGTCCGCGCACCGCCACCGCGATCTGCGTGACCGACTGCACGCTGATGGTGATCGACCAACGCCGGTTCCTCGGCGTGATCGACTCGGTCCCGGCGATCTCACACAAGCTGCTCGCGAGCCTCGCAGCACGCATCCGCGATCTCGATCGCCAGTACTTCGGCTGAGACGAGCGCATGTTGGAGATGTGCCTATGGACTCGGCGTAGCCAGTCCCGAGCACATCTCCAACACCGGACATGACCGCCTGCGACGTCAACGACTATCGTCGCGGGCTACATGAGCAGCGAACCCGCCACCACTGCGTCCGGCCAGCCCAAGCCGCCAGTTCGCGTCAAGCCCCATCAGCTCGCCCTGGTGCTCGGCATCTCGATGGGCATCTTCATCCTGGTGTCCGGCGTCCTGCCGCAGATCACCGGCTGGGAGAACGACAACGAGGTCCACCGCACGGTGTTCGGTGGCATCCCGGGCCCGATCCAGATCGCGTTCTACACCGTCGTTCCCGTGATGGTGATCTGGGGCGCCTTCATGTTCGCCAACCGCATGAAGAACTGGGAGCGCGGCACCCCCGCACAGCGCCACACCACCAGGAAGAACGCAGCGCAACGCCTCAAGGACTTCCGCGCCGGCGCCTACATGCAGACACTGTTGCGCGACGCCGGCGCCGGCCTCATGCACTCGATGATCTACTTCGGGTTCCTCGTGCTGCTCGGCGTCACGACCGTGCTCGAAGTCGACCATCAGATGCCCGAGGCCCTGAAGTTCCTCCACGGCACCACCTACAAGGCGTACGCATTCGTCGGTGACGCCGCCGGACTCGTCTACCTCACCGGCATCGTGTGGGCGATCGTGCGGCGTTACGTGCAACGCCCCTACCGCATCCGTATCAAGTCGAAGCCCGAGCACGCGGCCATCCTCGGCACGTTCTTCGTGCTGGGCGTCACCGGGTTCACCTCCGAGATGTTCCGCATCGCCGACAACGGCATGCCGGACTACGAGAAGTGGAGCTTCATCGGCTATCCGCTCGCCACCCTCGTCGACGGCTGGTCGGTCGACTCGCTCGCCACGTGGCACCAGTGGATGTGGATCGTGCACGTCGCCAGCTTCATCGCCTTCCTCGCGCTGCTGCCGCTCACGATGCTGCGCCACATCTTCACCTCGCCGCTCAACATGTACCTCAAGGACAAGGACCGGCCCAAGGGTGCAATGCGGCCGATGCCGAACCTCGAGGAGACCGAGCTCGAGAGCTTCGGCGCCTCCACCATCGAAGACTTCACCTGGAAGCAGCTCCTCGACCTCGACGCCTGCACGATGTGCGGACGCTGCACCAGCGTGTGCCCCGCGCACGCCACCGGCAAGTCGCTCGACCCTCGCGAAATCGTGTTGAAGGCCGGCGAAGTGATGGCCGCCACCGGCTCTCCCGTCGTGTCGCCGCCGCTCGGCACCGTCGCCGAGATCAAGGTCAGCGCCAACTCGCTGTTCGAGCGCATCACCGCCGAAGAGATCTGGGCGTGCACCACCTGTAAGGCGTGCGACGAGATCTGCCCGGTCAACATCGAGATCACCGACAAGATCTTCGACATGCGGCGCTACCTGTCGCTGATGGAATCGAACTTCCCCGCCGAGCTGGGCAACGCCTACCGAGCAATGGAGAACCAGTCGAACCCGTGGGGCATGAACCAGGGCGAGCGCGGCGACTGGGCCGACGGCATCGACGGCGTCACCATCGTCGATCCGGGCGAGGCCCTCACATCGGAGTACCTGTACTGGGTCGGCTGCGCCGGTTCGTTCGACGACAAGAACAAGAAGGTCACCCAGGCCATGGCCGCGCTGCTGCGGCGGGCGGGCATCGACGTGTCGATCCTCGGACCGTCCGAGATGTGCACCGGCGACTCGGCTCGCCGGTCGGGCAACGAGTACCTGTTCCAGATGCTCGCCCAGCCCAACGTCGAGATGCTCAACGGCATGGGCGTGAAGAAGATCATCACGCAGTGCCCGCACTGCTTCAACACGTTGCTCAACGAGTACCCGCAGGTGGGCGGTCACTTCGAAGTGATCCACCACACGCAGTTGCTCGAGCAACTCATCGAGTCGGGTCAGCTCGACGTGAGCGACGCCACCCTCGAAGAACGCATCACCTATCACGACTCGTGCTACCTCGGTCGCCACAACGACGTGTACCTCGCACCGCGCAAGGTGGTGGCCTCGATCAAGGGTGTCGAGGTGGTCGAGATGCCGCGCAACGGCACCAAGGGCATGTGCTGCGGCGCCGGCGGCGCCCGCATGTGGATGGAGGAGAACACGGGCACGAAGGTGAACGACGAGCGCGCCGCCGAGGCGATCTCCACCGGCGCCAGCCGGGTCGCTACGGCGTGTCCGTTCTGCTACATCATGCTCGACGACGGGGTGAAGGGTGCCGGCTACGAGGAGGACCAGGTGCGCGTGGCCGACATCTCGATCCACCTCCTCGAAGCGATCCAAGCCGGTGAAGCCAAGCGCCACGCCGAGGAGCCACCGCTCGCCGGAGGATGGGACACCACCGAGCCGATGACCCCCGTCGCCGGCGACTGACCTCATCCAACCCTCACACCCACATCACGCCCCACACCCCCCACCCCCCACACCCACAACCCCGTTTGCGTACAGATTCCGGTGGGACGGCCCACCGGAAATGCAACCCAAACGTGATGGTTGGCGCCGGCCCGGAGCGCTAGGGGGCGACTGCGCTGAGCGCGCGACGTTCCACCCGCAACCGAGTGCGCAGGACGGCGGCGTTGGCAACCGTCGCCCACGCTGCTGTGCGCCAGGCGCCGAGCATCAACGGAGCAGCAGCGATCTCGGCGACCACTGCGATGTAGTTCGGGTGATCGAGGTGGCGGTACGGGCCAACGGCAATCGGTGGCTCGTCCGGCGGGACGAGCACTCGGGTGCTCCAGCGGTCGCCGAGCGACGCGATCGCCCAGTAGCGAAGTGGCTGAGCCGCAACGAACACGCCGAGGGCGGCCGCGCGAACCGGTGTCGGCACAGAGTCGGTCCGACGGCCTTCGAGGAGCATGCTGGCGAGCCAACCGACGTGGAGCGCCACCATCGCCGGATAATGCGACTGCCCGAACTCGACGGCCCCACGTCCGCGGAGCCGACGTTCGTTGCGCTTCGACCAGCCGAGTTCGCCGAGACGCTGGAGGGCCAAGCACGCCACAGTGAGCTTGACCAGCCGCGAGCGTCGCGACGACCCTGCGCAAGCGAACTTCACCACTGCAGAACCACGTGTTCGGCGGCGAAACCGGGACCCATCGCCGACACGAGCGCGAGATCACCTGCGACCGGGCCGTCGCCGGACGCGCTCGCGGCCGCATCCAACGCCTCGCGGAGCACGAACAACGCCGTGGGGGCCGACATGTTGCCGTGGGTTCGCAGCACATCGCGCGACCAGTGCAGCTGTGATGCGTCGAGCGGAAGCACCTCGAGATAGGCGTCGAGCACCTTCGCTCCACCGGGATGCAAGAGGAAGTGGTCGAGGTCGGACACGGCGACGCCCGCACGTTCGCAGACCGTCTCCACGCTTGCAGCAAATCGCTCGCGAACGAGTTGCGGAACGCTCCGGGCGAGCACCACTTCGAGCCCGCGATCGGTGAACTCGAAACCCATCACGTCCTCCGTCTGCGGCCACAGAACGGAGCTGTCTGTAACGATCCTCGGACCGCCCCGTGCACCCTCGACCCGATCGCCCCCGACGAGCACGGCGGCCGCACCATCGGCGAACAGACTCGTCGACACGAAGTTGGCCTTCGACCAGTCGTCGCCCTGGAAGGTGAGCCCGCACAGCTCGGTGGCCACGAGGAGGATCGCCCGATCCGGATCGGCGCGAGCGAACGTGCCGGCACGCGCCAGCCCACCGACACCACCGGCGCATCCATGACCGAACGTGGCATCACGACGGACGTCGGGAGCGCATCCGAGCGCCAATGCAAGTCGGGCGTCGAGCGACGGCGTCGCCATCCCCGTGGTGGACACGAAGAGCACCGTGCCGACGTCGCCGGCGTCGACCTTGGCGTCGGCGAGGGCTCGCCGGGCCGCGTCAATCGAGAGCGACAGTGCGTGACGAACGTACAGATCGTTGCGCTCACCGAAGCTGTGGGACTCGTCGAACCAGTCAGCGGGAACGCAGAAGTGACGCTGCTCGACGCCGGCATGATCGAACACGGGAAGCAGACGTTCGATGTCCGGGTGGTGACGGCCGAACATGCGACCAGCGAACTCGCGTGCCTGCGCCTGGGTCACCACGTGCTCGGGCACCGCGGTGCCGACGCCGAGAATCCGGGGTGCAGCGTCAGCGGTCATCATTCGGCGTCCGGCTCCGGTGTCGCACACGAATTTCGGAACACGTACTGCGAGCGGCGTTTGCGATGCCGGCTCGACCAGTCGATCGGTGGACGTTCGGCCTGCTCGTCGACGTAGCCGACGCGGTAGAGCGCCATCAGCTCCAGCCCGTCGGGTACCTCGAGCATCTCGACGAGGCGAGACCACTGGTCCGGCACCTCCATCGGGAACGAGATGAACTGGATCCCCATCCCCAGCTCGGCGGTGGTGAGCCACAGGTTCTCCATCGCGGCGCCGAGCCCGAACACCGAATAGAAGCCGGACAGTTCGCCAGGCCGGTACTCCTCGGTGTCGAGCAGCGCAGCGATCACCAGCGGCGCGCCGTCGACCAGTTCACGATTTGCATCGGCGAGCGTGTCGGGCACACCGAGGCGGTTCATCACCTTGGTGGCGGTGTCGGTGAACACCAAGCGGCGGAATGGTCGGAGCGCTCGGGGCAGCTGGTCGAACAAGATGCCGTCGCGACGCTCGTCCATCTCGGCCTCGGAGAATCGAAAGAACTTGCGGTAGCGGGTGAAGAACTCGCCGGCTCGGAACACGCGACGCATGCTCTCGGCGCTGATGTCGGCGATGAGGCTGATGCGTTCCGGATCGTCGATCAGCACGAACCGCCATGGCTGGCTGTTGAAGTGCGACGGCGCCATGCCGGCGGCCTCGACGAGGCGGTGCTGGTGTTCCAACGACACCGGCCGGGTCGACACCGGACCGTTGGTGGTCTGGCGTCGTCGCACCACCTCGAAGAACTCCATGAACCCGCAACGTACCCGTCCTCCATGAGCGACCACCCCACGTGGTCCGTATTCGACGATCGGTCAGCCGACCACACACCCCGGGGTACCGTCGGAGTGTGACCTCGTGGCAGCACCTCAGTGTCGGCGCCACCCTCGCTGCGTCGACGCTGCTCGGTACGAGCGTGCGAACGGGACGGCTCGACCTCGGTCGGCACCACTGGCTCCACCACGCGCTCTACGCATCCACGTTGGCCAGCGCCGCAGGGGCGACCGTGGTCGACGGGATCAACGGGCGCGCGACGTGGCCGATCGCAGCAGTGACCCTCGGTGTGTTGGCGCTCCTGCCGGCCACGAAAGGTGGTTCGAGTGCGCACATCGGTGTCGCCGCAGCTGCGTCGACCGTGTTCGTCGTCGGCACGATCGCTGTGACTCGCCGAGCAACGAACCCGTAGTCGAGCGGATCGTCCGTCGGTCTCGGTAACTCTGTGACACCCCCTGTTTATGGTGGGATGCATGGAGATCGCAGGGGTTGTCGAGCGGGTGGAGCGCATCTCCGCTGTGCGCGCGAATCCTGCTGCGGACGCCGCGTTGATCAAGTCCGGGCTCGTCGCGGTACGTGAAGTTCGGGCATGG
>JANPKU010000158.1:0-7342 GCA_031426215.1 Actinomycetes bacterium
GGCCTCGGTCGCCGGCGCCTGCCCGTTGCTCGCGATCACCAGGAGCGCAACGATCGCCGTCGCGATCAGCGCCGTGAGTGTGTCGATGCGCGTTCGGCGCTCGCTCGATCGGTGGCGGCGTGCAGTCCCCGGGTCGTTCTCGCTGCGTCGTGGCATGCCTCGACAGTGGGCGCCACGTCACTCGATGGGGAACACGCCCGGCCGCCGGATTCCATCCGAACGGCCTTCGGTCCGGATCCGAGCGGCGAGCGTGCGCTCAGAGGGTGGCGATCGCCCGGCCGGTTCGGAGCTCGTCGGGGCGGCGGGTGGCTACGTCGTGGGCGTAGTGGAGACCGTTGTCGTGGTGGTCGTCGTCGTGGTGGTCGTGGTAGTGGTCGTCGTGGTGGTGGTCGTTGCAGGAGGCGTCGTGACCGTCGTGGTGGTGGGAGCCACCGTGGTGGCGGTGGGCGGTGTGATCGGGGGGCTGGTGGCGGCGGGCGGCTGCGTCGTGGGAGTGGTGGTGACCGATGACGACGCCACCGTCGAGGTCGGCGCCGAGGTCGAGGGCGGTCGCGGCGGCACGCCCGTTGCAACCCGCGTGCTGATGGTGGTCGTGGGCGTCCCAATGGGCTCAGTGGTCGGCGTCGACGACGACGGGCTGGTGGTGGTTGACGAAGTGGTCGAACTCGAAGCGGTCGTGGTCGTACCGCGCTCCGTGGACGGTGGCGCCGGACCGAGCGATTGCACGTCCGGTTCTGGTTCTTCGTCGCTCGTCGGCGGTTGTTCGGAGTTCGACCCGCGATCGACGACGATCCGATCGCCGTCGCCTGATCCCCGTATCGCGAACGCAACACCGCCCACCAACACGGCGAGCGACATCACGACACCGCCGACGATCGCCGCCGTTCGAGGACGCGCTGGAGGGCGACTGGGCGAGACGGGCACCGTTCTCGCAACTGGCGCCGCCCGCACCACCGCCGCCGTCGTGGTCGCAGCGGTCGTCGAGGCCCAGAGTTCGTCGATGTCGGGTGCGGCAGTCGGGGACGGATCAGTATCCCGATCAGGACGAGGATCAAGTCCAGACGCAGAGGCATCGTCGTTCGTCGTTGCCCAGATGGATGCTCCGAGGGCCGAGGTTGCCCTGACGTCGGGACCCGACGCCACCGCAAGGACACGCTGGCGAAGTGCCGGAGCGATCGTCGTGGTCGGTGCGGTGAGGAAGAGTCCGGCCGGGTTTACGAGCAACCGGTGTGCGCGTGCGCATTCGGAGCAGGTGCTGCGGTGTCGGCTGACGGTCTCGAACACCGTCGCGTCGAACACGGGTGCGTCGCCGAGACCGGGGCAGCGCGGTCCCGCACCGCTCCACAGTTCGTATGCCGCGATCGTCTCGTCGAGTTCGGAACGCAGCTGGGCGAGACGTTGCGCTGCGGCTGGGCCGGCAACGCCCAACGTGTCGGCCAGTGCCGCGGCGTCGACGACGTGGCGGAAATGCAGGTCGAGCAGGCTGACGTTGCTCGCCTCGAGCACGCTCGCCGCGGCGTGGGCCAGGGTGACGCGGTAGCGGGTGGCTGCACTGTCGTAGTGCGCTCCGACGAGGCTGTCGGTGTTCGGCGAATTCCACCCTCGTGCGGCGAGATGGTTCAGCGATCTCTGCCGGGTGGCCAGGAGCAGCGAATCGCGTTGGAGTTCGTCGGCCACGAGTTCGCCCCGCCGCTCCCAGAGCGACTGAACGACGCCGTGCGCGACGATGGCTGCATTCTCGGCGGTGCCGACGATGTTCTGTGACAGGTCGTGCATCCGATCGACCCACGGGTCGAGGAGGGCCACGAACACACTGAGGTCTCCGTCTCGGATCGCGGCGAGATCACGCTCGGGGCGCGTTGATCGAGATCCTGACACGCCTCCATCGTGGCATGAAATGTGCGGTTTGCGTCCCCATCGGGCCGTTCGAACGGACGCCGGCTTCCGGATGTCGCACGTCGATCAACCCCGGATGGAACTGGTTCGCCCCGGTTCCGCACAGCGACGCCTCCGTTCGTTGCCAGATGCGTGAAATCGGCGATGCATCACGGACAGTCCACGTCCATGACTGCGACGACTCGCCGCACCCGCCTCGTGCCGCTCCTGCTCGTGCCGATCGCTGTCGCAACAGCCGTGATCGTTCTTCCATCCATCTCGGCCGATGTCGGCGCATCCGCGTACGAGACGCTTCCGACCACCACCACCACCACCACCACCGGCGGCGTCGACGGCGTTGCCGACATCGGTGATCCCGTCGTCGCCGAACCGGACCTCGGCTCGATGAACGACGATGTCGTCCTGTTCGAAGGGGAGGCGGGCGCCGAGCAACTCGAGCAACAGGGACGCCTCGACGACGCTGCGGCATACGCAGGCATGGAACCCGAGGAACTCGTCGACGAGCTACGACACGACGACCTCATGTTCGTGACGGACAATCTGCTCTCGGGCTTCGTTCAACCGCCGATCGAAGACAATGCGGCGCTGACAGCACCGGCAACGGCGATGGCAACTGCGACCTACGAGGGCGACGTGTTCGCGCTGAGTTCGCGTCGGAGCTCGCCGCGCACGATCTTCCTCGATTTCGACGGTCACACGACCACCGGCACCCACTGGAACAGCGACTTCAACCTGCCCTCGATCGTGTCGTCGCCGTACGACTACTTCAGCGGGACTGTTGCCTCGACGCCCGGAACGTTCACCGATCTGGAACGTTCGAACATGCATCGCATCTGGCAGATGGTCGCCGACGACTTCGCCGCGTTCGACGTGAACGTCACCACGACCGACCCAGGCGCCGCCGGTCTGTCACGGACATCCTCGTCCGACACGACGTTCGGAACCCGTGTGGTCATCACCGCCTCGAACTGGTACTACGACTCCTTCGGAACGGCCATCGGCGGCATTGCCTATCTCGGCTTGTTCTCATCGAGCAGCGATCTTCCGGCCTTCGTGTTCTCCAATCAGACGGCGGGCGGGCATCCGTACTACACCGCCAGCACGTCCTCGCACGAGGCCGGGCACATGCTCGGGCTCCTGCACGACGGCCAGACGAACTCCAACGGATCGACGGTGGAGTACTACGGGGGCAACTCGACGTGGGCGCCCATCATGGGCGGCGGTGCGGCACGGTTCACGCAGTGGTCTCGTGGCGAGTATGCGAGAGCCAACAACACCCAGGACGATGTTGCTGTCATTGCGTCGTACACCGGCCTCGTCTCGGATGACTTTCCGGCCACGTCAGCGCTGGCTCCGACGGTTGCGGCACAGTCGTCGTTCCCAGGTCGACTCACCGTCGGCGACGACGTCGACACCGTCAACGTGTATGTCAGTGAAGGTACGTTCACGGCGGAGGTGAAGCCTCCGGCTGGTTCCTCGGGATATTCATCGCTGTATGCGAGCCTCACGGTGCGGAACTCGGCTGGTGCCGTCGTGCTCGCTGCGTCACCGAGCAACACCAGCGATTGGGTGGCGCGCGTGTCCGGCACGCTGTCGACCGGTTGGTACAGCGTGCAGGTGGCGCCGGCGGGCTACCTGACCCCGACGACGGGTGGGTTCAGTTCGTACGGTTCGCTCGGCGTGTACCAGGTGACCTTGGATGGCCAGCCCGAGACACCGACGCAAACGGTGCCGCCGACCTCCCCGCCGACGTCAACGTCAACGCCGACGGAAACCACCGTGGCCCCGACGTCGACGCCACTGGTGACGTCGCCACCGCCGCCTGACCTTGGTTCGCGTTTCACGGCGCTCACCCCGGCCCGGTTGGCGGACACGCGCTCGGGGCTGGGTGGCTCGAGCCGTCTGGACGCCGGCGACGTGTTGCGACTGCAGGTCGCTGGACGCAGAGGTGTGCCGACCGGTGCGACGTCGGCAGTGCTCAATGTGGTGGCGGTCAACCCGGCTGCTGCCGGCTTCCTCACTGTGTACCCATGCAGCGCAATCGTGCCGGAGGCGTCGGCGCTCAACTTCGCCGACGGCCAGACCGTGGCGAACAGCACGATCGCAACCTTGAACCCAAGTGGTGAAGTGTGCGTCTTCGCCCAGGCTGCAACCGATGTGATCGTGGACGTCACCGGCTGGTTGGGTTCCAATGGGGCGTCACGTCTCACCCAGATCGGTCCGCTTCGCGTCGCCGACACCCGGTCAGGTTTGGGTGGTGCTCGCCGTCTCGCAGCGGGGGCCACCGCCGTGTTCGACCTGCGTGACATGATGCCCTCGGGGTCCACTGCGGTCGCAGTGAACCTGACGGCCGTCGAGCCATCGGCGGGCGGGTTCCTGACCGCGTATCCGTGTGACGTGGACCGACCGGAAACGTCGAGCCTCAACTTCGGTGCCGGCGAAACTCGCCCGAACAACGCAATCGTGGCGGTGTCGCAAGGTGGGCTGCTGTGTGTGTACGCCCAGGTGTCTACGGACATCATCGTGGACCTCGCTGGTGCATTGGGCGTCTCCGGCCTGTCATATGTGCCGACCGATCCTGAGCGTCTGGTCGACACTCGCCAACGCGTGCCGGTCGGACCCGGCGGCACCGTCAGGTACGGGCTGCGCACCGGATCGCTCGGTGACATGGTGCCGGTGGCAGCTTCGGTCAACGTCGCCGTCGCCGGACACCCTTCGGCCGGGTTCACGACGACATTCGATTGCCAGACGCTGCGCGACACGTCCACGCTGAACCAGGTGGTCGGCTCGGCTGCCGCGAACGGGGCGATCGTCCCCGTCTCCGATGCCGTGGACAGCTGCGCGTACAGCCAGACCGGCGGCAATGTGATCGTCGATCTGAACGGATGGTGGATCTGAACGTCTGGCCCGCGTGCGATCGAGTTCAGTCGTCATCCGGTCAGGGTCTCGGGTGAATTGAGTTTGGAGAGAGGCATCCCGTCGGGGTGGTCCCGGGCGTCGGTGGAGGTCGTCCATCACGGCGTGGCCCGCCGCGGGACGAGGGTGGCTGGCGGTTGATGGTTGTTCCTCGATGGTGGGTGGTGCCGTCGGGTCGGATCCAGGTGGCGATCCGGTCGGGGGTCATGGTGAGGTTCCAGTTGCCTTCGTGGACGAGGTGGTGGTGGCGTTCGCACAACGGCAGAAGATTGTCGATGTCGGTGGGGCCGCGGTCTCTCGTCCACCATCGGACGTGGTGGATCTTGGTGTGGCTGAACGGGACGTCGCAGTCGGGGTGGGCGCAGGTGCGGTGCATGGCGCGTAGTGCTCGTCGTTGGGCTCGGTTGACGGTTCGTGCGGTGCGCCCGAGGTCGAGTGTGACGCCGTCGGCGCCGAGCACGATGGGGATGATCTCGGCGTCGCAGCAGAGCCGACGGACCGTGGACACCGGTAGCGGGTTGCCGTCTTCGGTTTCACAGACGCCGGAGCCGTTGAGTTCACCGATGAGGAAGGACAGGTCGGTGAGGACGCTGATCTCGGGGATCCGTTGTTCGATACGTCGCAGCTCGGCCTCGCTGTCGTCTTCGATGTCGTCGTTGCGGTAGTCGTCACTGTCGTCGTCGCCGAGATCGTCGGGTTCTGACTGGTTCTCGGCGCGACCGACATCATCATCAGCACCGACGTCGCCGTCGCTGTCGCTGTCACTGTCGTGGTCAGGCTCTGCGGTTCGTTGGTGATGTCTGGTCGCCCGGTCGACGGCATCGACGAGGTCGCGGGCGATGCCGACTGCGGGGCTCGGAGGTCGGGAGTCGCACGCCGGCCTCTCGGTGTCGATCGGTGGGGTGCCGGTCCGGTGGGGGCGTTGCGTGTTGACGCCGTTGCCCCGCACGGCGTCGATCAATGCGTCGACCTGCATCTGGTTCCACGGGGTGCGGGCATTGCCGTCGCGTTGTTGGCGGCGCCGCAGGTTCCGGTTGATCGCGTTCCAGAGGATTTCGTGGCGGAGCGGGTCGAGGGCGACGTGCGTGTGGTGGAGTCCGTCGTGGGCATCGACCCACTGACGGATTGTCGACGCGGCGCGTTGGCGGTCGAGTTCGGTGGCGTCGTTGCCGGTGAGGTCGGTGGTGAGCTCGGCGACGAGCGCACGGCAGCGTCGACCGAACACTTCGATGCTGTCTGTGGCGGCCAGCGCGACGAGTTCGACTTCGTGGGCTGCGAACGCGGCACGTACGTCGGGCGGGGCGTGACGGGTGGCGTTGGCGATGGCGTCGAGGTGACCGGCGGACACGGTTGCGTCGTCGAGACCGTCTTCGAAGCTGGGCATTGCCTCGGCAACCTTGTCGCGTCGGTGGATTTGATCGCCGTCCCTGTTGGATCGGTTGCCGTTATTGGCGATGAGCGACGGTGCGGATTCGGCTCGGCCGGCGTCGGCGAGGCTGCGGGCACGACGGGTGCAGCGGAGCTCGGTGGCGTCGAGCCAACCTCGTATTCGGGCGGCCGAAGCGACGATCTCGGCGAGGTCGTCTCGTTCGAGGGTGTCGAGTTCGACGTCACAGAGACGCTCGACGATGGCGAGCAGTTCCTTGCGTTGCATGTGTCCTCCCTTCGAGCGGTGGTGACCGGAAGTAGAGGGGGAGTCGGTAGAACAAAATTACGCAAATCAAGAGCAGAATGCAACACCTGTTCGAGTATTTCTTCGTAAGATTTCGGGCTCGTTCCAGTCGCTACGCCGATGCCGGATGTCGCCTCGCGGTGGCAGCGCCATGGTCGCGATTCAACTTGAATCAACGATTCCACAACCATTCGGCTGGGTGCGGCCACGTAAGGTGGCCTCTTGAGTCGTGCGCGTTGGCAGCACTCGGACGACAACCCAGCCATTTCAGGCACATTCGAGCAGCTCAACGACTGTTTTCGAGTGCGCCGCTGTCCGTGTCGGACGTCGTGGAGCGGCGTGAGGCCACCAGTGGCTCCTCACCCATACATCAACAATTGCTCAAGCTTGGGTTGGTCGTGTCGATGACATTGTGTGCGCCACAACTCGGGCGCCACGAGTGGAAGGACCACATCATGCAATTCTCCAAGCGGACGGCGATCGCCCTCCTGGGAGGCGTGTCCATTGCGGGGATCGCTGGCGCTTCGGCGGCAACCCTGGGCACGCTGACCTCCACGTCGCTCGGGTCGGGCGACTCGGTCGTTGCCGCCTGCGACACCGACGGCATGGGCATCACCTACAGCACCGCCTACAGCGCCTCGGCGCAGAAGTACCAGGTCACGGCGGTGAACTTCACCGGCGTGAACCCGGCGTGCAACGCCAAGGTGGCGTCGGTGACCCTGCGCAACGGCACCACTGAGCTGCAGACCACGTCGGTGCCGTCGATCACGGTGGCATCCACATCGTTCTCGATCACGCTGGGGACAGCGGTCGAGGCGTCTCTGGTGAACGGCACGTCGCTGATCATCTCCGGCTGAT
>JANPKU010000159.1:0-1833 GCA_031426215.1 Actinomycetes bacterium
GGCATCTCGTGTTCGGCGAGGATCATCTCCTTGCGCCCGAACGGCGCCATCGAGAGATCGGCGACGCGATAGTCCTTGCGGGACGCGACGGTGGACGGTGTCAGAGTGTCGGACATGGGAAAGCCTCCGTGGTTCGTGGGAACCGGGCAGGGGCCTTCAGGCACCGATCGAATCAGCCCGGCGATTCGGTGACGACAGTGTACCGATGCAGCGGGAGTGTGCGGGCTACTGAAGGACGACCTACTGAAGGACGACTGCGTACACGTCGAGGAGGTAGTGGATCGACCCGTCGAAGTTGAACGCAGAGATCGTGTACGGATCGGTGCCGACCGTGCCGTAGCTGAGCAGCGACATGTTCGGCACCGAACGTCCTGGCGTGACGTTGATGTTCGAGCTGTTCGGCGGTGCGCCGTTGCCGGGGTAGACCGTCATGTAGGTGGTGACCGGCCGGCCAGGCGAGAGCGGTGCGAGACCGGTTCCCGTGAGGTTGCCGAGCAGCGCCGACTGCGCACCGATGGCGACACCGTTCAAGCTGACCGACTCGGCGAAGCCCTTGAAGCTCCACTCTTCCTTGGTGGCGAATCCGAGTGGAGTGCTGGCAAATGCCGCCTGGCGGGTGTCGAACACCCGGAACGGGGCGTCGAGCGGAATCACGCGGCCCGCGGTCGACGTGTCGGGTGCGCCACGTTCGAGGTAGCCGAGCACGTCGACGATCACGTGGGTGGCGCCCGATCGGTTGAAGATGCGGATCGTGCCGTCGTCGCCGACGGGCACGATCGCCATGTTCGCCTTCACCTGTCCGGGAGCGACGTTGGTGACCGACGTGGCAGGTTCGGCACCCGCAGGCGTCGCCGACGGGGTGACCGACAAGAAGGTCGCCTGGTTGCCCGGCGCGTTGTTGGCAGCGGTGACGTTGACCATCACCCCGGTGACATTGGCCGAGTCGGGCACCACGCCGTTGGCACCGCGGATCGGGAGCGTCAGTTGGCCCATCGTGCCGATCGCCGTGCCAGCGGGCCAGCCGGCCGGAACCGGTACCGAGCGGGTGTCGAGCAGCCTCGACGGCGGGATCGGCTTGAACCGTGCGCCGACATCAGCGGTGTCGGCGAACTGCGACGTCGAGATCCATCCGAACACGTCGATCAACACGTGCGCCGAGCCGGCACCCTGAGGTGTGACCAGCGAGATCGTGGATTGGCCGCCTGCACCGACGCCGAGAACGGCCAGATTGGGCACCGCCTCGCCAGGTGCGAAGTTGACCAACGACGACTCCCCGGGCGCAGCCCCGGTCGGATAGATCGACAGGTAACCGTCGAGCGTCGAGCCGACCACGGTGACGTTGGCCACGACGGCCAGCACATCGGTGTTGGCCCCACCGATCTCGGCCGGGACCCCACCTTGGCCGAGGATGTCGACGTTGAAGGTCTGACCTTGGGCGTTGGTCGGCTTGATGCCGAGTGGAGCGGAGTCGTTGACACCGCTTCGAGAGTCGAAGATACGTGCGGGTGTCAACGGGTGGTACTCGCCACCCGCTCCCAGTGCCGACGTCTGCGCATCGACCGAAGTACCCGACGACGACGTAGCGGCGACGGCAATCGACGAGACGCCGATCAGCGCGGCAAGACCAAGTCGTCCGATCCAGCGCTGTCCACTCATCTGTTCAACAGTACCGTCCCGATCGCATGCAGTCGCGGCGCCGCACACCGATGGTGTCGGCAGAAGTCAGCCGTGGCTTGAATCGGACTCGAACGTGGGGCGCACACCGTTGTCGTCGATGAGGCCCATCAGTCGAGCGTGTTCCGCATCGTCGACCGTGGTCGACTCGGGAATCAG
>JANPKU010000160.1:0-17348 GCA_031426215.1 Actinomycetes bacterium
GTGCGCGGTGTCGCCGTCGGCGCCGGGCTCAACATGGCGTTGTCGTGCGACCTGATCGTGGCGTCGGAGAATGCCCGGTTCTCGGAGATCTTCGCCAAGCGTGGTCTCAGCCTCGACTTCGGAGGGTCGTGGTTGCTGCCGAGACTGGTCGGCATGCACCGAGCGAAGGAGTTGGCATTGCTCGCCGAGATCATCGACGCCGCACGAGCCGCCGAGATGGGGCTCGTCAACCGGGTGCTCCCTGACGGCGAACTCGACGCGTTCGTCGACGATTGGGCTTGTCGTCTTGCCGGGGGCCCGCCGATCGCGCTGGCGATGTCGAAGCGACTCCTGAACAACTCGATGCACGTCACGCTCGAGGAAGCGCTCGACGACGAGGGCCTGTCTCAGACGGTCAACTTCGGAACCTCGGACACCGTCGAGGCGATCAAGGCGTTCATGGAGAAGCGCGATCCGGTCTTCGAAGGTCGCTGACGGGGTGGAGGGAGTGGTGCTGCCGGGCTCGTCCGGGTGACGGTCGTTAGCCTGGCGCGATGACTCAACGGATGCGACGCATCGGGCTCCTCGGCCTGTTGTGTGCCGTGCCGATCGCTCTGGCGATGCCGGCCGGGGCTGGGCTCGCCGCTCCGCCGGACAATCCGCCGCCGGCGACCCTGCCACCGGAGAACGCACGGCCCGTTCCCGGCCTTCAGTCCGGGTCGCTGATTCCCACGCCAGTCGGGTGCCCGGCACCGGACCCGGCCGACGCGGTCTTCACCGCCACGATGATCGGCAAGGACGATGTCACGCAGGTCGTGCGTTTCCGAATCGACCAGATGCGTGCCGGTTCGGCCGAATCGTGGGCGGTGAGCGGCCAGATCGACGTGCGCTACGGGCCCGACTATCGGTTCCTCGAACAGGGCGAGCAGTACCTGATCGGAATCGGGCTCGATCCCACCTATGGCGTACCAGCCTCCACCGTGAGGCCTGCGGAGCCGACATTCGGCGGCAACGACGTCATCGGCGTCGATGATCTTGCGGTCGACTGTCCACAACTCGATGACCCGATCCGGACACTGAATGTCGACGGCAGCGCCGTCGACTCAGGGGTGCTGAGCCTGATGACAGATGATCGCCGACTGTTGCTTGCAACCCTGGCGGTACCTGCGGCGATCGTCTTCGCAGTGTTGCTCGCCCTCGTGTTGCTGCGCACGTTCGGGGGCATTGCGTTCCGGGGTGTGTTCCAACTCGGTCGTGCGGCGGTCACCCCGGTTGCCGACCATCGAGCGGTTCGGGTCCGATCGCACCACTCCTCGGATTCCTCGTCGGCACCGATTCAACCGACCGACCCCTGAACTCAGCCGATGGCTCGTCGCACCTCGTCGATCGCCTCGGTCCAGTCGTCGATCACGATCTGATCGGCATCGCCGGTTGGCGAGCATCGCACGAGGATGCCGCCGACGACTTCCTCGTCGAGCGCAGCGGCGAGTGCCGCCGCATAGGCAGCCAACTGCAAGCGGTACCGGCCGACACGCTCGGACGACTGCACGGGTCCGGACCACTGGTCGGTCTTGTAGTCGACGATGACGAGCCCGTTTTCGGTGCGCACGAGCAGATCGACGTACCCTTCGAGCACCCGGTCACCGAGGGGTGCAGCGACGAACAGTTCACGCCAGTGTTCGGCCCCGGCGACGACCGTACGCACGATCGGCGTTGCGAGGGCCGAGCGGGCGAGCGCAACCACTTGACGTTCGAGCCCGATGACGCCTTCGGCAGCGCACTGCGAGCGGGAGAGATTCTCGATGTCGGAGCCGGACGCCAGATCACAGAATTGCAGCACGCCGTGCACGGCGCGACCGATGCTGGTTCCGTAGCGCCCGCGCTGCCATGGTGGCAGTTCGACGTTCACCGGGCGCTTGTCGAGACCGGCATCGTCGACCACGTCGCGTCCGTTGGCGCCGGCAATCTCTTCCGACAGCCGGGTGGCGGCAATCCCCGTTCGACGCGATGCAGTGACGAAGACACGATGGCGTTCGGCTGCCCATGTCGCATGATCGGCCCAATCGAGCGGACCCGGCTGAGCGCGCATCCGAGTGACAGGTCGGAGGGCGACGACGGCAACCTGGGCGCCCGATGCCGGTTCTGCCGCTCCGGCTGCCCACAACAGCTCGGCCGATGTCAGCGTGCCCCAATCGCTGGAGTCGGCGTTGCTCTTCGTCGGTACTCCCCGATGTAGCGACACCACGAGGTGGTCGACGGCGCGGGTGCACGCGACGTACAGAAGTCGGCGACGTTCCGCATCTCCCATCTGTTCGTCGATCGGCTGATGGGTCACGAACACGCCGTCGTCGCCGCGTCCTGCCAGCATCCAGGTGTCGTCTCGCCACACCACACCGTTGGTGGTGGCGCGACGGGGTTTGGTGGTGAGGCCGGCGACGATGGTGATCGGGAATTCGAGGCCCTTGGCCGCGTGGATGGTCATCACACGGACAGCGTCGTGGTCGTGCTCGGGCAGGATCGTGTCGGCCACCCGGCTCTCGGACGCCTGCAGGATGGCCCACTGCAGATACCGGCGCACGCCGTGACCACCTGCATCTGCCCACGCGCGTGCCTGCTCGACGACGTAACGCAGACGGCGCCACACGTCGCGAGCATCCGGGCCTGCAAGCGCAAGGTCGAAGAGCCGGCGTTCGTCGGCGACGGCGGCGAGCAGGTCGGCTGCCGATGTCGTGCCCACTCGCTCAGCCACAGAGCGAACGTGGTCGATCGCTGCGCCGACCGGATGATCACCGAATCCGGGCGGTGGTGTTGCCCACAGATTCCAGGTGCCGCCGCCTGCCTTCCACTGCCAGAGTTCGACGTCGCTGCAGCCGTACAGCGGGCTGCGCAGCGATTCGACGAGGGCCAGGGTGTCGGTGGGGTCGTCGGCGGCCCGCATGGCCAACAGCAGTTGGCGCACCTCGGGGGTCGCGTAGACAACGGAGGAGTTCTCGGCTCGGTAGGTGAGGTCGGCCCGACGAAGCTCGGTTTCGAGCGACGGGAGGGAGATCCGAGTGGGCAGCAGGATGCAGATGTCGCCCGGGCGGCACGGTCGGAGCTCGTCGAGCGTCTCGTCGTACACCGGCCATCCGTCGGCGAGTGCGGTGGTCACGGTGGCAGCCACGTCGGTGGCTTCGCGCAGGCGCAGCGCATCAGCCGAGCCCATCTCGGCGGTGGCCTGGTTGGCGGAGAGGTCGTCGTGACGGTCCGCACCGATCAGCGACACGGTGCCATGGTCGAGCAGGACTCGTGCCCGGCACGCATCGAGTGCCTGGAACGCCGGCTGCACATCGGTCTCGAACGCGATCAATCGACCGAACACATCGTTGGCGAAGTCGATGACTGCGCGCGTCGAGCGGAAGTTCGCCGTCAGCTGCACGGTGTCGGCCCCCACTTGTTCGGCCGCACGCAGGTACTGCGAGATGTCGGCGCGCCGGAACCGGTAGATCGACTGCTTGGGGTCACCGACGATGAACAACCGTCCAGGGAGTGGACGAAGCTCGCGCCATGTCGACGAGTGGTTCGAATGATCGGATGACGCGTGCACCACCTGGGCAGGATCGTCGGGATCTGCGGTGAGCCTGACGGCGACTTCGAGTTGGATCGGGTCGGTGTCCTGGAACTCGTCGAGGAGCACGCGTTCGTAGCGATCGTGGAGCAGGCGGCGCACGTGGGGGTGCTCGGTGAGGAGACGCCGGGCGAGGACGAGCAGATCGTGGAACTCGAGTTGTCCGGAAGCGGCACGTTCGGTGGCGGTCTCGAGGACGAACCGACCAATGACGGCTCCGAGGAGCAGTCGACGATGTCGTTTGACACTCTCGAGCAGTTCATGTGCGAGGCGACCGAGTTCGATTTCGTCGTCACGGAGTGCTTCGAGTGCCCCGTCGCCGTTCGCTCCGAACGCCGCCTTCCACTTGCCCTTCGCCCCCGGCAGCGTCTTGAGGGTGCCCCAGTGACCGCACTTGGCATCGAGTGCAGCGATCGCTTCGAGCCGTGTACGCAGGCTGTCGCTCGACAGCCCGGTAGCCAGCGCCACCAGTTCGGCCACAGTGTCGACCTGCTTGTCGTCGGCGGGCAACGGGGTGGACTCAATCGTGTGAGCCAGTGTCGCAATGGTGGCGGTATCGAGTCGAAGTGGGCCCGGATCGCCCAGCTCGACGCGGTCACTCACCAGATCCCAGTTCGAACGGAAGTCGTCAGCGATCCGACGTGCGCCCTTGTTGACTCCGAACCCGTCGAACTCGCAGAGTTCGACGAACGCCCGGCCTCCTGCGATCAAACCGCCGTCGGGGTCGGCATCGTCGAGGAGTAGGTCGAGGAGGTCGCCCCACTGCTCGTCGAATGCAAGGCCACTCTGGAGCTCGTCGAGCACTGCGAAACCGGGTGGCAGCCCGGCCTCGATCGGGAAGTCGAAGAGGATCCGCCGAGCGAACGAGTGCAGCGTGCCGATCGGTGCGTGGTCGAGCCGGGCGAGCGCCGCGTCGGTCGCCTGGCCCGGATCGGATTCGAAACGTTGGCGGGTACGGCTGCGCAGCTCGGCGGCGGCCTTCTCGGTGAATGTGATCGCGGCGATTCCGGTGATCGGCACGCCCGACTGGACGAGATTGACGATTCGAGCCACCAGCGAGGTGGTCTTGCCCGCTCCGGCACCGGCCTCGACGAAGAGGGTGGCGTCGAGATCGGTCTGGATCCGGTGGCGTTCGGCCTCGTCCGGGGGCGGCACTGGCGACAGCTGGGGTTGAGCCGATGCGGTCATTCGGACATCTCGTCGTCGACGGCATCGTTGCCTCCGAACCACGAACGCACCCGGGGATCATGCCGCTTGCGCTGCCAGTCGGCCCAGCGTTCGGTGGTGCCGAGGCCGTCGGGCTCGCAGAAGTGGCATCCGACGAAGAAGCGCCATCCGGGCCGTTCCGGCAGGTTGGGGAAAAACCCGGTCTCGATGCCCGTGACGACGCGGCCGAACGCTGCGCTGACTCGTGCATCGACGTCGGGACTCATCAGATAGCCGGGCCGGGCGTAGTCGCCCTTGCGGAGCAGTCCGTATTCGGCCCTCACGGGCGTGTCGGGTGTTGCGAAGCGGGCCCGGGCTGCCGCCGCGTAGCTCGGCAGCTGGAACAAGATGCCGCCAGCCGTGGGATCCTCGGCGGACATGTTCTTGAACTTGTCCTTTCCACCCGATTTGTGATCGGTGACGACGAGTTCGCCGGTGCGGGTGCGGTCGACTCGGTCGATCGACCCTTTGAGGCCGATTCGGCGACCGTCGGGCAATTCGATCGACACAGCGTCGTCGGCGCCGAAGCGCATCTCGGACGCGAGCACCACCGACCCGCGCTGCACGACGAGCTCGCTGTCGTGTCGGAGCCAGGTGAGCAGGTCGTCGAGCATGCGGGCCCGTTCGTCGGCCCAGAACGCAGGACGACCGGTGCGACCTCGTCGCTCGGTGCGCTCGCACACCTGATAAAAGAACGAAGCAAGCGCCTTGCGGTGATCGTCGGTCCACCCGGTTGGTCCGGGCTGGGCAAGGGTGCCGTCGACCACGGCCTGGTGGAACAGATCGAGTGCGCCGTGGTGGGCGGTGCCTCGATCGCGGGCGGTGATACTGATCTCGTCGCCGGGTTCCTCGACCGGTTCGACGTCGAGCAGGTAGCGGTCGAAGTAGGCGTGCGGGCACGAAGTCCACGACTCGAGTTGGCTGGGCGAGACCACGTCGCCGAGCCGTTGAACTTCGGCCGTGGTCAGGTCGCCGTCGTATTCGGTGAGCACGGAGCCGCGGCGGGCCTCGATCAGACGCACGCCCCGCTGGAAGACCTCGTCGGCGGTGGCGCCGGCCTCGTCGCCCGGTTCGAGACCGGCTCGAACGTGATGTGAACGGGCACGGAGGCGGTATTCGGTTGCACTCGGTGGGAACACCGACGAACCCACCCCGGCGTGGTGCGAAGCGACCACACGGACGTCGTGAGCCCATGGCGTGATCCAGCGCGACAGCTCGACGGATGACGTCGCGCGGAGGTCGCCACGCGGCGCCATGATGGTGACGGCGCTGGTGGCGAGGGTGGCGAGCAGCACACGGTGCAACCGGACCGAACGGGCGTCGGCGGTGGGGAGCCCGGCCAGGGCGCGGTCGGCGTCGGACAACAGCGGATCGCTGGTCGGGCGTGGTGGCAGGAGGCCCTCGGCCGCGCCGAGCACGACGGCGATGTCGACGTCGATGCCGACCGCTCCGGTGAGGGGTGCAGCGGTGACGCCGTGGCCGACGCGTCCTTGCCGGGGCGGTGTGGCGTCGAGTTCGGCTTCCAGCGTCGTGCGGAAGCGATGACGGGTGACGGGTGGGCTGACCGGGTCGAGGTGTCCGAGGCGGTCGAGTGCTCCAGTGAGCGCTTCGTACGCCCGATACTCGGGTTCGGCCAGGTGCTCGATGGTGTTGCGCCCGAGCCGCTGTTCGAGCTGACCGTTGCACCATGTCGCCCAATCGGACCACGTGCGCGTAGCACCCGGATGTCCGAGCTGGTTGCGTAGCTCGCCGACGAACGACCGCAAGGAGTTGGCCGAGTCGCCCCATCGGTCGCTGGTGCTGATCGAGCCGAGTCGCCGGTCCCAGTCGTCGTCACGCGCCACCCCGGCTTCCCGACTGACGCGCTCCCAACTCGCTGTTGGCAGGTAGTCGCCGTCGGCATCGCGCAGCGGGAGGTCGGCCAGCATGTCGAACAGGTTGCGTCGACGCAGTCCCCGCCGGTCGACGTCGAGCAGGTCGAGCACCAGCCGTGGCGCCAGCCGCTCTGCCAGTGTGGTGCCGGGCCGCCCATTCCACGGGATGCCGGCTGCGGTGAGGTGGTGCTCGACGAGCCGGGCGTAGGGGCGCTGCGCGGGCCACAGCACGGCGATCCGCTCGAACGGGGTGCCGGCGCGTGCGGCATCGACGACGAGTCGGGTGGCCTCGCGGACCTCTTCGTCGGCGTCGGTGGTCGACACGATCGCCACCGGTTGCGGCGACGGCCCCTCCTGCCCGTTGGCCTGAGCGGTCGAGACGTTCGCACCGAGAGCGTCGACGAGCTGTCGGGTGTCGGCATCAGCAGTCGTGTCGCCGGTGAGCTGAGCGATGATACGGACGTCGATGCGCCGACCGAGCACCCGCACGAAGTTGATCGCCAGGCCGCTCAACTCCTGTGGGAGGTACAGCACGAGGCTCCGAAGGCCGGTGGGCGCCTCGGCCTCGACCGACCGTGCGGCCCCGACGAAGAGATCGGCCTCGTCGTACCAGTGGGCTCCGAGCGCGGTGGTGATCGCTGCGCTGATGCGGACGGCTTGACGCCCGCGCAGGGATTCGTCTCGCAGCCGACGGACGCCGTCGGGATCGGCGAGGCGCAGCTCGGTGTGGAGGTTGCGCAATGCCACCACGGTGGACGGGTGGGTGGCGACCGCACCGAACGGCCCGGGGTCGTCGGTGAGCACAGCGGCGATCGTGAGGTCGATCACCGGCATCGACATCGGCGAACGACCTGCAGCGGCCAGAGGTGGTCCTGCGATCAGTTCGGCCAGCCGGTTCAACGTCACCATGTCGACGCCGGCGATTCCGCCACGACGTCCGAGCGCCCGGCGGGTCATCACGCCGCAGATGTTGGTGGGTACCGCAACCGTGATCGGTGCGAGCGGACTGCCGCCCTTGGCGTCGGAGATCGCGGCGGCGAGCTCGGCGAGCGCACGTTGGGGAGCGACCAGAGTCGCAGAGATCGGCACATCACCGATCGTAGGGAAGGGGTGTCCCGGAGTTGACCCGACCCAGAGGAAACCGAGGGGTCTGGGCCCCTCAGTTTCATTGGGCGCGGGCGGCCTCGGCGCGGGAGCGGAGGTCCGTGACGGCGTGTTCGAGCCCCTGGGGGTCCTTGTAGAGGGCGCTGCCGGCGATCAGCACGTTGGCGCCCGCCGCTGCAGCCCCGGCGATCGTCGACGGCCCGATGCCGCCATCGACTTCGAGATCGACAGAGTCGGCGAGGCCGGCGGCGTCGATCATCTCTCGGATTTCGGCGATCTTCGCCTCCATCGTCGGGATGTAGGCCTGCCCACCGAATCCCGGGTTCACCGTCATCACCAACACCAGGTCGACGAGGTCGAGCACGTGGGCGATCGCCGACGCCGGTGTGGCCGGGTTCAGCGCGACGGCGGCATTGGCACCCAGTTCGTTGATGTTGCCGAGCGTGCGGTGCAGGTGAGTGCAGGCCTCGGCGTGGACGATCAGGCGTGAGCACCCGGCGTCGATGTAGTGCTTGGCCATCACGTCGGGGGTGTACACCATCAGATGGGCCTCGAAGGGCACCGAGGTGTGCGATCGGGCCGACGCGATCACGTCGGGTCCGAACGTGAGGTTGGGGACGAACTGGCCGTCCATCACGTCCCACTGGATCAGGTCGACACCGGCGGCTTCGAGCGCTGCCACTTCCTCACCCAGCTTGGAGAAGTCGGCGGGCAGGACGGACGGGGCGATCTGTATCGGACGGCTCATCGGGGGCGAACCTACTCGTCGGCCGGCTCGCCGGCATGCTCCCATTCGTCGTCGTCGCCGGCCCAGCCTTCGTTGCGTTCGTCGACCTTGGCCTTCCAGTTCTCGGCGTCGTGACGGGTGGGGTAGGGGCCGAGGATGTGCTCGCCTGACCCACGCTCTGACGCCGGGACGGCGAGGTTGCGACGGAAATCCCAGTACCACTCGCTGTTGGTGCTCATGCAGCAAGTGTTGCGCGCCGACCGGACGGGCAAACAGTCGCGCCCGCACGCCGGGCCGTACGCTGGTGCGATGCAACTGACTCCTGATCGGCTCGTCGCGGGCGGCGACGCCATGGCCCGCGACGCCGACGGCCGTGTGGTGTTCGTGGAAGGGGCACTTCCCGGTGAGGTCGTCGAGGTCGAGATCGAGACGTCGAAGAAGGACTTCGCCCGCGGGCGCCTGATCGAGGTCGTCGAGAGCTCACCGTTGCGCGATGCGCCGTCGTGCTCGCATCGACGAAGCGGCTGTGGCGGTTGTGACTGGATGCATCTGCGGCCCGATGCCCAACTCGACGCGAAAGTCGAGATCGTGCGCGAGTCACTGCGACGTATCGGCCGGCTCGATCCGCTGGTCGTCGATGGTCTCGTGCATCGAGGTGCCTCGGTGAGCCCGTTCGGTTATCGCACGACCATCCGAGTCGTCGGTGGGGTGAACGGATCGGTGGGCTACCGGGCGCAGGGCTCGAACGACGTCGTCGAGATCACGAGCTGTCCGATCGCCGAGTCGAAGCTGTCTCGACTGCTCCCGATGATCGAGGCCGACGCCGGTGCCGAACTCACGCTGCGGACATCGGTGGCCACGGGCGCGATCACCGCAATCTGGGACAAGCAGTACCGCAAGAGCATCCGGGGCGTGCCATCCACGGTCCACATCGGCGAGCGAGCATGGCTCACCGAACGGGTTGCCGGCCACGACCTGCGAGTGTCGGCCGGATCGTTCTTCCAGTCCGGCGTGCAGGCCGCTGAGCTCCTCGTCGCCGCCGTCAAGACCGCCGCTCCCGAGCTGGCGACGGCGCGGCATGGCGTCGATGCGTACGGTGGCGTCGGGCTGTTCGCTACTGCTGCCATGGACGCTGCGCAGTTCGTCACCGTGATCGAATCGTCGAAGTCATCGTGTCTCGACGCCGAACACAACCTTGCCGGTCGCGCAGCCAGCGTGCTGCGCTCGGACGTGTCGGGATGGACTGCCCCGAACGGTGACGGTCCGACCCCGCCTGTCGACGTGATCGTCGCCGATCCGGCCCGACCCGGCCTCGCCAAGCCCGGAGTCGGCGCGCTTGCCGCCGCAGGGGCGACCGTCCTGGTGCTCGTGAGCTGCGATCCGGTGTCGCTCGCCCGCGATGTTGGGCTACTGTCCGAAGCCGGATATGTGGCCGAGCGGGTCGAGGTGTTCGACCTGTTTCCCAACACCCATCATGTCGAGACGGTGACGAGGTTCATTTCTCGCTCGTCGTGAGGTTTCTGCCCTCATCGCCATCCGGGAGGACGCCCTGCAACGTACAGATGATGTGAAACGCGAGTACACCGAGGCATCCGATGCGACGCTCGTCGTCTCGATCGGTCGTTACGAGCAGGCAGCGCTCGCCGAGGCGTACCGCCGCCACGCTGGTGCCACCTTCGGATTGGCCAAGCGTCTCCTCAACGATCACGCTCGCGCCGAAGAAGTCGTGCAGGAGGTGTTCGTCCGGCTCTGGAACGAACCGAACCGGTACGACCCGGAGCGCGGCTCGCTTCGCAGCTTCCTCCTCGCCCACACCCACGGTCGCTCGGTCGACCTGATCCGGTCCGACCTTTCTCGGCGCACCCGTGAAGAGAAAGAGGCTCGCGAGCAGGCCGTCGGCGGTTACGACGTCGCCCACGAGGTGTGGGACATGGCCCTCGCTGGACACGTTCGCGAAGCCATGGAAACCTTGCAGGATGGCGAGCGCGAGGCAATCGAACTTGCATACTTCGGTGGGTTGACGTACAAGGAAGTGGCTGGCCGATTGGGCGAACCCGAGGGCACCGTGAAGAGCCGAATCCGTTCGGGTCTGAAGCGCCTGCGGGGCGAGCTGGTCCAGTCCGGTGTGACCGTGGGAGCCGACTGAGATGGCCGCTGAGATGGATGGAGCGATGGACGACATGACCGGCACCGCCCATGACGCCTACGAACTCGACGAACTGCTGGGCGCGTACGCACTCGACGCTGTCGACGCCGACGAACGCCGACGTGTCGACGACTACCTCGAGATCAACCCTCGGGCCGCTGCAGAGGTGCAGGTGCATCGTGAAGTGGCCACCATGCTCGCCTTCACCGGAATGGATGCGCCCGACGCTCTCTGGGGTCGGATCTCCGACGAGATCGGTGAGCCGGCGCCGCCCCCCGGTCCCGAGCTGGCCAGGGTGATGTCGTTCGACGACCATCGCGACCGCTGGGCGTCCAGACGCAACGTGGCGTGGGCTGTCTCGGTGGCTGCGGCGGCCGTAGTGGCGTTCGTGGCGCTCGGCTTGGCCGATCGGGCAAATGCTCCCGGAGATCCGCTCGCCAACGCGATCGAGATCGCACAGGCCGATCGTGACTCGCTCACCACCACGCTGGTCGCCGAGGGCTCGCAGGCATCCGCCGAGGCGATCATCGACCAGGACGGCCATGGCTACATGCTCGCCCGTGACCTCCCGACCCTTCCCGACGGCCAGACCTATCAACTGTGGGGTGTCGTCGAGGGCGGGGATGTGATCTCGCTCGGAATTTTCGGGCCGAACCCGGAGATCGAGACGTTCACGGTCGAGGGCGCCGTGGAAGCGATGGCGATCACCATCGAGCAGTACCCGGGCGTGATCAGCAACGGCAATCCCGTCGGCGCCTTCGTCGGCACGTTCTGACGCGCAGTCCATCGCTCGAGCGATGAGCCAAGCGCCCGCATACGGTCCACTCGCTCATCGGTGAGCCTTCATGTCGTAAAGCGATGAGCCAAGTGTCGGTATCCGGGCGGTTGGCTCATCGCTCTGCGGGTGCGGACGTAGCCTGACGGGGTGCTGACACCGGTCTGTTCCGAGGAGATCCGCCACGCCCTGTCCGAGGGGTCGCCGATCGTTGCGTTGGAGTCGACGATCTTCTCGCACCTCGGGCTCCCGTCGCCGTACAACCGCGAAGCGTTCGAGCGCTGCACCGCTGCGGTGCGCGCCGGCGGGGCGGTCCCGGCGGTCACCGCCGTCCTTGACGGTATGGTTCGGCTCGGACTCGTCGACGACGAGCGCGACCGGATCCTCGGAGCCGCGCGAAAGGCCGCCGAGCGCGACGTGGCGGTTGCGGTGGGCCAACGATGGGAGTTCGGCGCGACCACCGTGTCGGCCTCGGTCGCAATCGCGGCGGCGGCAGGGGTGAGCGTGTTCGCCACGGGCGGCATCGGCGGGGTGCACCGGGGGAGCGAGTTGACCGGCGACATCTCCGCTGACCTCGACGCGATCGCGTCGCATCCGGTGATCACCGTGTCGGCGGGCGCCAAGGCGTTCCTCGACCTGCCTCGCACGCTCGAATTCCTCGAGACCGCCGGTGCGCCCGTGCTCGGCTGGCAGCACGACTGGTTCCCGGCGTTCTACACACGGTCGTCTGGTCTCCCGGTGCCGCACCGGGTGGAGTCGTCCGACGAGGTGGCCCGAATCTTCGCCGCCCGCAGCCGCTCCGGGTCCGGCATGTTGCTCACGGTGCCCATCCCCGAGGATGCTGAACTCGACTCGGCCGAACTCGACGAGGTGCTGAACCACGCGCTGGCGGATTGCGAGCGGGCCGGCATCACTGGTGCTGCGGTCACTCCGTTCGTGCTCGGGCGCATCGGTGCCGCCACCGAGGGTCGCAGCGTGCCGGCGAATCTGGCCCTGGCCGAGAACAACGCTGCCGTCGCTGCGCACGTCGCGGTGGCGATCGCGGCCAATTCGCCGTTGCGGTGAGTTTCCGCGCGACCTGTCCGCGCCGAAACTCACCCGAACGCGAGGGACACGGCTTGCGGTGAGTTTCCGCGCGACCTGTGCGCGCCGAAACTCACCGGAACACGATTGGGGCGATCAGGCGAGGCGGTTGAGGCGGCGTTCGGCTCGGTCGAGGAACGCGTGACGCCGCTGTTCGGTCGCGTTGTCGACGCCGTACATCGCGATCCAGTCGGTGCGCGCCAGTGGATGACACATCGTGCGCAGACTGCGGGTGACTGTGCGTTTACCGCTCTCGCCTTCGACCATGTTGATGAACTTCGACGAGCCGTGCGTGGTGACCGCCACCAGCCGACGAATGTTGCGGAGCCCCGGCCGCAGTCGGTTGGCGCCGTCGGGCAGTGTCCACGCCACGTCGTTCGCCCAGACCCGATCCATCCATCCCTTGAGCATCGCCGGCTGCCCTGACCACCAGGTCGGATACACCAACACCAGCGTCTCGCACCACTTCAGATCGTCGGCGTACGGGCTGATCGACGCGTCAGTGCCCGGCTCGAGGTGGTGGGCCCGTTCGGTGGCGCTGAACGTCGGGTCGAAGCCGTCGGCATACAAATCGGTCACTCGGACCTCGGCGCCACCCGAGGTCAGCCCGACGACGACCCGATCTCGGATGGCGGCCACGAACGACTCGTCGGAAGGATGGCAGTACACGACGAGCGCCCTGGTCTTCACAGTGCCGCCATTTTCTTCTCGACGTCGGCGAGGAAGGCTTGGCGCTCTGCAGGCGTCGACGTGTCGATCGCGTACAGGGCGAGCCACGAGGTGCGCACGCGTAGACCGCAACTGACACGCAGGGCCCTGGTGAGGATCCGCCGCCCGTTGTCGTTGACCAGACGCACGTACCTGTGGGGCGATCCGTAGGTGGAGATGCCGACCAGGCGACGCATCTGGCCGAGGCCAGGGCGCACCTTGTTGGTGCGTTCGTCGAGGATGAATCCGACGCCAGGCACCATCACCCGTTCGAGCCAGCCCTTCAGGATCGCCGGAAGACCGCTCCACCACGTGGGGTACACGAACACCATCGCTTCGGCGCGCTGCACGAGCGCTGCGTGTTCGGCGATGACGGGATCGATGATCGGTGACTCGCTGTGATACGCCTCGCGTTCCTCCTTGCTCATTGCGACGCGTACGCCCTTGGCGTAGAGGTCGAGCACCACCACCTCGTGTCCGGCGGCGATCAGCCCTGCCTCGGCACGAGCCGCCAGTGCGTGGCAGTAGCTGTCGGTCGATGGATGGGCGACGACGATCAGCGCAAGCATCGTCAGTCGCTCGTGGCAGACACGTACGGCTCGGGCTGCACCGGCGCAGGCTTCGATCGCAGCGAGAGCAGTTGGGTGCTCGCGACGAACGCCAGGAGCGCGGCGAACATGATGTTCGACACCTGGTCGCTCATTCGGTCGGAGACCGTCCCACCCACGACGGCGCTCGCTGCTCCGAATCCGCCGACGACAGCGGCGACCCGGATGTCGACATTGGCCTTCGTGCGATTTCGTATCGTCCCCATGATCGCGGTGGGCACGATCACGGCCGCCGAGGTGCCCTTTGCGATCACGGGAGGCATCCCGAGGAAAACCACCATGGCCGGCACCATGATCACGCCGCCGCCGATGCCGAGCAGTCCTGCGAGCGTGCCGGTGAGGACACCGACGACGATCAGGAGGAGCGCGAGCGCGATCGTCAGATCGACGCGCCCGTTGGACTCGGTGCCGATCACCAGCTGCGTTGCCGTGACGAGCACGGTGATGACGAAGATCACGATCAGCGCGTTCTTGGGAATCACGTTCAACAGGGCGGTGCCGACGATCGCGCCGGCGATGGCGCCGACCGCAAGGAACAACGCCACCGCCCAGTCGACGTTGCCGTGCGACAGGTACGTGATCAAGGTTGCAGTGGCGATCGGAAGCGTCGCAGCGAGCGACGTGCCGTGGGCGCGACGCCGGTCCATCCCGGCGATCGAGACGAGCCCGGGCACCATGATCAATCCACCGCCCACGCCGAACAGTCCTCCGAGCAGGCCCGCGGCCAAGCCGACGATCACCGCACTGCTGAACTTGACGGAGCTGTGTGAGAGCGGCACCGGCCGTGACGTTAGAGCCGATCAACCAGAAGTACGAAGTCCCCGAGCACCGTCAGTCGGCGAGGCGCTCGGTGAGCAGCGTCCGAACGACGCTCCAGTCGTCGACCGTGATCGCGTAGATGGCCGTGTCGCGCAACCGGTCGCCGTCACCGGTGCGGGTGGATCGGCGGTGTCGTCGATGCACGCCTTCGAACGGTGCGCCGAGCCGCTCGATTGCCCGCCGGCTCTGCTCGTTGCGTGCGTCGGTGCACACCGCAACTCGTTGCACGTTCCACACCTCGAAGGCGTGGGTGAGGAGCAGCAACTTGGCCTCGGTGTTGATGCTCGTGCGTTGCGCCGAGGACGACAGCCAGGTGCCACCGATCTCGACTTCGTCGGGATGGTGGCGTCCGAGCGTCCAGAGCAGATTGAGGAACCGGGTGCAACCGACGACGGTGTCGTCGGCGACCCGACGCTGTACGAACGGGAGTGCACGATCGTTGGCAGCGTCGTCGAGTAGCCAGGTCACGTACTCCGAAGTTTCATCGGCGCCGTTCGGGACCTGGGTGTACCCGTAGGTCGAGCGGTCGCCGGCACCCGCAGATGTGATGGCGTCGACGTGGTCGATCGCCAACGGCTGCAGCGACACGTGTCGTCCGGTGAGGGTGGGAGCCACGAGGCGACTCATCGCCTCACAGTCTGGCCGATCGGAGGTCGCCGAATCTGCTGCATTACCTTGCTCCGATGGCCGATCCGATCCTCACCGACGACCTGTTCCGGTCCGATTCGATTCTGCCGAGCGATCCGGTCGGCGACGACGGGGCGTCGCTCGAGGTGCTCCACGACCGTGAATACCGGGTCCGGGCGTTCCGCAGGCGCGACGATCTGCTGCTGATCCGAGGCGCGGTGCGCGATCAGAAGCCGCCGGGCCTCTATGTCGCCATCGATCCGGATCCGATGACGATCCACCACATGCAGATCGACTTGGAGATCGCGTTCCCGACGTTGGAGATCGTCGGTGCCACCGTCGGCATCGAGACGCATCCGAGCGCATCATGTCCGAGCATCGAAGGTCATTACGCCAAACTCGTCGGGCTGTCGATCGCTCGTGGATTCACCCACAAGGTGCGCGAGCTGTTCGGTGGCCCACGAGGGTGCACCCACACGACGGCACTGCTCCAGGCGATGGCTCCGGTGGCGATCCAGTGCATGTGGTCGATGCGAGCATCACAGGCCAAGCGCGGCGGCGCCACGACGCAGGAGCCGAGCCCCGAACAACGTGAGATGGCGTGGCGGTTCAACTTGAACACGTGTCACGTGTGGGCCGAGGACGGCGAGCAGGTGCGCCAGCTGAAGGCGGGGGGCGAGTTCGAACCGCCGATCTGGGCGCAGGAGCGGATGGTGGAGCTCGGGCTCAAGCCCGATGCGTGGCGTCAGCGGATGCAGGGTTGAGCGAATGGAGCAGCAAGATCCGGCCACGGTGACCGTCGTCGAATGCGCAGCGTTCGGCCCCGTCGAAGATCTTCGCGTCGTCGAGCGTGAGCCACAGCCGTTGTCGGCCGGTCAGGTTCGCCTACAGGTGTCGGCGGCCGGGGTGAACTTCGTCGACGGGCTGCTCGTCGAGGGGCGTTACCAGATCAAGCCGCCGGTGCCGTTCGTGCCCGGTGGAGAACTCGTCGGCTGCATCACCGAACTCGGCGAGGGCGTCGACGGCCTGTCGGTCGGTGACCGGGTGTTCGCGAACATCGGCTTCGGCGGGTTCGCCAGTGAAGTCGTGGCCTCACGGAGGCAACTGGTGTCGATCCCCGACTCGCTGAGTGACGGCCAGGCGGCCACGTTCATGCAGAGCTACCTCACCGGCTGGTATGCGCTGCGAGTGCGTGCTGGTGCCTCAGCGGGCGACACGATGCTGGTGCTCGGTGCGGGGAGTGGTGTCGGATTGGCAGCGGTCGACATCGGTTCGGCACTCGGCTTGCGTGTGATCGCCGCGGCGTCCACTCCGGAGAAGCGAGCGCTCGCCGAGTCTCGCGGTGCGCTGGCCACGATCGACAACTCGACGCTCGACGCTGCCGGGATCAAGGACGCCGCCAAAGCGTTCGCCGTGTCGTTCGAGGATCGCGCCGATCGAGGTGGCATCGACCTCGTCTACGACCCGGTCGGCGGTGAGGCCGGCGAGGTCGCACTGCGCGCGCTGGGCGAGGACGGTCAGTACCTCGTCGTCGGCTTCGTGGCCGGCATTCCGAAGTTTCCGGCCAACCAGGTGTTGTTGCGCAATCGGCGCATCACGGGTGTCGATTGGGGTGCGTGGGTCGGCCGCAACGGTGACGCCAATCGGGCGTTGCTCTCGGAGGTGGTCGAGCGGATCGCTGCGGGCGACCTCGATCCGGTCGAGCCGGTGACGTACCCGCTACACGAGGCAGCTCGAGCGCTTCGCGACCTGGCCGACCGCAAGGTTGCCGGCAAGGCCGCTCTCGTTCCCACGAAGTGAGGCAACGCCGTTCGGAGCCAGCGAACTGGTGGTGGCGATCCGCGACGCACCTGGCAGACTGTTGGCCCACATGGTGGTCATAGCTCAACAGGTAGAGCACCAGGTTGTGATCCTGGCGGTTGGGGGTTCAAGTCCCCTTGGCCACCCCATACGCAGGCACTGAGAGGGTGGCGGGCGAGCGATCGTTCGGTACCCTCCCAGGCCGCTTGCTTCTCTAGCTCAATGGCAGAGCAGTGGACTCTTAATCCATTGGTTCTGGGTTCGAATCCCAGGGGAAGCACCACG
>JANPKU010000161.1:0-3683 GCA_031426215.1 Actinomycetes bacterium
AGCGTCTCGTCGAGTTCTATCGATCCGTGTTCCATACGACGCAGCTTGTATTGCAGGAGCGCGACGGCTTCAAACTCACCGTGATCTGGCTCGGGCCGACGGCGGAGCTGAACGTGTTCGAGCTCGCAGGCAACACCGAACACGAACGCCAGGTTCCGATGTTCGGACGGGGGCGACTCGATCATCTTGCGTTGGAAGCAGCGTCCATCGAAGCGTTCGATGACATCCGCGATCGGCTCATCTCTTGCGGGGCGACCGATGGGTTCGTGACGGACTTCGGCCACATCTTGAGCCTGTTCTTCCGAGATCCCGACGGGTTGGAGTGCGAGGTCTGCGTTCAGAACCCGGACACGCAACCCGGGATCCACAACCCGCCAGGAACGCCTGCTCCGCGCTACCACCCGGCCGGGACGCCACCTCCCGAGCGGCTGGAGAACACGCCACTGCCGCACGATCCCGACATCTGACGCAACAGGCCATGTCCGCTTCCAGTTGCGTGGAGGCGGATCTCAACGCTCCGGCACTGCGCGGTGGCCCCGGCCCTGGTGGAGGGCCGGCGGGAGGTGCTTGCCGACCAGTTCGTCCAAGACCTCACGGAACACGTCGTACCGCTCCGAGCCCACCTCGTTGCGGAGTGTTCGCTCGAAGTCAGCGATCCCTTCATTGAGCTGAGCGAGGACGCGGTCACCTTCGGCGCTTCGACGCACCACGGTGGCTCTGCGATCGTGCTGGTCTGGTTCCACCGTGACGAGTCCGATTTCCTGAAGTTCGCGGACACGCTGACCGATCGCCTGCTTGGAGACCCAACCCTCAGCGAGCACGGAGGGGCGCGTGCCCTCAGGTCCGATGAGGCTCAGGATCCGTCCGTGCGAGCCACGAAGGACGAGTCGCATCTCGGTCAATCGCTCGGCCAAGGCCTCGCCGATTCGTCGCTGCAACGCGTCGGCTCCCGCGACCACGTGCGGAACCGCAGACGAAGTCTCACTTTGGTAAACCATGTTGACAGCATAGTCAACCATGTTTACGATCCAGCCATGACGCAAGTACGGAGAGCTCACAGCGAGGAACATCTTCAGAGCGCGATCCGCGCTGTGGGTGTCGACCCTGGAGCTGTGGCGTCGTGGTCGATGGCGCCGTTGACGCATCGGGTCGAGAATCTCACGACAGCAAGTCTCGATCGCGTGAAGGGGGTCATGGACGACGACAGCACGTGGTCGATCGTCGCCAAGACGCTGCAACCCGCTTCGTCGTCGCCCATGTTCGCGTTCATCCCTCCCGAACATCACGCCCAGGTGCTCGACGACCTGCGCTGGCTGAACGAACCTGATGTCTACCGCTCCGCCTTGGGCGCCCAGCTTCCCTCGCCGTTGCGCATGCCTGCGATCCATACCATCGAATCGCACGGCCCGAGTTGCGTCACCATCTGGATGGAGGATGTCGACGACGTCACTCCGTGGGACCTCGCCCGCTATCGGCGAACCGCGGAGGCGCTCGGTGCGCTCGGCGGCCAGTCGTATGGCGACGACGCCGAGGCACGGTTCGACCTTCGCCCTCGCGACATCGCCAGCCTGTTCTTCGGCAAGATCGTTCACCACGACTTGCCGCTCCAAGAGACCGACGAGTTCTGGGACGCGCCCGAGATCGTGGCGGTCGTCGACGCCGACCATCGACGCGATCTCTTCGAGCTGGCTGCGCTCGTACCAGTCCTGCTCGAGCGGCTCGCACTGGTGCCGCGTGGGGTGTGCCACGGCGACGCCACACCCGACAACTTTCGAGAACCGGCAGAAGGTTCGATCGTTGCCCTCGACTGGAGCTACGGCCACGTCGGCGAACTGGGAGGCGACCTCGGCCAACTTCTGGTCGGACGCTTCGAATCGGGTGCAGCGCACATCGATGACCTGGAACCAATCGCCCGAGCGGTGCTCGCCGGATATTGCGCCGGCCTCGAACGCTCCGGCGCCGACGTCGACCCGGCACTGGTCGAGACCGCATGGGCAGTGCATCTCGCAATTCGGTCGGTGTTCTCCGCCCTGGTCCTCGATCACCGTCCCGACCTCCGGGGCGAAGAGCGCCTCGACCTCCTCCGGGTGCGTGCACGAACGGCCCGGTTCGGCATCGACATGGCGCGCCGCGTCGCGCAATCGTCCCCGGTGCCGCATCGCTCGTAATGCGCCGACGGTAGAGGTGCTGAGCGGCAGCGTGCCGTGTCAGTCGACGGGGGACGTTCGGCCCTACTGCAACGACGAGGCTGGCCTACCGTGAACAGTGAGACGGTGGTGCCGCCGGCAGTGCTGTCTCGCGAACGGCGCTGCGATGTCGTTGCGCAGGGGAAAGATCGTGTCATGCACCGCATTCGGACCGTGTCGATGGTTGTTATCTCGCTCGCGCTGATCGGGGCGTGCGGCGGCAGTGACTCGTCCAGCGATCGAACGATTGTCGAGAAGACCAGTACCCCCTCGGCCACGACGCCTGGCACGACAGCAGCACCGACCACGGCTGCACCAACGACAGCAGCTCCCACGACGGCTGCTCCAACCACGCATCCACCGACGACTGCGACAATCCAGGTGCAGCCCGCCATCTGGCCGACCTCTGACGTCGTGTTCGCAACACCGGAGGCGGCGGCAACCGACTTCCTCGCCAACGTGTTCGGTGACGGACCGGTGCTCGGCGAGTTCATGGCGGGGGATTCGCGCAGCGGCGAGTTCGAGGTGTTTGCTTCGGTCGACGGTGTCGCGTTGGACAGAGTCCGCAGCCTTCTGCTGATGCGCCAGCTCGGTCCCGACGACGGCTGGTTCGTGCTCGCCGCCGCCAGCGACGTCGCGACGATCACGACGCCCGAGTCGATGGCCACGGTGCCGGCGGGTCCGTTGACCGTCGAAGGTGTCGGCACCGGGTTCGAAGCGACGATCGTCGTCAGCGCGCTTGCGACCGGCCGGGCCGACGTAGAACTCGACCGTGAGATCGCGATGGCCGGAAACTTCGGTGAGGTGCTTCCCTACTCCGTGTCGCTCGATCTGGGTGCCGCAGTCGGGGGCGACGTCGTGACGCTGTTGATTCGGGGTGGCACCGGTCTCGAGACCGATCCCGGCGACTTCTCGGCGATTCCCGTGCTCATCGGATAGTCGCCGGAGAGTCAGCGGATGACAGGACGGTCGACGTCAGCCGACCGTCCGCCGGTCCGCCAGCGCAGCGCCGCGGGCACCGCTGCGAGCGGTGGGCGGCCCTCGGCCACGGTGCGCGAGCGAACGGACGTCATGCTGTCGCCCCGGCGCTCACCGAGGGCGAGCTACGCGTGGCGTTGACCGTGGGGCGAGGTTTGCCCAACCGTGAGGCAGCAGCGCAGTGTCGCTGAGCCCCAAAACCGTCGATGCGCACCTGCAGGCGATCTACCGCAAGCTCGGTGTGCGGAGTCGCACGGAGCTCGCTCTGCTGGTGGCGGGGGAGGACCGCTGACGGATACCGGCACGGTTGCCCCGTGGTGGTAGGTATGCCTAACATGCGAAGCGATGACGGTCGACCAGTACGTTCAAAGACTCGTCGGGGTCGACGAAGCGTTCCTCCCGGAGGCTGCGACCTCGGTCGCCCTCGTCGTTGCCGGGCGTGAGGTCAACTTCGACGAACTCCGTTCGAGAGTCGATGCTCGACGCGCCGAGCTGGATCTCGGTGATCGCTGCCTGGTC
>JANPKU010000162.1:0-17120 GCA_031426215.1 Actinomycetes bacterium
CCGTCGCTCATCTGGATGCCCGTGATCATCTCGCCGGGCAGCGCGCCAATCGCCTCGAGGTCGTTCGAACCGCGCTGGTGGTGCCAGATGTCGACGCAGATGCCGCCGTTCGAACGGCCGGCCGCCTCCACGATCCTGCGCGCGTCATCGACCGAGACGATGTCCGTGAACGGGAGGAACTCGAGGCCGACGACCGCGCCGTGATCGGCGGCCCGATCGCACACGGCACCGAACCTGGTTGCCGCATCGGCGATCGAGCCGTCGTACGGCCCGATCGCCTGCACGTACCGGCACTCGAATGCATCCACCAGTTGCCACACCGCCTGCTCGAAGTCCCAGTAGGCGTCGGACGGAGTGCCCGAGCCCCAACCGGCCAACACCTCGATCTCGGCAAGACACACGTCGGCGTCGTCGAGGAGGCCACGGAGCCGATCGAGCGTCAACCCCTCGCTTCGGAGGGTCAGGTACTGACCGGCGAACAGCCCGACGCCGGCGAAGCCACCGGCAGCGGCAGCGCTGATGCGGTCCTCGATCGGATGGTTGCGGCCGAGGCTGAAGTGGCTGAGCACCAGGTCGTCGGCGCGAAGTGAGCGAGGAGGAATCATGGTGACGAGCTCAGTGTGCCGCAACTCCCTGGGCCCAACACGCGTTGCGGAGGCCGTCGTCGAGCGCCGGGCGCTGTCGTTCGGCGCCCGTCAGGCTGTGTCATGAGCTGCGCACGAGGGTGCCAGGGCGGGCGCCGGTGTCGGCGTCGTTGCGTCGGGTCACTTCGCCCTTGACCATCGTGGCCAGATACCCCTGCACGGGTTGGATCAGGCGGGTGCCGCCCGCGGGTAGGTCGTGATGGGCGAGCGGGGGTGCGACCGTCAGGTTCTCGAGGTCGATGACGTTGATGTCGGCCCGCTTGCCGGGCGAGAGCACACCCCGGTCGTGCAACCCGTAGAGCCGGGCGTTGTTGGCGGTCTGCTTGGCGACGACGAACTCCAGCGGGATGCGCTCGCCCCGCTTGCGGTCGCGCGCCCAGTAGGTCAACTGCGTCGTCGGCATGGTGGCGTCGCAGATCAACGTCACGTGCGCGCCGGCGTCGCTGAGCCCGGTGACGGTGTCGGGATGCAGCAACATCTCGCGCAGCACCTCTTGGCTCTCGGCGATGTCCTTCGAGCCCATCAGCGCCGCCATCGCCCGCCCTTCGTCCTCGAGGAGGAAGTCGTACAACACGTCGAAGGGCGCACGGCCCGTAGCCGCCATCCGTGCGCCGAGCGTCTGATCCAGCGTCGGCTCGTAGTCGACCGGATCGGTGAGCGGGTACATCATCGGCGCCGCCATCTGGAACAGGCTGTAGAGGTTGGCCATCGAACCGGGCTGCTCGACGCGCACGTCCTCCTCGGACATGATCGCCGCCTTCACCTCCGGCTTCGACATCTCGACCACTCGCTCGGCGAGCGGCAGGTGGGCGAGCGCCATGTAGGTGGGCCGGCGCTGGAAGGCGTGGTAGCTGGACAGGCCGGTGACGAAGCCGATCGGGCGTGAGGACACCTGGGGATGCATTTGCGTGCCGGCCGCGTTGGCCTCGGCGGTGAGGTCGAGGATCTGGCGCCACAGGTCCTCGTCGTAGTCAGGTGACTGCACGAGCGTGAACGTCACCGGCCGACCACCACGCGTGGCGACCTGCTTCATCAGCTCGAACTCCTCGTGTGGCGTCGATCGCTCGCCGCCGAGGCCCTCGAGCTTGCCGACGGTGCCCGCCGGGATCAACTCGAAGACGCCCTTGCCGGTGCGGCCCATCGCTTCGGCGATCGCCACCAGTTCGTCGACCGGTGCGAACGTGCCGGGCACCGGAGATCCCCAGAGCGACCGATGTCCGATCGTGCGTGACGTGCTGAATCCGACAGCGCCGGCATCGACCGCCTGGCCGACGAGCGTGGCCATCGCTGCGATGTCCTCCGCGGTGGCGTCTTCGTTCGCTGCGCCGCGCTCGCCCATCACGTAATAGCGCACGGCGCCGTGGGCGACCTGCGCGCCGATGTCGAGTGAGTACCGCCGCCCGGCGATGTAGTCGAGGTAGTCCGGGAACGTCTCCCACGCACCCCACTCGATGCCTTCGTAGAGGGCAGTGCCGGGGATGTCCTCGACGCCCTCCATCAACTCGATCAGCGTCTGCTCACCACCCGGTCGAACGGGAGCGAAGCCCACTCCGCAGTTGCCCATCACGATGGTGGTGGCGCCGTTGCCGGCCGACGGGTCCATCACATCGTCCCAACTGACCTGGCCGTCGTAGTGCGTGTGCACGTCGACCCATCCTGGCGTGACGATCGCTCCGTCGGCATCGATCACCTCGCGGGCGGCATCGGCTTTGATGTCACCGACCGAGACGATGAGTCCGTCACGGACACCGACGTCGCCGGTGATCGGCGTCGCTCCGGTCCCGTCGACGATCGTTCCGCCCTTGATCACGTAGTCGAGCATGTCGGCCCCCCTCAGTCGATGGCACTGCGGGTGACGGTACCCGTCCGATCGAACCCAGCCCGAGCCGGACCCCACCGCCGGGGTCGCGCGCGGTGCACGGAGTACGTGCGTGCACCGCTCACAGCGCCAGTCGGTCGCAGGTCGTGTGTTGGAGGATGCTGCTCGTTGGCGCGTCAGCTGGCGAGCATGCCGCCGTCGACGGCGAGGGCGTGGCCGGTGGTGAACGACGACGACGCCGACACCAGCCAGAGTGCGGCGTCGGCGATCTCGGACGGCTCGCCGAACCGACCGATCGGGCTCAGTCGACTTGCGACCTCGGCGGGGTCACCGCCGCGGCGTTCCATCGCGTTGCGCAGCATGGGCGTGTCGATCGCTCCTGGACAGATCGCGTTGATTCGGATGCCGCTGCCGGCGTAGTCGTACGCGGCGCTGCGGGTCAGCCCGAGCACGGCGTGCTTGCTCGCGGTGTAGGCGGGTTGGTTGCGTTGCGGCCGGAACGAGCTCGTCGACGCGATGTTGACGATCGATCCCGGCCGTCCGCCGTCGAGCATCGCTCGGATCTCGTGGCGCATCGACAGGAAGACGCCACGCACGTTGACGCTCATCATCCGATCGAAGTCGTCGTCGCTGCACTCCGCGAGCGGCACCGTCTCGAACTCGATCGCGGCAGCGTTGACCGCGGAGTCGAGCCGTCCCGTGCGGCTGAGCGCGACGGCCACGACGGCGGCGATGTCGTCGTCGACGCTGGCGTCACCCGCAACGAAGTGGATCGAACCGCCGTCGTTCCGGGCGGCGGCCAGCAGGGCGTCGGCGCCCGAGTCGGACAGGTCGGTGGCGATCACGTCGGCTCCGGCCGCGGCGAGGCGTGCACTGATCTCCCGCCCCATTCCGCCGGTCGCGCCGGTCACGATCGCCGTGGTGCGACTCAGGTCGGTGGTCATGTGATCTCCTCGGTGGCTCGGGTTTCGGCGTGGGTGAGGACTCGACGCATGCCATCGGCAGCTCGTCGAGCGTCAGACCGTCGGCGCTCAGCGAGCGGGGAGTGGTCACGCTGACCCCCCGATGCTGGTGACCCCGCTGTGCGGGCCCCCGCCGAGGCCCGTTTCGAGGGCGCGACGCTGCCGTTCGGCGGGCCACGCCGCCGGGTCGAACAGCGCCTGAAGCGCGACGCCGTCGACGAGTGCGATCAACCGTTCGGCTTCGATCTCGACGTCGACGACATCTCCGATCCGGCCGAGCAGATCGACGACGTAGCTCCGGAAGTCGCGGTAGGCGTCCCGCTGGGTCTCGGCGAGTCGCCGGTCGCCAGCCGCGGCACCGGCGAGCGCGAGGGTCACGATCCAGTGGACGCGTGTGTCGTCGTTCGTCGGCAGGGCACTGATCAGGGTTGCATGGAGTGCCTCGGCGGGGGACTGTTCGGAGCGCGTCGATCGCACGGTGCGACGACGCTCGATCGACGCTCGGAGCGTGAAGTCGAGCAGCGCATGCTTGTCGGCGAAGTAGTGGACCAACGTGCCGGTGGTCCAGCCGGCCTCGGCGGCGATGTCGCGCATGGAGGCGCCGTCGACCCCCGAGCGAGCGATCACTCGAGCGGCCGCTCCGGCGAGCTCGAGACGGCGCTGATCGACATCGACGACCTTCGGCATTGACGCAAAATATCACAACTGTTAGAAATAGAACACCCGACACTCCGTTCGCGTGACTCTTCGGATGGGTCGGTCCATCGGAAGTGCAACGCGAACGTTCTGACAGCGAAGGTGAGATCACATGGTGCACGTCCCGACACGAGGTGATGTCCCGGTCCGACTTGGTCCGGGGGTGCAGCTCGTCCCCGACTACGGGCCGAGCACGATGCCGCGAGACGTCTACACCGACCCGGTGCGCTTCGAACTCGAGCGCGAGCGCGTGCTGGCCAAGCACTGGATCATCGCCGGGCGGTCAGAGCAACTCGTCGGCGTCGGTGACTGGCTGACGTTCGAAGGCCACGGCGAGACCGTGGTGGTCACTCGCCAGGCCGATGGTTCGCTCGCCGCCTTCCACAACGTGTGTCAGCACCGCGGACCGGCGCTCGTCGGCGAGGCGGTCGGTTGCGGCGCCCGCCGATTCACGTGTCCGTATCACGGCTGGGTGTACGACACGACCGGCGTCGTCGTCGGCGTTCCCGACCGGGAGGATTTCGATCCGGCGCACCTGGACGGTCTCCGGTCGCCGGCGGTCGCCACTGACGAATGGGGCGGCTGGGTGTGGATCAATCTTGCCGGGCCGGACGAGGCGATGCCGCTGCTCGACGCGATCGGTCCGGAGATCGGTGCCGACCTCGGGCAGTTCCGGATGGAGGACATGATCCTGCACGAGGTGCTCGAGTGGGACGTGCCAGTGAACTACAAGGCGATCGTCGACGGCTTCAACGAGATATACCACACCAAGCAGTTGCACCACGTCGACTCGTCGTGGGTCAAAGCGGCGCGCAACACGTCGTTCCACATCGTCGGCGACAACTACATGTGCTTCGTGCCGCGGGCCAGCAACATCGACAAGCTCACCGATGATCCCGACCATCACCGCTACGCGATCTGCCACTACGTCCTGTTCCCCAACACGGTGTTCAACTGCAATCCGGAGCACGTCCAGGTGTTCAATCCGATTCCGATCGACGTCGACCGCACACGGTTCCTGTGCTGGCAGCTGATCTACCCGGGCGACCTCGATGATCCCGAGTATTCCGCCTACCACGCTCGCACGATGCAGCACTGGGAGGTGCTCAAGGGCGTCGTCGCCGAGGACATCGAGATCTACGACCAGCTCGCGCGCACGAAGCGTTCGAGCGGATACACCCGCCACATTCTCAACGACCACGAGTGCAAGCTGGCCCATTACCACGAGAACATGAACAACAAGATCACCCACTGACCCTCGCCGGTCCTTCGGGGTCCGGTCCGGATGGACCGGGTTGTCAGGCGAGGGAGCCGGCGGTCTGGGCTTTGGCGACCGAGGCGCGGACGACGGGGATGTCGGCGTCGGCGAGCGGTTGCATCCAGGTCTTGCGCGCGAGTGCCGCATCGATGAACGGGGCGAGGTCGGCCGACTTCCGATCGAGTCGCTCCCCTTCGTCGGAGGAGAATTCGGGCATCACCTCGATGGCGAACAACTCGAGCGACGAGCAGATGTCGGCGTGCGCGTTCCGCCCCGCCTGCTGGATGAAGATGATCTGGTCGACGCCGACGTCGCGCATCTGGCGCAGGTACCGGCGCGCGTCCGCAGGGGTGCCGATGCAGCTCGCGAACGAGTCGCCCTGTTCGTCGGCCGCAGCGATGCGTCGCTCGACGCTGTCAGGCGAACGTCGGGCCTGGAACTCGCCCCACAGATCGGTACGACCCGGCACCTGATCGTGCGCCACCAGGGCGTTCAGCGCGTAGCCGAAGAACTCGAATCCCTCCTGCCCGCGCCGGATCGCCTCGGCGCGGTCGTCGTGCAGAGAGAACCCGGTGACGAGCGCGATGTTGGCGTTGACGGAGTGCCCGAGCGGCACGCACTCGTCGCTGCGGATGATGTCGTAGTAGACGTCGACCCACGACTTCGCCTCGTCGGGATCGATGAAGCTGAACGCGAGTGCGCCGATGCCATTGCGGGCGGCGACCTTGATCGTCTCGCGGTTCGTGCACGCCATCCACATCGGCGGATGTGGCTTCTGGCGCGGCTTCGGCAGGACGTTGCGGCACGGCATCGAAAACGTCTCGGACGTGTAGCCCGGGTACGGGTCGAGCACCATCATGTTGGCGATCTGCTCGGCGGCCTCGAGCGACATCGCCCGCTTTTGCTTCGCTGGGATGTCGAAACCGTGCAGCTCCAACCGTGTCGCACCCTCGCCGATGCCGAAGTCGACGCGACCGTCGGAGATCAGATCGAGCGTCGCCAACCCTTCCGCGGTGCGCGCGGGATGGTTGTACTTCGGGATCACCTGACGGATGCCGTGGCCCAGTCGGATCCGCGACGTGCGTGCCGCCGCTGCCGCGAGGAACACCTCGGGCGCTGACGAGTGCGAGTACTCGTCGAGGAAGTGGTGTTCGACCTCCCACGCATAGTCGAAGCCGAGCCGGTCGGCCAGCGCGACCTGGTCGAGCGCGTCGCGCAGGAGGCAGAACTCGTCGTCGTCACTCCACGGCTTCGGAAGCTGGTGTTCGTAGAAGATGCCGAACTGCATCCGTGCAGCTCAGCAGACCGGTCATCGCCGATGCGGATCAGAGACAACACAGGTCGGACCCGTGTCGTCCCCTCCGTCTGATGTCACGTGGTGTGCTATGTTCCCGCAGCGATTCAACGGAGGGGGCTTGGTTGATGGAAACACAGCTGGTCGAACTGCTCGCGGACCTTTTTCCCGCTGCCGAACGCATCGAGGTATCCGGCTTCGAGCCGATACCCGGCGGCTACTCGCGCGAGACGTATCGCTTCGACGCTCTGGTCTGCTCGGCGGCAGGGGAGGAACACCATCCGCTCATCCTGCGCAAGGATCCGCCCGCGGCGGTGTCGATCCTGCAGACCAGCCGGGAGGTCGAGCACGACTTGATCGAGGCGCTGCGACTCCACACCGGTATCCCGGTCGGAAGGAGCCTCGGCCACGAGCCGGATCCGGCGCGATTCGGAGAACCGGCGATGGTGATCGAGCGCATGCACGGCAAATCGCAGACGTCGGATCTGTTCCACGACGGGTGCGACTCGCACCAGGCCGACGACGTGATGCGTCATCTCTGCGAGGTACTCGTCGAGCTGCACACGACCGACATCTCGACGATCGACCCGCACGGTCGACTCGTCGACCCACGCGGTGAAGGCGTCGACGCCACCTCGTGGGACAGCTACATCGACACGACGATCGACTACTACGTCCGATCGACGCCGACCGTCAACTACGACCCGACCGTGATCTTCGTGATCGACCTGTTTCTCACTCTGCGCCGCAACAAGCCGAGGCCGTTGCCGCTGGCGCTCGTGCACGGCGACTTCAATCCGGCCAACTTCCTGTACGAGGACGGCCGGGTGACGGCGCTGATCGACTGGGAGAACTCCCGCATCGGCGACCCTCGCGAGGATCTCGGATGGATGACCACCATGGACATCCTGTCGAACACCAGGGTCATGGACCACCCGATCGACGAGGGTGGCTTCCTCGCCTACTACAACAAACTGACCGGGTTCAACGTCACGCCGGACGAGGTCGACTACTTCACGTTGTTCGGAACCGCCAACATTGCAGTGCCCGTGCAGGCGGCGATCAAGCGACGAATCGACGGCGAGAGCACAGAGTTCATGCACTTGTACCTCGCACAGTCGGCGCTCGGAACCGTGCCGAACCTGCTCCGCCTGCTCGACTACCCGGGGGTACCGCAATGAACACAGCGCCGAGCATCGACCAGATGTTGGAGGGGGTGCTGATCAGCATCAGCACCGACATCCTCCCGAATGTCGTCAACCCGAAGGCTGCAGCGACAGCGCAGATGATGCAGTCGGTCATCCAGGGGATCCGTCAGCTCCTGCCGGTGTACGACCAGTACCTCGCCGAGGAGCACAACCAGATGATGGAGGTGCTGCGCAACGTCGCAGCGTCGATCGAGGCGTCGTCGGGGCCGGCCGCCGACCGGATCCGCGAACGTGCGACCACCCTCGGGTCGGGCCACGAGATTGCGATCCCACCCGGCCGGGACGCAGTGATGACGGCGCATCGCGCACTCGGCTTCGCACTACAGGAGTCGCTGTTCGACCTCGACGAACTCCAGCGAGCCGGCGACGCCGATGCCGACGCCGGGCTCGACGTCATCCGGGGACACATGGGCCCGCGGATCATGCGCGACACGCAGACGTTCCTCGTCGGCAACGCCCTGCTCGGTCGCGGCTGATCACATCGTCAGTCGGCTTGACCGGCGGCGATCGCCTCGTTGGTGAACGACGCGAACTTGACGGTGTCGAACGCGACCACGAGGTTCGCTTCGGTCTCGATGATCACGCGGTGTGGCGAGTCGAGGAACTTGCGGAAGGCCTGCCGGTAGGAGTCGTCCGGGCTCGATGCAACGCCGGACAGCGTGTCGTAGAACCAGGACTTCAACTCGTCGAAGCCGGGGTCGCCGTTGGCGTGCACGATCGAGTCGCCCTTGTACGAGGCCGTCTTGCCGCCACGGTTGATCACGATGCCCGACTGCGGCCGCTGCTTGAGCGCAGGCACCCGCTTGCGACGGTCGGCGCACGTGGTCCAGAACTTGTCGCTGTGCCACACGTAGGCGACCACGACGCCGACGGGATACCCCTGCGAATTGGTCCAGTTGAAGATGCACTCACCGCCGGGCTCGACGAGCGCTGCCAGTGCCGCAGGCTCGAGTTGCATCGACGTCAGGTCTTCGTAGTCAACGGGCTGTTCGGTCATTGGATCTCCTCCGGGTCGTCGGCGGAAACGTACCATGAGTAAATTAATGATCTTCAACTGGAAGAGGGGCCGTGACATGAAGTTCGGATTGGCGTTCGCCAGCAGCATTGCGATCGACCACCCGTCGGCGATGGAGCTCTGTCGCCGTGCCGAGGCCGCCGGCTTCGAGTCACTGTGGGGAGGCGAGCACGTCATCCTGCCGTCGAGGATCGAGTCGTCGTATCCGTACACAACCGACGGCAAGATTCCGGCTCAGCCCGACACGCCGATCCCGGATCCGCTGATCTGGCTGGCCTTCGCCGCCGCAGCAGCGCCGTCGATGCGCCTCGGAACCTGCATTCTCATCGTTCCCCAGCGCAATCCGCTGGTCCTCGCGAAGGAACTCGCCACGCTCGATCAGCTCTCGGGCGGCAAGGTCGAACTCGGCCTCGGCGTCGGCTGGCTCGAGGAGGAGTTCCAGGCGCTCGGCGTGCCGTGGGAACGTCGAGGCGCACGCAACGACGAGTACATCGAGGCGATGCGCACGCTCTGGTCGGGTCCCGAGGTCGAGTTCCACGGCGAGTTCGTCGACTTCCCGAAAGTGACGTGCAGTCCGCGCCCGGTCCAGAAGTCGATCCCGATCCTTGTCGGCGGCGACAGCGACGTGGCGATCCGGCGTGCGGCTCGTCTCGCCGACGGCTACTTCCCCGGCGAGGGTGACGCCGAACGCCTCGGCTCGCTGATCGGTCGGGTCCGTCATGCCGCCGACGCTGTCGGACGCGACCCCGACGAGATCGAGATCAACGCGATGTTCAGCAACTTCATGCGCAATCCCGTCGAAGGGGTCGAGAAATTCCGCGACCTCGGAGTGGGACGGATCATGGTGCCGGCGTTCTTCTTCGCCGGTCCCGGCGGTCTCGACCGCATGGACGAGTTCGCCGCCCGCGCCGTTGCAGCAGCCGACGGCTGAGCACAGACCCACCGATCACCAATCACGACACGACGTCAAGGGAGCACGACATGCACGGTTTCGATCTACATGGCAAGGTCGCCGTCATCACCGGCGGCGGCCAGGGCATCGGGGAAGGCATCGCTCACGCCTACGCCGACTCCGGTGCGGCCGTCGTCGTGGCCGCACGCCACGTCGACCGCGTCCAGCGCGTCGCCGACGCGATCACCGCACATGGTGGACGAGCACTTGCGGTGCCAACCGACGTCACTGACCACGATGCACTCGTCGCACTCGCCGACGCAGCGATCGACGCGTTCGGGGGTCTCGACATCTGGGTGAACAACGCCGGCGGATCCACCGTACGTTCACCGCTCGTCGAACTCGACGGCGCCGATTGGAATGCGTGCCTGAGCCTCAACCTCACCGCAGTCTGGGAAGCGTCGGTGATCGCGAACGAGCGGATGAACGACGGCGGGAGCATCATCAACATCACCTCCCCCGCCGCGACCCGTGCCGTCCTCGGCAGCGGGCATTATTCCGTCGCGAAAGCCGGAGTGAATGCACTCACGTTGACCATGGCGATGGAACTCGCGCCACGCATCCGGGTCAACGGCGTGGCACCAGGAATGGTGCCGACCGAGGTCATGATGACCGCCCTCAACATGGACGTCGCCGCCCTCGAGCAGCTCGCTGCTCAGCGAACGCCCATGAAGCGACTCGGCACGCCCGACGACATCGCAGCCGCAGCGCTCTACCTGGCCAGCGACGCCGGGGGCTGGGTCACCGGCCAGATCATCACCGTCGCCGGCGGCCAGTGAGCCGCCGACACGATCACCATCACCACCGTTGACAACACTGAGAGGACAAACCGATGACAGATCTCGAGGAACGCACGTCCGAGTCCACCCCATGGTTTCTCGCCGGGAACTACGCCCCGGTGCAGAACGAACTCACCGAATTCGACCTGAAGGTGACCGGGTCGATCCCGCCGTCGCTGTCGGGTCAATACCTGCGCACGGGATCGAACCCGAAGTCCGGCACGGCAGGGCACTGGTTCTTCGGCGACGGCATGGTGCATGGCGTGCGCCTCGAAGCGGGCAAGGCCGCGTGGTATCGCAACCGCTTCGTCCAGACCACCAAGTTGATCAACGGATTGGAGGCCACCGACCCGGCGACGATGTTCGATCCCACGGCGAGCGCAGCCAACACGCACGTGCTCGCTCACGCGGGTCGCATCTGGGCGCTCGAGGAGGCCCACCTCCCCTACGAGCTCAGCCCCGAACTCGACACGCTCGGCTGCGACGACTTCTCCGGCAAGTTGACCACGGCGTTCACCGCTCACCCCAAGTTGTGCCCGGAGACCAACGAGTTGCACTTCTTCGGGTATTCGCCGGTGGCACCCTTCCTCACCTACCACGTACTCGACGCTGCCGGTGCGCTCGTGCACACGGCCGAGATCGACGTCCCGGCCGGCACGATGATGCACGACTTCATGATCACCCGCGACCACGCGATCTTCATGGACCTGCCCGTGGTGTTCGATCTCTCGAACCCCGAAGCACCGCTCAAGTGGGATGACAACTACGGCGCCCGCATCGGCATCCTGCCGAGGATGGGTACCAACGCCGACATCCGCTGGTTCGAAGTCGACCCGTGCTATGTGTTCCATCCCCTCAACGCCTACGTCGAGAACGGCTCGGTGGTCTGCGATGTTGGTCGGCACGCCTCCATGTGGCGTACATCGATGGAGGACGGTGAGCCGTGTTACATGCACCGCTGGACCTTCGACCTGGCGTCGGGAGCGGTTAGCGAGCAGCAGCTCGACGGCGATTCGCACGCGTTCCCGCGCGTCGACGATCGGGTCGTCGGGCTCAAGCATCGTTTCGGCTGGGGTGTTGCGCCGCGTGGAGGCGGCGACGGTGTGATCGTCGAGCCAGGCAACATCGTCAAGTGGGACTTCCGGACCGGATCACAGGAGTTCTACGACCTCGGGCCGACGAGCTTCCCGGGTGAGTTCGTGTTCGTTCAGGACGCGGGCGGCGCCGGCGAGGATGAGGGTTGGGCGCTCGGGTTCGTCTACGACGCCGCCGAGGATGCATCCGACTTGGTGATTCTCGACGCCTCAGCACCGGGATCCGACCCGGTTGCCCGGGTGCACCTGCCCCAACGAGTCCCGTTCGGCTTCCACGGAAGCTGGGTCCACGACGCGGCCCTCTGAGCACTCGGGCAACTGTTTCGGGCGTAGACGGCAGCGCCGTAGGTCGACCGGCACCATGTTCTGAGGAAACAACGACCCCGGCGGGTCGACGACGGACACGGTCGCGGCGTCAGACGATGCGATCGTCGGGATCGATCTGGAAGTATTCGACGATGACGTCAGCCATCGATCTGGATTCCGCTCTCGACGAACAGCACGCAGCCGTGCTGGCGATGCTCCCGCCGGACCTGTTGGACCTGAGCGACATACCCGCCGCCAGAGCCCGTCTCAAGGGTTTGCTGGCGATGATGCCGGCGCCGGAGCTGCCGGCCGACGTCACGATCACCGAGGTGTTGGCGCCTTGCGCGGATGGATCCCCGGATGTTCGCCTCAAGGTCTACACGCCGTCGGGTCTCGAGTCCGGGGCCGGCGCGCTGCTGTGGGTCCACGGCGGCGGAATGGTGATGCTCGACGCGGACGGCGACGACTTCCAGAGTGCAACTCGCGCAACGGAACACGGCTGCGTCGTTGTGTCGGTCGACTATCGGTTGGCCCCCGAGACCACTGCTCCCGGGCTCGTGGATGATTGCTTCGCTGCGCTCACCTGGCTCGCGGGGCACGCAGACGAGCTGGGGGTGTCCACTGAGCGGATCATGATTGGCGGAGCGAGCGCAGGAGCTGGACTTGCGGCCGGGACGGCGCTTCGCGTTCGGGATACCGGCGGCCCGGCGCTCGTCGGTCAGCTCCTCGTGTACCCCATGCTCGACCATCGCAACGAGACGCCGAGCAGCTACGCGATCCTCGACGAGCGGGTATGGAACCGCTCGGCCAACATCGCCGCGTGGACGGCGTACCTCGGCGGTGCCGACGCCACCACTCATTCATCGCCGGCTCTGGCAGAGGATCTCTCCGGGCTGCCGCCTGCGTACATCAGCGTGGGCACGTTCGACATGTTCCACGACGAGGACGTCGCCTACGCGACGGCGCTCAATCGAGCAGGGGTGTCGTGTGAGCTCCACGTCTACCCCGGCGCGTTTCACGCCTCGAACGGTTTCCTTCCCGATCATCCGACCTCCCAGCGGTGGAAGCGTGACGAAGACGACTTCATCGAACGGTGCCTTGCCGGTCAACTGTGAATCGGGCGTCGCCCTCGACGCGACACGCTCAGATGGCGTCGGCGCCGTACTCGGAGGTGCGGATCCGCAGCAGGAGTGAGGCGTCGCCACCGTAGAAGTTGCCCTGCTCGTCAAACGCCGATGAGAAGCCCACGGCGACCCACACGGTCGGCACGATCAGCAGGCAGTAGAAGTTCATCAACTCCGCGCGTCAGGAAGGTGTCGGAGTGGCCGACGAACCGTGTGACGTCACCGAGGTCGAACGAGCCCGACGCGAACAACGAGGCCACCACCGAGTGCCGACCTGCGTGTGTGCCGAGACCACGCCGACAGTGCGGCCACGGTTGAGTCCGCGCTGAACCCCTCTTCGAGCGAGGCAAACCGGGCGTCTCGTGCCACCTTGGCGACGTGGCGGTCCAACGCTGGAAACTGATTGGCGGAGGTGGACGGGAATCCGCATCACGTCGCGTTTCCCCAGCGTGTGGGATCAGAGGAGGCCCGGAAGAGTCGGTTGAGAGTGACCCTGAGAGTAACGGCATGAGCTGGGAGGCCGGAGCGCCGACGGGCACCCAGGGGCACGACCCGTGCGAACCACTGCTTGCCTGGCGTTCACAATATGCGTATGGTTAGGCGTATGCCGCGCGTCCAGGTGTACCTACCCGATGATCTCCACGACGAGCTGAAGAAGCGCTGCTTGCCGGCGTCGGAGCTCCTCCAGATCGCGCTGCGCGCTGAGCTCGAACGCCAGGACGCGCTCGACGAGACGGCGCGATATCTCGAGGAGCTCGTGGCGGAGGTCGGAGAACCGAGCACACGACAGCAGTCGCAGGCCGAAGCCATCGCACGACGCATCCGAGATCGATCGCTCGACCGAGTCAGCTGAACGTGCTCGTTCTCGACAGCGGAGGACTCTCGCGCCTCGCAGCACGCACAAAGACGTCGGTGTCGCTCATCCGCGCACTGACGGCGCAGGAGTTGTGGCCGCCGCTCGTTCCCACGATGGTGCTCGTCGAGTCGCTGTACGGGCACGCTGGCCGCGATGCCAACACCCGTCGCTTCCTGAAGACGTGCATCATCGAATCCACCGTCAGCCTGGACGTCGCCCGCCGAGGAGCCGAGCTCCGCAGACTCGCCCGCAGAGACTCAGCCGTCGACGCACTCGTCGTCGCGATTGCCGAGCCAGGCGGCAGGGTCCTCACCGGCGATCGAGCCGACATTGAGGCGCTTGCCGCTCACGCTGATCGCGTCAGCGTCGAAGTCATCTGACACTGGCCGCCCCCGGTCGGACGGAGGTCCCGCCCACCTTTCTGCATCTCACCCTGCCCGCTGATGCACCCGCCTGACGATCGTGGTTATGCGCAATCCAACCGACCGTCGGACCTCAAGCACTTCGCCGGTACGCGAGTGCATGTTCGGCCGAGATCGGTGAGCGAAGTGTGCGCCTGATCCGTCGACGTCGACGAGCGGCTACGCCGAGATCTTGGCTGCGTACTTGCGCTGGGCGGCTTGCTTGGACACGCCGAGCATCGCTCCGATCTCAGACCAGGAGCGATCAGCGTTGCGAGCATCGCGGATGGCATCGAGCAGGGCGGTGTCGACGTCGTCTCGCTGTTCCACCAGTTCGGCGATGGTCCGAAGCGCTGCGGTCTTCGCCTCGACGAGATCATCGGCGCCGACGTCGTCGGCCCAACGCTCGAGGGCGTCGGCGCGCTGTGTTCGTGGCGTCGTCATGGGGTCCACCAACCTTTCAGAAACTTGGATCGAGCCGGCATCGCATGGATGATCGCGACGCCATCGGCATCATCGACAACGCCAACTTCCAACGGCTCCCCGTTCGCAGACGGCCCGATGAACATCGTGACGTCGGGGTCATCGGTTTCGAAGCCTCGCCAGTGGTGTCGCAGTGCGTGGAGCATGTCGTCATCGGAGACACCGTGCTTGCGGGCGCTCGCCTCGATGTCCACCCAGTCAGGCTACGCATCGGTCCGGTCGTCGTCAACATGTGTTGACGTTAGTCGATGAAGCGTTGTGACCGGCGACCCCAGGCGGCGGACAGATCAATGACAGCCATCACGGCACAACCCACAGATGTGGCAGCTCCCAGTCCGACGGCTTCCGCCACTCGCGTTCTTTCAGCGGGCCCAAGTGCTGCGTCACAGAATCCCGCGACTGATTGGCCGGAATGTGAACGTGCGGCCCGTGCGAGATGACGGCCTGGCTCGATCGCAGGTTTCGCCGTTATGGACAGCCGAGCTATTGGACCATGGCGGCTGGGACCGCGAGGCGTTCGTAGATGCGGTGCATCTCGGCGTCGTCTTCGTCGATGGTCGCAACGGCGAGGTCGTCGATCAGAACGTCGAAGTCGTCGCCGGTCTTGTTGTCATAGGAGTCCTGCATCGGTCCCCACTCGTCCCAGGGCAGCATCTCGATCTTTCGGTAGATGCTGGCAAGGTCTCGCATGGCGTTGCCTCGCACTTCTCCTAGGCCCCAGTTCTCAGTGCCGAAAACGCCGAAGTCCATTCCTTCATCCTGCCCAGATCGAATCAACTGCCAGGCCTCTCCAGCAGTCAGGAACTCACCTGGGCGCAGATCTTCAGGCCGGGACTCGCTCGGGGTGACCTTGCCGACGTATTCGGGGTCGATTCGGATCCAACGTTCGTCTGACTCGTTCCAGTACTCGACGATCCAGTGGTCGACCTTCTTCGGGGGTGCAAAGTAGGTAGCGAACCCGCACCGCCCTCGAGCTGGGGTGCCTGTCGCTTGCAGGAAAGCTGTGGCGAGCACGGCGAAGTGTCGACAGGTGCCGACGACTCGGCGGTCGACGGGGCGCGGGTGATCGAGCGGTGTTGCAGGGTCCATTTCAAGAGCCCGTTGCAGCAACGCGCGTGCTGGTCGGGTGTTGCGTTCAGCTATCCGCACCTCCGGAAGTCCGGCGCCCACAGCGTCGGGTGGTGAAACGAGGAGGCGCTGCGCCGTGAGGCAGAGCTCGATTGGATCTGTCGTGAGTTCGGCGATGGCGCCGATCTGAGTGGTCGTCAACTCGGTGAACGGCCCGGGTGATGAGTAGTAGGTGGCGTCCATGCGTCGCACCGTAGTTCGTGAGAGCTCGCCACGATCCGGGCCACGGGAACTCGATGGACAGGCCGCACACTTCGACACGCCGAATCACAGTCTCAACTCACCGCCGTCCACTCGACTTCGGCCCAACTCTCGCGTCACGTAAACGCGTCACCGACCCGGCGGTTGGGGACACGGATCGTGACGGCGGCGCAGCCGGTCCAGCAGCACGCGTGGGGGTCGTGGCTGGTCGGCCGCATTGAGGGTGTGGCTCAGTCGATGAGTTTGTCCAACAACTCGAAGGTCGGATACGGCTGGTCGTGATCTCCGAAGTGTCCGCCGTGGCGGACGACCTGGGTGCCGCCCAACCGGTCGAACATCGCGCGACCTTGCCCGTCGTCGCAGCCGTACGGGTCGTTCGGCGAGTTGATGAAGTACAGGTCGCGGACGTGCGACTTGATCGCGGCCCAGTCGTAGTCGGCTTGCAGGACCGGCTCGTCGCTGCTCCCGGGCGTCGTGTAGTACCCAGCAACGAGCAGGGCTTGGGCCACAGTCACGTCGACGCGCTCGAGGAGTGCGAGCAGCAGCGCAGCGCCCCCTGAGTGCCCGATCAGCACGGTGTCGTGATCAAAGGTGTGATCGGCCAGCACCTTGGCCACGGTCGTAGTGACAGGTTCGAGGTTCAGGCCGGGATGGTGCGGCGCCTTCACGTCATAGCCGCGCTCAATCAGCCGGTCGCGTAGCCAAGGCAGCCACACGACCTCAGGCGTCGCGCCGGTCCCATGGAAGATGATCGCGTTTCGGCCCACAGAATCATCTTCGCAGGTCGCACCGGGTCGCTGGAGGCGCCACCGAAGGGCGGTCGGGGGCACTCGATAACACCCGCCCCGTAACGCGCTCGCGCCGCGAAAACTCGCGCTGCAGTGCATCAATCAGGCCCAA
>JANPKU010000163.1:0-29434 GCA_031426215.1 Actinomycetes bacterium
CCCGACGTGTCGCCCGCGGGGAGTCCGCCGAGGATGGATCCACTGAGACCGCCGATCATCCCGAGGATCCCCATCGCCAGTCCGAAGGCCGCTGCAACGGTCGTCTTGGACGCGACGGTCACCCAACGGGCAGGCTGCGCAGCAACTGCGGCCGCAAGGGTGCCGTGCTGAGACTCGGACGTGAACATCAGCGTGCCGATGATCGCGGCAAGGATCGTGGTGAGCCATGTCGAGAAGATGAACGTCACACTGACCGTGAACGGGATGTCCGTGTCCGGATCGATCTCGACGAAGGTGGCCATGATCCACGACAGCGTGACGCCGATGACCGGGGTCAGTGCGAGGATCGCCACGTTCGAGCGAAGCGATGACACCTTGACCCATTCGCTGTGCAGCGCGGTCGGGATCGAGGCAATGTCGTCACGACGAGATCGCTGGGGGACTTCGACGGTGGAGGATGTATGCGCGACGGAGGCCGACGCGTTGGGGTGGGTGGAGATGGTCATGGGGATGGGTTCCTTCGTCGTGGCAGTGACAGGGGTTGCGGCGGGGTGAGTCGGTTCAGACCGAGGCGAACTCGGTGGCGGAGCTCGTCATCTCGAGCAGGATCTCTTCGAGGGATCGCGAGGTCTCGGTGATCTCGACAACACGGATCTGATGATCGAAGGCGAGCTCCGACACCGTCGCCGTGGTCGCGTCGTGAATCGACAGTCGGTCGTCGGAGATGTCGAACGCGAGGTCTCTTCGTTGCAGGAGGCCGGCGAGCTCGGCCGCCTGGGGTGTTCGGACGACGACGGTCGAACGCCCACGGGCGAGCGTGCTGGAAACGGATTCGGCGGCGAGGAGCTTTCCCCCGCCGACGACGACCAGGTCGTCGGCGAACATCTCGAGTTCACCGATCAGGTGACTCGACACGAAGACCGTGCCGCCCCGTGCCGCAAAGGCGCTCAGGGAGTTCCGCAACCAGCGGATGCCATCGGGGTCGAGGCCGTTGGACGGTTCGTCGAGCAACAGCACCTCCGGCTCGCCCAGCAGCGCGCCGGCCAGGGCGAGACGTTGGCGCATACCGAGCGAGAAGCCGCCGGCGCGTTGGTCCGCCGCGCTCTCGAGCCCGACCTCGCGAAGCACCTCGTCAACTCGATCCGCGGAAATCGCGCTGAGCGCCGCGGTCGCCCGGAGATGATTCCTGGCGGTGCGGCCGGGGTGCATACAGCGTGCATCGAGCACCGAGCCGACGATGCGTGCGGGCCGCAGAAGTCGCGTGTACGGAACGCCGTGATAGCGAACGTCGCCGTGGTCGGGACGCGTGAGCCCGACCATCATCCGCATCGTCGTCGACTTACCGGCGCCGTTCGGGCCGACGAATCCGGTGACTCGTCCGGCCGCGACATCGAAGCTCATTTCGTGGACGGCGATGCGGTCGCCGTAGTGCTTGGTGAGTCCTGAGACGGTGATCATGATGTGGGTGTCCATTCCTGTTCGTCGAGCGGAGGGGTCGGCATGGCCCCCATCCTGCGGATCCTGCGCCGGCGGCACATCAGGAGTCCGGCCACTTGCACACCGTCTGATCGGCCGGTGCGTGGATCGTTCTTTCGGCCGATCCGCTCGACACTCGGATTGCGTACGCTTGCTCCGTGGTCTTGGACACGAGCCGTCGGTACTGGTCCGAACCACGGGCGGCAGATCCACCCGGACCCGCCCGGGCCGACTGGTTGCTCGTGGCGGTCGCAGTGGGGGCAGCAACGATCGAGACGTTTGCCAGGGAGCAACTGGTCTGGAGCGTTGTCTCGCTGGTCGTGACCGTTGGCGCCGCGTGCCTGTTGCCGTGGCGCCGTGTTCATCCCCTGGCGGTGGTCGCTCTTGCGTTCGGGACGATGAGTGCCGTCGAAGTGGTGTCGCTCGTGCGAGGGGTGGACTGGGAAGGGCTCAACACCGGCGTCTTCCTGCTGTTGCTGCCCTACGCACTCGCACGTTGGGCTTCGGGACGCGAGGTCGGCGTCGGTCTCCTGGTCATGTCGGTTCCGGTGATCCTCACGGCAGTTGCCGGCGATCCGGTCGGCGACACGATCGGCGGTGCCGTCGTGATCCTGCTTGCCTGCGCCATCGGGTTCGCCGTTCGATACTCGAGCGAGCTGCGAACCGAGGAGATCGCCGGTGTGCGGTCGCGTGAGCGAGAGGAGTTGGCGCGCGAGCTCCACGACACTGTCGCCCACCACGTCTCCGCCATCGCCGTGCAGGCCCAGGCCGGTCGGGTCGTTGCTGCCACCCGACCCGAGGCTGCGGTCGAAGCGCTGTGGGTGATCGAGCAGGAGGCGAGTAGCGCCCTCGAGGAAATGCGATCGATGGTCGGCTCACTGCGCCGAGCCGATAAGGCCGATCTCCGGCCGCAGCAAGGCGTGCGCGACCTGCGTCGGCTCGAGCGTCTAGGCGAGGGATCAGGACCCCGAGTGAGCGTGACCTTGGCGGGCGAGGTCGATGAACTTCGTCCGTCGGTCGACGCCGCCTGCTTTCGTCTCGCACAGGAAGCGGTCACCAACGCCCTGCGTCACGCTCGACGAGCGTCGGAGGTGCAGGTGCGTGTCGACGGCGGCGCGGACCTCGTCCGGCTCACGGTCGTCGACGACGGGGAGGGCGGCGGCGCGTCAACGCCCTCCGCACCGGGGTTCGGACTCATCGGCATGGCCGAGCGTGCCAAGCTCCTCGGCGGCACGTTTGACGCCGGCCCGAGCGCCACCGGTGGCTGGACCGTCGAAGCCACTCTGCCCCGTCAGGCGGCGACAACATGACCATCCGCGTCCTGATCGCCGACGACCAGGACATCGTGCGCACCGGACTGCGCATGATCCTCGACGCCCAGCCCGACATCGAAGTCGTGGGCGAGGCGGTCGACGGACGCGACGCCCTCGAGCTCGCTCGCCGTCTGCGCCCCGACGTGTGCCTCTTCGACATCCGGATGCCCGAGTACGACGGCATCGAGGTCACCCGTCGACTCGCCGGACCCGACGTCGCCGACCCGCTTGCCGTCATCGTCATCACCACGTTCGACCTGGACGAATACGTCCACGGTGCACTCAAGGCGGGAGCCCGCGGTTTTCTCCTCAAGGACGCCGGCCCCGAGCTCCTCGCTCAGGCGGTGCGATCCGCGGCCGCGGGAGACGCCCTCATCGCTCCGAGCGTCACGGCCCGGTTGCTGTCCGCCTTCTCCGAACTCCGCGCGTCCACCAGGGAACAGGCGGCGCAGCCGATCGACCCGCTCACCGAGCGGGAGGAGGAGGTGCTCGTCACCGTCGCTCGCGGCCGCACCAACGCCGAGATCGCCGGTGACCTCCACATCAGCCTCAGCACCGTGAAGACCCACCTCGCCAGCCTGATGAGCAAGCTCGGCGCTCGCAACCGCGTCGAGTTGGCAATGTGGGCTTACGAGACCGATCGAATGCCGACCGACTGAGGCAACGCTTCTGTTGCTTGGCGGTGTCGATCGTCAGTCGGTGCTCTCAACGGAAAAGGCCACGGCGACCGGGTCGTGGTCGCTGAGCGGAACGCCGTCGTCACGTGTGAACTGCCCGGATTCGTTTCGCCACTGAAGTGCAGCGATCTCGATGTCGTCGGAGGAGCGGTAGAGCACCTTGTCGATGCGATTGGGTTCGGGGCAGGCGAGTTCGGTGCACACGTCGGTGAGGCCAGCGGACGCGAGAAGATTTGCAAACTGGTCTTTGTCGGGGTCGCGGTCGAGGCGAAGGTTGAAGTCGCCGCCGACGATCACGGCTCGACCTGCTGCGTTGGCTTCGATGTGGGCGATCAACTGTGCGACGTTGTCGGCGCGTACAGCGAAGTCTTCCCGACCGGCGTCGAGATGCAGGTTGTAGAGAACGACGTCAGCGCCGCCGATGTCGACCCTCGACACCGAGAAGCCCTTGAGTGACAGGCAGTCAGCGGAAGCGTCGCCGCACTGGTTCCATCGAATCCGTTCGACCTCGCCGATCTCGAAGTTGCTGAACCGGTTGAGTCCGTCACTCAATTGCGCAGTCGGACGATCCGGGTCGGTTCCGAACGGTTGCTCGAGGGACTCCGATGCAAACAGATGCTGGGACGCGTCGAGCAGGATCTGGTGGTACGTGGATGCTGGCGCGTCGGGCTCGTCGAAGGTGAGCCACGACTCCTGCACCAGCACGATGTCGTAGTTGTTCAGGCGTTCGCCGATCAGTGGCATGTTGATGTCGGGCTCGCTGCCCGACAACGCTGCGGGCAGCCCTGCGACGTTGTAGGTCAACAACTCGAACTCGACGGCCGGTGCAGCCGGCTCGGTCGCAGGAGGCTCGGTCGCGGGCGGCTCGGTGTCAACTGGCTCCGAAGGTGGGGGCACCGATGTCGAGTCGGGAGCCGACTCGATCGGCGACGTTGCGTCACCCGCTGTGGTGGTATTGGGCGCGGCCTCGTTCGGCGCGGTGGCGGCCGGCGGAGAGCCGTCCGACGAGCACGCGACCGCTGCGCCGGCAAGGGACAAGAGGAGAGCCGTGGAAAGCGAGCGTCGGAGCACGGCCGAACCGTAGCGAAGCGTTGGTTCGACGGCCTGCTCGGCCCGACACACAGGTTCACGGCAGGTCGATGCCTTTCACCGACGCGAATTGGGTCGGGAGCCGGGGCGCCGGCTTCGAGGACCCTCAGTAGACGATGTCCAACGCGAATCTCAGAGCGATGTCGAGTGCTGCCCGTGTGACCTCGTCGAGTCGTCCGACTGGTTCATGGTCGAGATCTTCGATCGGGACGGTGATGATGTTGTCGCAGTTGATGACGCAGCGTTCGGGCAAACCCTGATCGGGACCGACCTCGACCTCGGTGCCGATGCCACGGATCGTCCGGGTGATCGGTGCGCACGTGACCGAACTCAACACTGCGATGGCGGCATCGCGGGTGAGGACGCAGACGGGTCGGCGTCCCGCGGGAGGCCCGAGGTCGGCCCACATGATGTCGTTACGGGCTACCACGCTGGCGCAGTCCGCGCCGCGAGGCGGCGCGCCGACTGTACGAGTGCAGGGTCGGGTGGCTGACGCTGGTAGCCGGCGACGAGCTCTCGGTCAGCTGTTGCGAGTTCTTCGGCGGTGATCACTGCTGTGGCGCCTCTACGCAGCAGTTCGGACCGGTTCGTTCCGAGTTGCGCTGCGAGCTCGTCCAGTCGCGCGACGAGGTCGTCGTCGAGTTGGACGAGGACTTCACGACGCGCCATGACCATATGCTATCACCGATGGTTACGGCCCCGGTTGGTCCCCACGCTCACACAGAACCAGCAACTCAGAGCGACGCGCTCGCGGATGAGCGATCACGCAAGAATGGCGCGTAGCGCATGCAGCCGACGGCAGTGAGTCACCAATCGAGGTGTGAGTGATCGGGGCTGTGGACGGGCAGTCCATGGGTGCACCAGGCGTGGAATCCACCGATCAGATCGGCCACGTCGGTGTAGCCGAGTCGCGTGAGGTTGGCCGCGCCGATCGATGAGCTGTAGCCACCATTGCAGACGACAACGATCGGCTGGTCGAACGACCTGACGGATGGGTGCAGATAGCCGTTCGCTGGATCGAGATGCCATTCGAGCACCGTTCGGGGTACGTGGATCGAAGGATCGATCACACCGAACCGGGACCGATCCGTGGGGGTGCGGGTGTCGACGACGAGTGGCGGGTCGGGCTGACCGAGACGATCGCGCAGGACGGTGGGGTCCACGCGACGGATGATTGACCGCGCCTCGAACAACAGGTCATGCACGGTGGTCCGCTGGCCGCGTCGGAACACGGTCGCATCTCGATCGGCGACTGTGAAACGTGCGGCTTCGCGCAAGTCGGGCGAACCGAGACCGCAGTCGCTCGGCAAGGCATCGTCGTGGACGATCAGCATCGACCCACCGCGTTCTACGTACTGCACACCGTGGTGGACAATCGCCCGACGGAGGCCGGCATCATCGGACGTACGGAGTTCGACCACCACGAGCGCGTGCCGTTGCAACGCTTCGACCGTGCCGTCCACACGCATCTCGGTGCAGGTGACGCCACTGCAGCGGCGCATCATCTCCTCGCTGATGTCGGCGGTGCCCTGTCGAAGCGCAACCAACGTCGAGGTTGCCGGGTTGTGCCGCAGGAACGACGCCAGGTCGGTCGCGTGTGCCGCCGGTTCCCAGTCGACGACTTCGATCATGGTCGCCTCACTCGACCGCCGAGCGAGTGATCGTCTCGACCACCATCTTGCGTACGTGGGCGACGTTGACTCGCATCGTCTCGAAGACGTGCTCCATCGTGACGGGGGCCTGACCGTCGACGCCGGCGTCGTAGTCGGTCACCAGCGCGACGGTCGCATATCGCAGCCCCAACTCCGCGGCGAGCACCGCTTCGGGGTATCCGGTCATGTTGACGACGTGCCAACCCATGTCACGAAACCAACGGCTCTCGGCGCGCGTCGAGAAGCGGGGGCCGTTGATGACCACCATCGTCCCGCCGTCGACGACTTCGACACCGATCGTCTGGGCCGCTGACGCGAGCTCCGCGCGCAGCGCGGCGTCGTATGGCTCGGCGAACGTCTGGTGGTGGACACCCCCGTCCCCGGGCCCACGTGGTCCTGGGCCACCGATGTCGTGGAATGTGTCGAGGCGGCCCCAGGTGCGATCGACCAGCTGGTCTACGATCACGAACTGGCCCGGATGGATGTCGGGCTGCAGCGACCCGACCGAACACGGCGCGATCACGCTGTGCACGCCGAGAGAGTGCATCGCCCACATGTTGGCTCGGAACGGGACTCGGTGAGCGACGAACTCGTGATGTGGACCGTGACGAGCGATGAACGCGACCCGGTGGCCACCGATCCCGCCGATGGTGACTGGGCTGGCGGGCGGTCCGTAGGGCGTGTCGACGTCGACCACGTCGAAGCCGTAGGTGTCGTCGAGAAAGTCGTAGAAGCCCGAGCCTCCGAACACCCCCCATTCAGCCTTCGGTCCGTTCATCTGATCAACTCCATCGTCTCGGTTGCGTCGCGCTTGCGTTCGCTTCGTCGTTGATCCCACCGGTGTTCGGCTTTCGCCCACATCCAGAACGAGAACAACACGACCGCCCAGCCCGCAAGCACGTCGATCACGTAGTGCTCGGCAAGGTACACCAACGCCCAACCCATCACGATCGGATACATCGCCATCGCGACGCGCAGCGAACGACGCTGCACCATCGGCCAGAAGAACATCACGACGAACAGCGAGAAGCCGGCGTGCAGCGAAGGCATCGCTGCAACTGGATTCGACCAGTCGCGACCGCTGATCCAGACGTGCACGAACCCATCGAATCCGAGGGAGGTCCAACCCCGTCCTGCGCTGCGTTCGAGCGGCGGAAGTGCGTCGAGGCGGATACGCCGGTCGCCGCCCGCTGCCATCCACGGCGGAGCCGTGGGGAGCAGCACGAACATCGCACAGGCGATCGCGAGCACGGTCGCAAAGCGCCGCATGAATCGCGCCCACAGCGCCCGGTTGTTGATCCACAGCAGCGCGATCGCCGCCACGGGCACGATGAAGTGGGAGAAGTACGCAATCGACGCGATCACGTCCTGAGCGCCGACGTTGTCGCGATGGAAGTTGCGCTGCAGCCAGACCGTCGGGTCGGTACCGAAGAACAGGAACCGGTCAATGTTGCGGACGCTCTCGACCTGCAGAGGAAGTCCGATGCGATCGGCGGCGCCGCGGGTCTCGTCGTACGCGAACCACATCGTCGCATACAGCAGCAGTCCGAACGGTAGGAACAACCAGTCGCGCCACGGCTTGCCGATGTGGCCGATCAGCAGGAACACCGTGACCGACAGCACCACCGACACGCGGTCGATGATCACCCCGTACTCCACGAACCAGGCGAGGTATGCGACCCCATAGGCAACGAGCAGCACTCGCCGGATCATGACCGTCGAACGACGTGGGCCTACAGCTTCGACCGCTTCGGCGACACCATCGTCCGGCTGAGCGTCGAGCTGATCGTGCCCGACGTCCGCCGGCTCATTCGACGTCACTGCCACATGGCAACGGTAATCCACTCCCGGCCACGACAAGCCTGGCGCGGCGAAACATACGAGAAAGTGGTCCGACCGGCGCCGGAGCCGTGAGAAGCTCTCCGTCGTGGAACCAATCACCCGGCGCGTGTCCGACCTCGATGTGCGGCTGCGCGGTCCAGCGCTCGGCCTGGCTCGCATCAGCGTCGGGCTGCTCTGGCTCGCCAACTTGCACTGGAAGGTTCCCAACGACTTCGGCGAGTCGAGCGGCGGAGGCCTGTACAAGTACTCCGAGTCGGTCACCCGGAACTCCCCGTTCGCGCCGTTCACGTGGGTCACCGAAGAGATCATCCTGCCGAACTTCCAGTTCTTCGGATGGTTCAAGATCATCGTCGAATCGATCCTCGCGGCCCTTCTGCTCGTCGGATACCGGACCAAGATCGTTGCGCTTCTGGGCGCAGCAATGACGATTCCGATCATGTTGTCGGTCATCTATTACGACCGCGCCGACGAATGGTCGTGGGCCTACATCTTGATGTTCGTGGCACACATCATGTTGTGGGCGTCGGATTCGGGCGCTCATTTCGGAGTCGATGGGGTGTTGCGTCGGGGCCGGTCCGATGCGCGCCGGGCACTGATGGGCATCGGTGTGATCACGACCGTCATCGGCGTCGCCGGTTTGATCGTCGCCCGATCCGTGTCGTTCGCCGGAGCGCAGGTCGCACTGCTCGGCTCCGACGCCGGGTTCGTCGATGCTGACGGAAAACTGGTGCGGCGCTGGGAGCTCAAGTGGTTGTGGTTCAACCCGATGTGGGCGCTCCTGACGATCGCCTGCGGGGTGCTACTGATCCTCGCCGTGAAACAACTGTGGGCGGCGCGTGTGGCCGGAATCGGACTCGTCGCGCTGGCGCTCGTCGTCTTCGCCACCCGTACGTTCGACTACGTCCGTGAAGACGGCTCGATCCAATTGATCTCCACCGCCTCGAACGCAGCACTCTGGGGCGGGTTCGGCCTGGCCGTCCTGCTCCTCGATCGAGCTGCGCGCCATGCGTCGCTCGACGAGCCCACCGACTGATCATCGTGGTTGGTCGCCGGTCGATCGGCAGGGTGCTCCCGTGGCTGTTGGCCGCTGCGCTCATCGCCGTCAGCGTCCACTTCGGGCGCCAACTCCAACGCGACAGCCCCGAGGTGTTCCTCGGGGCCGCGCCTCTGGTGGGACAGAACCTACGCGATGGCTGGGACTGGCGATTCAGTTGGGGCGTCGTCGGTGCCGGCATGGTGGCGGCGGCCGTGGTGTGGTGCATCTGGACACGCCGCTGGTCGGTCTGGTCGATCCGCGCCGTGATCGGCGTGACGGCACTGGCCGCAGGCGCCTTCGCCGTGTTCCTGGCGCTCACGGACGGCCGTGACGGGATCCTGCGCGGCGCTGACCACGAGACCGAATACCTCACCAACCTCGACATCGTGCCGGGCGCTCGCGAGTTCGTTCGCAACTTCGTCGCCGACATCGACCGCTACTCGGTCCACGTGCGTGGTCATCCTCCCGGTTTCCTGTTGATCCTCGACGGCTTCGATGCCATCGGTCTCGTCGGCCCCTGGCCGGTCGTCGCGCTGTCGCTGGCAGGGACGATGCTCCTACCGGTGGCCGTGCTGACGGCGATCGGCATCGTCGCCGACGACGCCTGGATTCGTCGCGTCGCCCCACTGCTCGCGTTCAGCCCGTACGCGCTGTGGATGATGACGTCAGCCGACGCAGTGTTCGCTGCATGCGGCGCGTGGGCGGTGACGACGTGTCTGCTCGGGCTCCGATCGAGCGGGCGAACCGCCGTTGCGTGGGGCGGGTTGTCGGGACTGTTGCTCGGCGCCCTGCTGTTCATGACCTACGGCGGAGCCACCTTCAGCATCATGCTCGTGGTGCCAACTGTGGTGGCATGGCGCCGAGGTCGAGCCGGTGTCATTCCCGCCGCGGCGGGCGTGGTCGCGGCAACAACCGCGGTCACCGCTGTGTTCCTCGGCCTCGGGTTCTGGTGGCTCGAGGGCGCCCGCGAGACCCAACGCCAGTACTGGGCAGGAACGGCGCAGTTCCGACCATTCGGCTACTTCATGATCGCCAACCTTGCGGTGGCGCTGATCGCCGTCGGTCCGATCGGCTTCGCCGGGCTTGTCGAGTTCTGGCGGCACCGCAAGCCACCACCGGCCGTCTGGCCACTCGTGGTCGGAGCCGCACTGGCGCTGCTCGCCTCGCATCTGTCGCAGTACACACGCGCCGAGGTCGAGCGGATTTGGCTCCTCTTCTACCCCTGGCTGATCGTTGCCGCCGGGGTTCCTGCGCTCACCGGCCGGCCGCGCGTGCGTGCCGCACTGGTCGCTGTGCAGGCCGGCTCAGCGATCGTGCTGCAAGCAGCCTTGGTGTCGAAGTGGTAGCCCGATCAGCGCAGTTCGGCCGGTCGCGGACCGATCGTCGAGCGCAACGGAGAATGCCGGAACTCGGCCATGCCGTCGTCGAACGCGACAGCGGCGCGAAAACCCAGAAGGTCGATCGCCCGCTGGGGGCTGGCGAAGACGTGCCGGATGTCGCCCAGCCGGTATCCACCGACCACCGTCGGTCGAGGCGCTCCGTCGGGACGCAACGCCTCGGCCATGTCCAGCACCGACCGGGGGGTGCCGCTGCACACGTTCAACGCACCGGACACCCCGTCGGGATGCGCCAGCGCGAGCACGTTGGCGTGCGCCACGTCGCGTACGTGGACGAAGTCGCGCATCTGGCCACCATCCTCGAACACCCTCGGAGCTTCACCGCGTTCGTAGGCACTGCGGAACAGGCTGGCAACACCGGCGTACGGCGTGTCCTTCGGCATCCTCGGGCCGTACACGTTGTGGTAGCGCAAGGCCGTCACGACGACACCCGGATGCTCGCGCTCGTAGGCCGAACAGAGATGCTCCTGTGCGAGTTTGGTCGCCGCATACACGTTGCGAGGATCCAGCCAGTGATCTTCTGGGACCGATTCGGCCACGAGCACGGCGCCGCACGTCGGACACGGAGGATCGAAGTACCCGGCGTCGAGATCCTCGCGCCGACGCGGCCCTGGACGGACGATGCCATGCGACGCACAGCGGTATCGACCCTCGCCGTACACGACCATGCTCGATGCGAGCACGACGCGACCCGTGAACGAAACCTCGTGAAGCGCACGCAGCAATCGCGCCGTGCCGAGGTCGTTGCGCGAGACGTATTCCGCGACGTCCGCGAAGTCCACGCCCAATCCCACCTTCGACGCCTGGTGGCACACTGCATCGATGTCGACGAGCACTTCGGACCAGATGTCAGGATCCCGAACGTCGGCCCACACGTACTGCGCCCGAGAGTCGAGACCGGCCGGAAGCCCTTCGTGCGCCGCCGGATCGAGGTCGTCGACGACGCGGACGGAGTGGCCGCCGTCGAGGAGTTCGTCGACCACGTGCGAGCCGATGAACCCGGCTCCTCCGGTCACGAGAACGTGCACGTCGACTCCTCGTTCGAGCATCCTGGTGGTCTTCGATGCCTGACGTGATCCTGCCCGCACTCGACGAGGCCGCCGCGATCGGTTGGGTGCTCGAACGCATGCCCGTCGGCTACCGGGCGATCGTGGTCGACAACGGCTCGAGCGACGCCACCGCCAGCATTGCTCGGGCGGCGGGAGCGATCGTGGTCAGCGAGCCGGTCCGCGGATTTGGATCGGCGTGCTGGGCGGGTCTCCAGGCAGCGACCGACGACGTGGTCTGCTTCATGGACTGTGATGCATCGCTCGATCCGGCCGCACTCCCGATGCTCGTCGGCATCCTCGAACGCGGCGATGCCGACCTCGTGATCGGAGAGCGGATCGCCCGACGCGGCGCGTGGCCAATCCATGCGCGCATCGCCAACCGGGTCCTCGCGGCCGAGGTGCGACGTCGCACGAAGCTCGCCATCGCCGACATCGGACCGATGCGCGCCGCGCGACGCCACGATCTGGTGGAACTGGGAATCCGCGATCGCCGCTCGGGCTGGCCGCTCGAGATGGTGTTGCGTGCGTCGCACGCAGGGTGGACCATCGTCGACGTTCCGGTGGCCTACCACGAGCGTGCCGGCCGATCGAAGGTCACCGGCACCGTTCGGGGCACGCTGCGCGCCGTCAAGGACATGAGTCGGCTCCTGCATGACGAACCGTCGACGTACTGGTGAGCATGCACCTCACCATCATTGCGAAAGAACCCCGAGAAGGTTTCGTCAAGACCCGCCTGTGTCCGCCGTGCAGTCCCCAACAGGCCGCTGACGTCGCTGCTGCGGCCCTGCTCGACACGCTCGATGCTGTCGACGCCGTCGTCGCGGGCTTGAACGGCGTCGATCGCGTGCTCCTCTTCGACGGCGACCCGACCGCATGGACCCGTCCCGGGTACCGCGTCGTGCCCCAACGCGGCTCGGGGCTGGCGAGCCGGCTGAGCAACGCCTTCGACGACCTCGGCCCAGGGATCATCGTCGGTATGGAAACTCCAGGAGCGGTGCCCGCTCTCGCCGACGGCGTCTCGGCCCTGCGTAGCGGCTTCGACGTGATGGGCCTCGCCGTCGACGGTGGTTACTGGGCGATCGGCCTGCACCGTGTCAATCCGGCGGTCTTCGCGGACATCCCGATGAGCACGTCGTCGACCGGGCTCGCACAGCTGTCGCGGCTGCATCGGCTGCAACACCAGGTACGGATGCTCCCGTTGGCGCACGACCTCGACACGATTGACGACTTGCGGATCGCCGCACATCACGCGCTCGACGGCTCTCGTTTGCGAGTCGCTGCGCAGGCGCTCGTGATCAGTTGAGTTGAACGTGGCCGACCGGCCACGGTGGTGTTCACGCTCAACGAATACCGAGTCGCGCGTCGTTGCCCGCCGGCATGCCGCGCAGGAGTCCGACGAGTACCTCCGCCGGCTCGACGAGGGGCAGCACCTTGCGGGTCAGCAGCAAGTCGGTGTCGAGTCGTCCGCTGCGGACGGTCGGCCCGAAGCTGCCCCAGAACGCGCCGTCAGCGGTGATCGTGAGTTCGCTCGGGATGTCGACCGGACGCGCCTCGACCCCGAGGGAGAGTTCGTCGGCGCGGCCGCGGCGGACGATCGGACGGACAAGGTGATCTTCAGGGGCGACCCCCATCGACGTGACCAGTTGCCGGAGCGGCTTGAGTCGCACGTCGTCGACTGACCACGTCGTGGTCGTGGCGATGCGTACGTGAACGCCCCGGGCGATCAGGCGAGGCACCGCTTCTACGACCTTGTCGAAGTTGTCGGGGCCGCGCGCCATGTCGTTGATGTCTGCGACATGCGAGTCGAGCGAGATCTGGATGGACACATCGTGTCCTGCAAGCATCGCGGCTCGCTCGAGACGCTCGCCGACGAAGAGCGTTGCATTGGTCAACAGGATGACCGGCAATTCGGACGCCATCGTGATGATCGTCTCGGGCAACCACGGGAGAAGGAACGGTTCGCCCCCGGTGACGCCGAGCCCGGTGAATCCCAGTGCCCGCCCTTGCTTCGCGACCTCGATCATCGTTGCCGGTGCGAGTTCACGCCGCTCGCTGCGCGGGGAACTCTCGGTCAGGCAGTACGAGCAGGAGAGGTTGCAGTTGTAGTTGGTGTACAGCCAGATCCGTCCAGGAAGCACACCATCGGCGATCGCCTCAGTGACTGGGTGGACGCCCTGGAGATCCGACTCCTCGCCCACAACCGTTGCGGTGTCGCTCATCGCATCCCTGCTTCTTCGAGTCGTTCGGCAGTGGCCACAGAGGTGGGCAGTTCGAACCCCGTGGCAAAACGGTTGAGGAACAACGTCGCTCCGATCGTGATGCTGAGTTCGACGAGGAGATGCTCGGCGAAATCTGCGCGGACGTCGTCCCACACGGTCGCTGGTATGGGACCGGTCGCTCCCGCCATGGCGTCGATCCAGCGGATCAGGCGGCGCTCCCCATCATCGCCGAACGCGTCTTCGATCGGCATCTCACCACGCAACGCGCGGACCTCGTCCGAGCTGAGCCCAACGTCGAGGGCGACTGCGGTGTGAGCGTGGATGCAGTACTGGCATCCCTGCAGCGCCGACGTCCGCAAGATGGCGAACTCCTTGTGACGGGTGCTCACCGCCCCGTCGCCGAGTGCAGCGCCGACGAACCCGAGGGTCGGGCCGAGAAGTTCTGGCACGTTGGCAAGCGCGGCGACGATCGGGCCGGGATCGCCATCCTCGAAGTACGACTGTGCCGAGATCGGCGCTGTCGAGGCATCCAGCAGATCGATCCGGCTCATCACGAGGAGTCTTCCATCCATTGCGCCGCGATACGACGGCCTCGCATGGATTTCTCGAACGTTCACGCGCGGTCGGCGCTCGAGACCTATGTTCAAGCAATGACAACCGATCAGCAGCACTGGGACGCGGTCTGGTCGACGAAGCGTTCCGACGAGGTGAGTTGGTACCAGCGGTCGACCGAACCCTGATTCGATCTGGTGCGCCGCGTGACGGTGCCCCCAGCTCGTATCGCCGTCGTCGGCGCCGGCACCACTCCGCTGGTCGGCGAACTCGCCGCAGCCGGCTTCGAGGTGGTTGCCGTCGACGTGTCGTCGGCCGCTCTCGCCGTGCTGCGCGCGCAACAACAAGGCATCGAGACGATCTCCTACGAGGTGGCCGACGTACGCACGTGGCAACCGAACGAGCAGGTCGACACCTGGCACGACCGGGCGGTGTTTCACTTTCTCGTCGACGACGACGACCAGCAGGCCTACGCCGAATCGGTGCGACGTGCCGTTCGGATCGGAGGGCATCTCGTTATCGCCACCTTCGCACCCGATGGGCCCGAGCAGTGCAGCGGGCTCCCAGTGGTACGACACGACGCCGCGACCCTCAGCGATATTTTCGCCGGGTTCGCGCTGATCGATTCGTTCGAAGCCGACCACGTGACACCGTGGGGCAGCACCCAGCGATTCACTCACGCGGTCCTGCGCCGTGACAGCTGATCCTTCATACGTTCGCGGGGAGATTTCTACAGTGGCCCGTTTCCGTCAGCACTCGCCTGTGCACCGGCCCAGGATTCGGAGCAGTCGATCCGGGTAGGAGGTGTAGATGCCGTCCACGCCGAGGTCAACGAGCAACTTCATGTCGTCGACGTCGTTCACCACCCACGTCAGGATCGCGACGCCGTGCTGGTGCGCCCATGCGAGCGATGCGGCGTCGACGAGTTGTCGACCGTCGCGGCGAAACGGGGGCTGATCGACAGTCACAGCCGGACGGAAACTCGCGTCATTTATGGCGCGAGCGTCGCGCGACGCGTAGACGTCGGCCATGATTGCGCTCGTACGCACGGCCGGGCACTGCCGGCGGAACTCGAGGATCTGTTGGTCGCTGTTCGAGCCGACGAAGACGTCGTTGGAACGTCTGTGCTCCTGCAGTATCTCGCAAACCGGCTCGACCATATCGAGGGACTCATCTTTGAGGTCGACCGACAGCAACGTTGTCGGGAACTCGTCGAGCACCGATGCAAAGGTCGGGATCGTGACGGTCTCGCCGCGATAGGGGTGTGACTCATCGGATGTCGGGTCGCTCCCGGCGGTGGTGAACGACCAGCCGGCATCGAGCTTGCTCAGTTGTCCGAATGTCATCGCCCGGACAGATCCCGCCGTCCCGGTGATTCGATCGGTGGTCGAGTCGTGGAATGCGACCAGCACGTCGTCCTTGGAGAGGCGGAGATCAACGTCGACGACGTCGGCGCCCATGGCCAGCGTCCGCTCGAACGCGAGCAGCGTGTTCTCAGGAAACAACCCATCGCCCCCACCGTGAGGGATCACCAACGTGCGACCCGTCCGGAACGGGTTGGAGCCGTCGACCGGCACGTCGAGCTGGGAGAGCTTCGGCGGCAGCGCCGAGCCGCTGTCGTAGCGCCAGCGCACGAACACAGCGACCGCGATGATGAACAGCGCGGCCACAACGGCCACCCACTTGTCCTTGCGTCGAAACCGCTGCATCCTGCACCTCCCACGGCACCAAACAACCATTGCACGTCGAGGGCTCTCCCGGGCCGCTGTCTGGACGGTTCCGCTGGTGGAGAAGTGAAGGTTGGGTTCCCCCCTGGCGGGGAACAGAACACCATGACGCATCGGGCGGAACTTTCGTGATTTGCCGCAATCCAATCCGCGCCGCCGTGGCCGCAGCGTTCATCTCCATCGGCCTGGCGACGGGATGTACATCGTTACCGTCGATCGATGCCGGCTCGCCGGCAGCCGCAGCAGTCGAGCCGGGCGCAACCGCGACCGCCACAGCATCGACGGTACCGGTCTCACCACCGTCGTTGCCCGGGATCGCCGAACTGCTCGCGCAGGATCGGTTCGTGCCGTTGGGGGTCGCGCTCGAACGCAGCAGCCTCGTCACCTTGATCGATGAACTTGATGAATTCGTGCTGGTTGCGCCGATCGGTGAAGCGTTCGCGTCGAGCGGCGCAGACATCGGCATCGAGTATTCGACGTTGATGAACAACACGCGGGTGCTCGAGGCAATCATGCGGTATCACGTCGTCTCCCATCCATCTACAAATCCGTCGTGGCGAACCCTGAACGGCTCAGCGATCGACGTCGATGGATCAGGCGCCGACAGGATTGATCGACTGGACGGCATCGACGTTCTCGACCGCATCCAAGTGCGCAACGGCACGATTCTCGTCGTGCCACGCCTGCTTCTCCCCACCTCAGGGTCACTCGTCGGCAGCACGACAGTGCAACAGCTCGGCTGATGTCGACCAAGGCAAAGGAGTGCACCGACTTCGTTGCGGAGTCACGCTTGCCGCCGTCAAGGCAGCGGTAGTCCGGGCGACCCCCGGCACGTGAACTGCGACCAGCCGGCGGGGCGTCGCGAGCGTTTCGCGTGGATTGCGCTGGACGTCAGATCTCGACGTGGCTGCCGACTTCGAACACCTGCTCCGGGGGGAGCTTGAAAAACCGGCTGGCGCTCGCAGCACCCCGGTTGAGGAGCACGAACAAATGCTCACGCGAGGGGTGCATGCCGGGCACCTTGCCGGATGTCACTGCTTCGCGACCGAGGAAGTACGTCGCGTCGGACAGGTCGGCGCCACCGAAGTCAAGGACGGCCAGCGCACTCGGGATGTCGGGGTCCTCCATGAAGCCATAGTTCAATCGCACCACCTGAATGCCGTTGCCGAGGTCGGTGACCGTTGCTCGGTTCCCGGCGTCGACTCGCGGTACGTCTGAGGTGTGCACGGACACGAGTAGCACGGTGTCATGGAGCACTCGATTGTGGCGCAGGTTCGACTCCAGCGCGGGTGGCGCTGCTCCTTCGTCTTTGAACATGTAGACAGCCACGCCCTCGACGCGCACCGCTCGAGCGGCGATCGCCTCGTCCGCGACGTCGCTCATGGGGCGCTCTCCACGCCGGATTCGCGCGGCGACGAGCTGGCGGCCTTTACGCCATGTGGTCATCTGGAGCACGAGCACGAGACCGACCACCAGCGGGAACCAACCTCCGGTTGGGATCTTCGGCACGTTGGCTGAGAGGAAGGCCACGTCCACGATGAGGAACGGGGTAAGGATCATGAGTGCCTTGCCCGCCGACCACTGCCATTTGTCGCGTGCGAAGCGGTAGAAGATCAACGTCGTGATGAGCATCGTGGTGGTCACAGCGATGCCGTAGGCCGAAGCGAGGGCGCTCGACGTCTGGAACACGACCACCAGGCCCACGCAGCCGATCATGAGCAGCCAATTGACGAGGGGCACGTACACCTGGCCGATGTGACGCTCCGATGTGTGCAAGATGGCCAGGCGCGGCAGATAGTCGAGCTGTACGGCTTGAACGGTGAGCGAGAACGCCCCGGAGATGAGAGCTTGCGATGCGATGACCGTGGCGCACGTCGCCAGGATCGCCAGCGGCCAGATCGCCCAGTCAGGCGCCATCGCATAGAACGGCGACAGCTCACCGATTTCTTCGGCAGGCCGACCCGAGAGAAGCGCAGCCTGACCGAAATAGTTGAGGACGAGGCCCGGCAGGACCAGCGAATACCAGGCCCACTGGATCGGGATTCGCCCGAAGTGGCCCATGTCGGCGTACAGAGCCTCGCCGCCGGTGACCACCAGGAAGATCGAGCCCAGTGCGATGAACGCTTTCCAGGGGTGCTCGATGAACAGATCGATGGCGTATGTGGGCGACACGGCCTTCAGGACGTCGGGTTGGTTGCTGATCTGGTTGATGCCCATGACGCCGAGCACGATGAACCACACCACCATCACGGGGCTGAACACCTTGGAGATACCAGCAGTTCCACGCCGCTGAATGGCGAACAGGATGATGAGGATCACGACGGCGATCGGAATCACCCACCGCTCGAAGGCCGGTGTAGCGATCTCGAATCCCTCGACTGCGGACAGCACCGAGATCGCCGGCGTGATCAGCCCGTCGCCATACAACAGCGCCGTACCGAACACGCCCAGTGTCACGACACCCGCAGCCACCCTCGACACGGTCTGGCCCTCCGGCGGAATCACCAACGACGTCAATGCCAGAATCCCGCCCTCGCCGTGATTGTCGGCCCGCATCACTGTCGCCAGATACTTGAGGCAGATGACGATCACGAGCGCCCAGAACGCAACCGACGCGACACCGAACGCCGTGGTCTGGGAGACCTCGAGCTCAGCGTGATGAAAAGATTCGCGGAATGCGTAGATCGGGCTCGTACCGATGTCACCGAAAACGATGCCCAACGTGCCGAACGCCAGCAACGCCACACCGCCCGAATGCTTGTTGGGCTCACTCACAGAAGTGCGACGTTACAGGGGGTGGATCCCCCCGCCGCTACGATCACGCCACCAGATCGTTCACTGATCGCACTGCCCGATCTCACAGCGCTCACGTCTTGACGGTGATGACGCCCTTGGCGGAGCCCCGTGTAGAACCCGTGAATGCTGGCGGTGAAGCCGTGAAGATGTCGCTAAGGAGGATCGACAAGCACGAAATGAGGTTTACAACGGTGGAGTGCATTCATCACATTCCGCGTTGACCGCCAGCCACTCCGCCCGAGGCCGCCGTGGCTGACCTCATCTTCGTCTCCATCCTCATCGCGTTCTTCGCCCTGTGCGTCGTGTACCTGAGATGGTGCGATCGGATCATCGGACCCGACGAGTTCGGCACACAGCGCGACGACACTTCCCCGTACGTCGCAACGGACGCAACCCTGCTCGACACTGCATCCACTGCAGAGGTGCCGGCGTGATCGCGGCGGCGTCGATCGACAACTGGATCGCCCTCGGCATCGCAGTGGCGGGTGTGCTCTACCTGTTCGCTGTGCTCGTCTACCCGGAGCGGTTCTGATGAGCTGGCAAGCGATCGTTCAAGCGCTCGCACTCGTCGGGATGCTCGCCGCGACCGTGCCGTTCCTCGGTCGGTACATGGCCGACGTGTACGGCGCCCGAGCGGACGGGTCGGCGCCAGGCGATCGGTTCTTTGCGCCGGTCGAGCGCACGGTCTACCGGATCTGTGGCATCGACGCCAGACGCGAGCAGCGCTGGAACGTCTACGCGACGTCGCTGCTGGCGTTCAGTCTCGTGTCGGTGCTGCTGCTGTATGCGATCTTCAGGTTGCAGGGCGTGTTGCCGTTCAACCCGACGGATCGGCCCGGCGTCAGCGCAATGGGTTCGTTCAACTCTGCGATCAGCTTCGTCACCAACACGAACTGGCAGTGGTACTCAGGTGAGATCAGCATCAGTCACCTCACGAACATGTTCGGCAACAGCGTCCAGAACTTCGTATCAGCCGCGGCAGGCATGGTGATCGTGATCGCCCTGATCCGCGGCATCACCCGCACCGGCACCCGTGATCTCGGAAACTTCTGGGTCGACCTCGTTCGCACCCTCTTGCGCATCCTGCTGCCGCTGAGCCTTGTCTTCGCAGTCGTTCTGATGTCGCAGGGTGTGGTCCAGAACCTGAGCGGCTACACCGCCGCCGTCACGATCGATCAGACTCCCGTCGACCCGAGCGAAGATTCGACGGCGATCACCGAGCAGCTCATTCCCGGCGGTCCGGTTGCGTCGCAGGAGGCGATCAAAGAACTCGGCACCAACGGTGGTGGCTTCTATAACGCCAACTCGGCACACCCGTTCACCAACCCGAACGGCTTCACGAACATCCTGCAGATCTGGGCGATGCTGCTCATTCCGTTCTCGTTCGTCGTGGCATTCGGCCGCCTCGTCCGCGACCGAAACCAAGGTCGGGTGCTGATCGCGGTGATGGCGACGATCCTGGTCCTGTTCAGCGGATTCGCGATGCTCGCTGAGCAGCAGGGTAACCCGGGCCTGACGACGCGTGGCGCCGACCAGTCGCTGTCGGTGTCGCAGTCCGGTGGCAACATGGAGGGCAAGGAGACCCGTTTCGGTCCGGCCGCGAGTGGCCTGTTCGCCGCGGCGACCACCGGCACGTCGACCGGTGCCGTCAACAGCATGCACGACTCCTACACCCCGCTCGGCGGACTCACCCCAATGCTGCACATGATGCTCGGCGAGGTCTCCCCCGGCGGTGTCGGTGTCGGCCTCGGCGGGATGCTGGTCATGGCGTTGCTTGCGGTATTCATCGCCGGCTTGATGGTCGGGCGAACCCCTGAGTTCTTGGGCAAGAAGATCCAGGCGCCGGAGATGAAGCTCGTGGTGCTGTACGTGTTTGCCATGCCGTTCGCGTTGTTGACGTTCGCGGCGGCGTCGGTGTTGATCGACAGTGCTGCAACGTTCCAGCCGGGCGCTCACGGTTTGTCCGAGGTGCTCTACAACTTCGCGTCGACTGCCAACAACAACGGCTCGGCGTTCGCGTACCAGAACACCGGCACTCAGTGGTACACCACCACGCAGGGCATCTCGATGCTGATGGCACGGTTCTTCACGATCATCCCGGTGCTGGCGATCGGCGGTTCGTTGGCCGCCAAGCCCAAGGTGCCAGCGACGTCGGGCACCATGCCGACCAACACGCCGCTCTTCGGGTTCCTCGTCGTTGGTGTCATCGCCATCGTGGCCGGACTCACATTCTTCCCCGCGCTGTCGCTGGGCCCCATTCTCGAACACCTCTCACTGTGAGGATCGCGTGACTGCAACCATCATCTCCGAAACTCCCCGCCCACCGAAGGTGCGCACCAAGGAGTCCACGTCGATCTTCGACCGATCGATCGTGGGCTCCGCCCTGGTCGACGCGCTACGCAAGCTCGACCCGCGCACGATGTACCGCAACCCGGTCATGTTCATCGTCGAGATCGGATCCATCCTCACGACGCTGATGTTCATCCGGGACTTCGGCGACAGCAGCAACCAGGAGAACGTGTTCGCAGGGCTGGTGTCGCTGTGGCTCTGGTTCACGGTGCTATTCGCCAACTTCGCCGAGGCGATGGCCGAAGGGCGCGGCAAGGCGCAAGCGGCAACGCTGCGCAAGACCCGTGCCGAGACATCGGCAAACGTCCGCCTCTCCGACGGAACCGTCAGCGAGAAGGCATCGTCCGCACTGCAGGTCGGCGATCTCTGTGTCGTGACCGCAGGAGAGGTCATCCCCGGCGACGGCGACATCGTCGAGGGCATCGCCACGGTCGACGAGTCCGCCATCACCGGCGAGTCGGCACCGGTGATCCGCGAGTCCGGCGGCGACAGGTCGGCGGTCACCGGCGGCACCCGGGTGCTCAGTGACGAGATCGTCGTGCGGATCACTGCCAAGCCGGGCGAGACGTTCCTCGACCGCATGATTGCGCTCGTCGAGGGCGCCGACCGCCAGAAGACACCGAACGAGATCGCCCTGACGATCCTGTTGGCCGGCCTGACGATGATCTTCCTGCTCGCCGTGGTCACACTGCAACCGTTTGCGATCTACTCGGGCGCCGAGCAGAGCGTCATCGTGCTCATCGCCCTGCTGGTGTGCCTGATCCCGACCACCATCGGCGGGTTGCTCTCCTCGATCGGCATCGCCGGGATGGACCGGCTCGTGCAGCGCAACGTGCTGGCAATGTCGGGCCGCGCTGTCGAAGCGGCCGGTGACGTCACGACCCTGCTGCTCGACAAGACCGGCACCATCACCTACGGGTCCCGCCAGGCCGCGGAGTTCATCCCGGTCCACGACATCGAGCAACGACGGCTCGCCGAGGCGGCCATGGTGTCGTCGCTCGCCGACGAAACACCGGAGGGTCGCTCCATCGTGCAACTCGCGATCGAGCAGTTCTCACCAGCTCCCGTCGATGACCAGGGCGCAACGCTCGTGCCGTTCACCGCCCAGACCCGGATGTCCGGCATGGACCTGCCCAACGGTCGGCTGGTTCGCAAGGGTGCAGCCGACTCGGTGCGCCGGTTCATCGAGGTCTCCAACGAGGGCGACTACGCGAGCGTCCCCCTCGAGCTGCTCCCAATCGTCGAACAGGTGTCGCGCGACGGCGCCACACCCCTCGTCGTGATCGACAAGGCAGGCGCGGACGAGCCGTGGCGAGTGCTCGGCGTCGTGCGCCTGAAGGACACCGTGAAGCCCGGGATGCGTGAACGGTTCGACCAGATGCGGTCGATGGGTATCCGCACGATCATGATCACCGGTGACAACCCCCTGACCGCAGCAGCGATCGCCGAGGAGGCCGGCGTCGACGGGTTCCTCGCCGAAGCCACTCCCGAGGACAAGATGGCGTTGATCAAACGCGAGCAGGCGAGTGGGAACCTGGTGGCGATGACCGGTGACGGCACCAACGACGCCCCGGCGCTCGCGCAAGCCGACGTCGGCGTGGCGATGAACACCGGGACCCAGGCGGCCAAGGAGGCCGGCAACATGGTCGACCTCGACAGCAACCCCACGAAGCTGATCGAGATCGTCGAGGTCGGCAAGCAGCTGTTGATGACCCGCGGTTCGCTGACGACGTTCTCGATCGCCAACGACGTCGCGAAGTACTTCGCCATCATCCCGGCGATGTTCGCAACCGCGCTGCCGGAACTCGACCGGCTCAACGTGATGAACCTGTCGAGCCCACGGTCGGCGATCCTGTCGGCGGTCATCTTCAATGCGCTGATCATCGTGGCGTTGGTGCCGCTGGCCCTGCGCGGGGTCAAGTTCCGCGCCGAGGCAGCTGCACTCGTGTTGCGCCGAAACCTGCTGATCTACGGCCTCGGCGGCCTGATCGCCCCGTTCATCGGCATCAAACTCATCGACATCATCGTCACCGCACTGGGAGCGAACTGACATGCAACTCTTCATCCGTCAACTCCGTCCGGCCCTGCTCTTGGTCGTCGTGGCCAGCGTGCTGCTCGGGCTGGTCTACCCGCTCGTCGTCACCGCGATCGGCCAGGTCGCGTTCAACGACAGGGCGAACGGCTCGCTCATCGAGATCGACGGGCAGGTCGTGGGCAGCAAGCTGTTGGGACAGTCGTTCACGTCACCGCAGTACTTCCAGTCCCGACCGTCATCGGCGGGCGCCGGCTACGACGGCTCGGCCAGCTCGGGCTCCAACCTCGGGCCGACAAACCCTGACTTCCTCACGTCGATCGAAGCGCGGGTCGCTGACTACAGGGAGTTCAACGGGCTGTCGAGCGATGTCGCAGTGCCGGTCGACGCGGTGACGGCGTCGGGCTCGGGCCTCGACCCCGCCATCTCGGTGGCGAACGCCCGCCTGCAGGCCAACCGGGTCGCCGCCGAGCGGGGACTCGACCCAGCCGACGTCCTCGCGTTGATCGACGACCACACCGCTGACCGCGCGCTGGTCGTCCTCGGTGAACCGGCGGTTCAGGTCGTCGCGCTCAACGTTGCGCTCGACGGGCTGACCGGGTGACTCCACCCACCGACTTCGTAGGCTCCTGATCGATGGCCAGAGGATCGCTGCGCATCTACCTCGGTGCGTCGCCCGGCGTCGGCAAGACCTACAAGATGCTGGGCGAAGGCGTTCGGCGCAAGGAACGTGGGGCCGACGTCGTCGTGGGCCTGGTCGAGACGCACGGACGCAAACATACGGCCGATCAGATCGCCCATCTGGACGTGATGCCGCGACGGGAGGTGATGTACCGCGGCACGGTGCTGCACGAGATGGACGTCGATGGAATCCTCGCCCGTCGACCGCAGATCGTCCTCGTCGACGAGTACGCGCACACCAACGCTCCGGGGTCGCGCAACGAGAAGCGCTGGCAGGACGTCGAGGAACTGCTCGACGCAGGCATCGACGTGATCTCGACGCTCAACATCCAGCACCTCGAGTCACTCAACGACGTCATCTCCCGCATCACCGGCACCCAGCAGCGCGAGACCGTGCCCGACGATCGCGTCCGCAAGGCGGACCAGCTCGAGCTGATCGACATGGCGCCTGAAGCGATCCGGCGACGCATGGCGCACGGCAACATTTACCCCGCCGAACGGGTTGATGCGGCACTCGCCAACTACTTCCGACCCGGCAACCTCGGGGCACTGCGGGAACTCGCACTCCTGTGGCTCGCCGATCGCGTCGAGGAATCACTGACGAGCTACCTCGACGCTCATGGCATCTCCAAGGCGTGGGAGACCCGCGAGCGCGTGGTCGTCGGACTCACCGGCTTCCCGAGCGGCGAGGCCGCGATCCGCCGGGCCGCGCGCATGGCCGGACGCGTGGGAGGTGACCTCATCGGTGTTCACGTCTCGGTCAGCGACGGTCTCTCGAGCCAGAACGACGACTCGCTGGCAGCGCAGCGCAAGCTGGTCCTCGAACTCGGTGGAACCGTCCACGACGTCGTTGCCCACAACACCGCCGAGGGAATGGCGACCTTCGCCCGCCAGGAGAAGGCCACCCAGATCGTGCTCGGAGCCAGCCGACGAAGTCGCCTCCACGAACTCGTCAACGGCTCGTTCGTGGCCCGATTGACGCGGCTTGTTCCCGAGGTCGACGTGCACGTCATCGCTCGGAGTGACAGCGAACGAGCCGACGACCTGCAATCAGCCAACCGTCAACCGGTCCGGCGGCGAACGGCATTCGCGTGGCTACTTACAGCTGTCGCAATCCCCCTGCTGATCGCATTGACGCTCCCATTCCGAGACACGCTGGAACTCTCAACCGAGCTCCTGCTCGCACTCGCCATGGTGCTCGTGATCGCCGCGCTCGGCGGCGTAGTCGTGGGCGCTGTGGCGGCCATCCTGGCATCGCTGCTCGTCAACTGGTTCTTCGTCGAGCCCTACTACACGTTGTCCATCGGCGACACCGACAACTTGATCGCCCTGATGGTGTTCGTGGCTGTCGCCGTGACGACGGGCGCGCTGGTCGACACCGCATCCCGCCGATCGTTCGAAGCACGACTCGCCCGGCGCGAAGCAGAAGCGCTCGTGCGGTCGACGACCAGTCTTGCGCTCGATCCGGAGCCGGTGCAGCGGCTCATGGAGGAGATCCACACAACGTTCGCGCTCGCCGGCGTGCGCCTCGACTCGTTCGACGACGGTGAGTGGACCACCGTGGCGATGTCCGGCGATGTGACCCCGCCCGCGACGGCCACGCTCTCGTTGTCGTCCGGGCACCAGGAGGAACGCAACGGAGAGCGCACGCTCGAGCTCTTCGGCCGGTCACTCTCATCGGATGACCAACGTCTCATGCGGGCGCTGGCCGACCAGTTGGCGTTGGCCATCGACAACCAGCACCTCGCTGCCGAAGCTGCCGACGCCGCCACCCTCGCCGATGTCGACATCGTACGAACGGCGCTCCTGCGTGCGGTCTCGCATGATCTGCGGACTCCCTTGGCGTCGATCAAAGCCATGGTGTCGGGTCTGCGAGATCCGTCCGTGGCGTGGACGCCGGAACAGACCGCCGAAGCCCTGCTCACGGTCGACGAGGAGACCGACCGACTGAACCAACTGGTCGGCAACCTGCTCGATGCCAGCAGGCTGCAGATCGGCGAACTCGCCATCGACCTGCGACCCGCTGACCTCGCCGAGATCGTTGCGAGCGCCGTTCACAGTGTCAGCGCCCCGAGCGGCGCCGTTTGCGTCGAGATCCCGGCCGAACTCGCCGACGCGATGTGCGATGCAAAACTGCTCGAACGGAGCCTCGCGAACATCGTTGCGAACGCTCTTCGGTTCAGCCCACCCGGGACACCCGTGATCGTCGAGGCAGCGGAGATCGGCCGGACCGTCCACATTCGGGTCGTCGACCGCGGCATCGGCATCAAACCGGAACATCGAGCACAGGTGACCCTGCCATTCCAGCGCTTCGACGACACGCCGGACGGTCAGGGTGTCGGGCTCGGGTTGTCGATCGCCCAAGGCTTCGTCGATGCGATGGGGGGCTCGTTGACGCTCGACGACACACCAGGCAGTGGACTCACGGCGACGATCATCCTGCCCCAGGGTCCGCTCCCGCAGGACGAAAGCGATCCGCCATGACCAGCGTGCTCGTGGTCGACGACGAACGCCAGATTCGGCGCGCGCTCAGCCTCAACTTCCGCGCCCGCGGCTACACCGTCACCGAAGCCGGCAGCGGTGAGGCCGCCTTGTCCCAGATCGCCGACGATCGACCCGACATCGTTCTCCTCGACCTCGGGCTGCCCGGCATGAACGGCATCTCCGTCATCGAAGCACTTCGCGGCTGGACGAGCGTTCCGATCATCGTGCTGACCGCCCGGGAAGACGAGCGATCCAAGGTTCTCGCACTGGAGGCCGGCGCCGACGACTACGTCACCAAGCCGTTCGGCATGGCCGAACTGGTGGCGCGCGTCCGCGCGGCGCTGCGCCGCTCGCCGGAGACCGGCACCGATATTGCAGTGGTGTCGACATCGGACTTCGCAATCGACCTGGCCGCACACCGCGCGTTCGTTGGACCGGAGTCGCAAATCGACCACGGTGCACAGACTGAGGTTCGCCTCACGCCGACCGAGTGGGGGATCGTCAGCCACCTGGTGCGCCACCCTCACCGCCTCGTCACATACACACAGCTCATCCTGGCCGTGTGGGGACCGGACTACGAACCCGATCAGAATCTGCTGCGCGTCCACATGGGCCACATCCGCCGCAAACTCGAACCCGACTACACCCGCCCCAAGTACTTCATCACCGACGCCGGTGTCGGCTACCGATTCCAACCCGACGTACCCGGCGCAGACGAGGCCTCGAGCTGAAGGCCCAGCCCGATGAAGCCCTCGCAGAGGCTCGGATCGGGTCACCGTCCTACGCACCGCCAGTTCCACCCAGAAAAATACCGATCTACCAGGCGTTTCGTGGTGGAGACGATGGGAATCGAACCCACAACCGGTGACGCGCCATGGTGAGATCGTCGGGAGGCGTTATGGGGCACGACCTGGCGGTCACGACCTCACACACTTCGCTTGATATGTGGGCCTCGAGGGTGTTGTCGAGTCGGGAAAATCAAGCGGCGTTCAGACCGGAAGCGGCGCTCCAGTGTCACGCGAGATTCGTCCAGTTGGGCGGACGAGTTGATCACCTCTTGGGCCCGGTCTCCGGTGTTGGTCAGGGAATTACGGCAGATTCATGAGATGGTCGCCAGGCTGCTGACCGGGCGATGAGAACCACACGAAGTGCAGCGCACCGGTCCTGGGGGAGCGTCACAGGCCATGGGCTCAGTCACCTGCTCGGGCCATGGAATGATCGTGTCGCTGCTGGACGGGAATCGGCTCGGTCGGGGTGTGTTTGTGGATGCGCTGAGAATACGTCGACGACTGTGTGGATGCCGGAGGAGTCGGCGGCGAGGAACGCCTTGTTTTCGATGACCTCTCCGGTGGGTCTCCTGCGCAAGTAGTGTGCGCGTTGGTTGTGTCGAGAAGTCTGGTCGACGTGGTTCCGTCGATCCCGAGGAGTTTTCCAAGTGACAAACAACCAGATCTCGAGCGCTCAGCCGACGTTCATACAGGGTGACGCAACGCTCGCTCGGGCGGTGCGACCGTTCGTACGGTTCTCCCACATTGAAGCTGCAGGTGGGATCGTGCTCGTCGCAGCGACGGTCGTGGCGTTGGTGTGGGCGAACTCGCCTTGGAAGGCTGGATATGAGTCGCTGTGGGCGACGAGTATCAGGTTCGAGTTCGGGTCGTACGTGTTCGATGAGGATCTCGGCCACGTGGTCAATGACTTGTTGATGGCGGTGTTCTTCTTCGTCGTCGGGATGGAGATCAAACGAGAACTGGTGGTCGGCGAGCTCCGCGACCGTCGAGCCGTTGCGCTTCCGGCGATGGCGGCGCTTGGCGGGATGGTCGTGCCCGCTGCGATCTTCCTCGCGTTCACCGCCGGAGGACCAGGCAGCCGAGGCTGGGGCATCCCGATGGCCACCGACATAGCGTTCGCTCTCGGTGTCGTCGCCCTGCTCGGCAGTCGGGTACCACCCGCCGTAAAGGTGCTGTTGCTGACTCTGGCGATCGTCGATGACATCGGTGCCATTGTCGTAATCGCGGTCTTCTACACGGAACGTGTCGAGTTCGAGTTCGTGATCGCGGCGGTCGCGATCGCTGCTGTCGTGACGCTGATGCACCGGGCGAGGGTGGTCTATCCGCCGGTGATCGCGGTCGTCGGGTTCGCGCTGTGGCTCGTTGTCTATGAATCGGGGATCCACGCCACCATCGCTGGCGTTGTCATGGGCCTGCTGACCCCAGCCCGACCGACCCAATCCGATCTCGAGGCCGAGGAGCTTGTGAACGTCCTCGAGAACGACAACGACATCCGCCCCGACGAAGTTCGTGCGACCGCGACATTGATACGCGGGTCGGTGTCCGCGTGCGATCGGTTGATCGACGGCCTCCATCCGTGGACGAGCTACCTCATCGTGCCAATCTTCGCGCTCGCCAATGCTGGCATCGTCGTTTCAGCCGACTCGGTCACGTCGCCATCTGCGGTGATGGGTGGCGTGGCCGTGGCGCTCGTCGTCGGCAAGTTTGTCGGCGTCACCCTGTTCAGCTGGGCGGCGGTCCGCCTCGGTTTCGGACGACTCCCAGAGGATGCCCGATGGGGACACATCATGGGCGTTGGTGCGGTCGCCGGCATTGGCTTCACCGTGTCGTTGTTCATCACCGGCTTGGCCTTCGACGACGTCGCTCTACAAGACGACGCCAAGATCGGCATCCTCGCGGCCTCGATCATCGCTGCGCTTGCGGGCGCTGCGATACTCGCCGCGACTGCGCGCCGAGATGCCATGCGACCAACCGATGATCAAGACCCGGCCTGCGTCGAGGACCGAGCGTCACTGATTGATCTGGCAAAACATTCGCGGACATGGTGATGTCACCATTTCAGTTCAGGTGTAATACACGGGTGTCATCCCCGCCGTCCAAGTGCGCAAGCCACGGTCCCGAATCCGTCGGATCCGCCTAGAACGAACGCAGTCTCACTTGGTGTTGACGGCCACGTACGTCAGAGCAAGCGAGCAGCGGCGTCCACGTCGTCGCCGGTCAGCGTCGACAGCCTGATCCGGTCCGCTCCACCGGATTCGTCACCCGCAAGGCGGAG
>JANPKU010000164.1:0-1734 GCA_031426215.1 Actinomycetes bacterium
TTGGCCACCTGCACGATCACCTGACGGCCGGCGCCGATCCGTCCAGGCGCGCCGACCCCGTTGCGGGTGTCGACGAGCCGCGTCGGCTCGACCGGCGCGAACGCCGACGGCCCAGGCGCCGGCGGAGGCTGACCCGCAGGAGCATTGACCCCCACCTCGTACGCACCGAGCGACGCGTAGCTGGTGAACCCAGTCGACGCCGTCAGCCATCCGGCCGGTTCGACCTCGAGGGTGTATCGGCCCGCCATGACCACCGGAGCGAGGTTCACCGTCCATCCCGATGCCGACGACGGGCCGGCCGACGCCATCACGGCACCGAGGCTGTTGCGTACCGTGAGCGTGGCCGCCAGATTCGACCAATCGGCCTGGCCCGACGGCGGGCGGAGCTGCACCGACAGCGCGCCATCAGCGACGTCGACGGCGAACACGTCACGATCACCGGTTCGTCCGATGCTCCCGGACGTCACCGAGTTGCTCGGTACGACCGTAGCGGCCGCTGTCGTGTCGGCGAAGTCGTCGGGGCGGTAGTCGGTCGATCGGGCGATGATCCCCAGGTCGTCCTCGAAATTGGTCGCTCCGGCGTACTCTCCTCGCGACCACTGTGTCACCGGTGTCGACGGGCTGGTCGGGCGTCCCATGATCGGCGCCCACTGGCCATGGCCGTCGTAGTAGTTCGGGCTGGCCGGGCCGCCGTCATGATTTAAACCGAACGTGTGGCCCGCCTCGTGCGACACGGCCTCACCCATCGTCTTCGCCAGCTGCTTGTATCCGGCATCGGTGAACACGTACGCAGCGTGATCGGCGTTCGATCCGAACACGTCGAGCAGCGCCACTCCGACCACGGTGGGCGTGGTGAAGTTCGTCGGCGTGATCACCACGCGCTGGCCGTACGCCGCATCGATCAGCGACGACCGGCGCAACCCACCGATTCCAGGATCGCGAGTGGTGACGCTGACGTCGAACGGCCGGTAGTCCTCGGCGGCTCGCTGCCACACCTCGTAGATTCGCGCCTGCTCTTCGGCCGAGAACGAGCCCGGATTGCCGTCGATGTCGAACGGTGCCGAGTTGATCTCACCGGAAAACCCGACATTCGCCCATGCCGGATCATTCGCAGCATGGCCGTCGAAATCCAGATAGATCACACGGCTCGACCCCGGTCGCGAATTCAAATCGAAGACGTTGGCCGTGAGCGCCGCAACAGTGAGCGGCGACGATTCCGCCTCCGCATCCGCCTCCAGCGTGTCGGCGTAGCCGACGAAGCCCGAGCCGGTGACGAACAGCGACGAATCCTCGAGCAGCACCTCTTTCAGTTCGTCGGGTTCGAGGCCAGCCTCGCCGGCGACCTCCTCGAGCGTGCCGGACGCCTCCAACTCGTCGACGGCCTCCTGACCCTGGGTGACATCGAGATCGGCACCGTCGAGCGAACCGACCTCGGCCGCGTCCGCGGACGCGTCAGCACCGCTCGCTTCGCTGACGCCAGCGTCGGGAGCTGCGAGCACCTGCGAACCTCCGGCGACTGCCAGGCACACGACGAGACCGAGCAACGAACGGCACGCTCGGCTTGCCCCCTCGAAGGATCGATGTCGTTGCACAACACAAAAGTACCCAGCGGGAGCGACGTCCGCTCGGCAGGGAGCGGCATGACATAGTCAAGACATGAGCGTTCTCGTCACCGGTGGTGCCGGCTACATCGGATCCCACACCGTTCGCGCCCTCAGAGAGGGTGGGCAGGAT
>JANPKU010000165.1:0-17821 GCA_031426215.1 Actinomycetes bacterium
TTCTCGAACGACACGAGCACCCCGTCGCGACGGGCCGTTGCGGGCCGACCCACGGTGAGGGGGAGGTCCGACGCGCCCGATTGGACGGTGGCCTTGAGCAATGCTTCGAGCATCGGATCTGGACTGGACATGGTTGGCTAACCTCCCGCTCGGGCCAACGCACGCCGCGATGGCGTGCTGGAGGGCCACATGTGATGAGTTTTTCGTTGTTGATCGTGGTGGTGGTCGCAGCCGGTCTCGTGATCGGCTCGTTCCTGACGGTGGTGGTGGATCGGGTGCCGCAGGGCGGCTCGGTGAACGCGCCGCCAAGTCGTTGCGGTTCGTGCGGGCTCCGCCTGGGCCCACTCGACCTGGTTCCAGTGCTCAGCTGGCTGGCACTGCGCGGGAAGTGCCGACAGTGTCGTGCTCCGATCGGCATCGACCCGATCGTGATCGAGTTGACGAACGTGGCGCTGTTCGTGCTGATGGCGATCCGCTTCGGCGACATGCGAGCAGCGATTCCTGCGTACTGCATCTTGATGGCAGTGCTGGTCGCCCAGACCTGGATCGATTTGAAGACCCAACGCCTGCCCCGCGAAATCACCTACACCGGCATAATCCTCGGCTCCGTTGCACTCGCGATCGCAGCCATCGTGATCGACGAACCCGAGCGCATCTGGATGATGGCCCTCGGCGCTGCGATTGCGCTTGCGGCCATGTGGCTGATCTACACAGTCAGCAGGGGCGGCATGGGCGACGGCGACGTGCGCCTGGCGCCACTGTTGGGCCTGTACCTCGGTTGGCTGAACCCAGGCATCGTGCTGCCAGGCCTGTTCTTCGGCTTCATCGCCGGCGCGGTAGTCGGTGTGGCGATGATGGCCGTCGATCGCGCAGGGCGTCGCACGGCGGTGCCGTTCGGGCCGTTCCTGGCCCTCGGCACCGTGGTGGCGATCTTCGTCGGTCAGCATTTCGTCGACCTCGTCCTCGCTCGGTAATGCAGCCGCCTGCTCATATCTGCGACTTGGTCCCATTCAGCACGCCGTACATCGCCGACACGAGCGCCACGGCGACGAACCCGACGATCACGCCGACGAAGACGATCATCGCCGGCTCGAACATAGTGGTGAACTTCTTGATGCGGCTGTCGAGTTCACGGTCGAAGTAGGTGGCTGCGACGGCCAGCTGCATGTCGAGCGTGCCGGTCTCCTCGCCGACTCTGAACATCTGACGGGCTGCACCGGGGAACAGTTCGGTGTCGATCAGCGGCTGCGAGAAGCCCTTGCCTTCGAGCATCTGTGCCCGCGCGACCTCGAGGCGTTCTCGGTAGACGACGTTGCTGGTGGCGTCGGTGGTGGTCTTCAGACCCTCCGGCAACGGCACACCGGCGGCGATCATCGTCGACAGAATCCGACAGAACCGTTCGAGGATGGCGTAGTCGACGATGCCCTTGATGACCGGGATCTTGAGGACGAGACGTTCCTTCCAGAGCCTGCCGGTCGGGTGCTTGAACAGGAACATCAACGCTCCGACGATCGTCGCCAAGAACGCGGCGGTGATGAACCACAGGTCGGTGAAGAACCGCGAGAAGAACAGCATCATGCGCGTGGGCAAGGGCAGTTCGGCGCCGAGTTCCTCGAACAACGGTTTGAACTGGGGCAACACGTAGCCGGCAAGGATGAGCACGGTCACGAACGCCATCACCATGACCACCATCGGATACGACAGCGCCGAGACCACCTTGGCGCGGGTGTCGATCTCGCGCTCGAGGTACTCGGACAGGCTCTCGAGGGCGTCGTCCAACTGTCCTGTCAGCTCGGCCGACTGCAAGATGCCGACGTAGTAGTCGGGGAACACCTCGGGGTGGGTTGCCGCAGCTGCGGAGAACAGACCACCGTTGCGGAGGTCGTCGACGAGATTGCTGAGCGCCCGCCGAAGCGCGACGTCTTCGGTTTCGTCGCCGATCGTGATCAGCGCGTCGGTGATCGGGATGCCGGCCTTGACGAACACTGCGAGCTGACGCGTGAAGTGCATCAGGTGCTTCTTCTTCACCTTTTCCTTGGTGAGCTCGAAGTCGAGCATCCCGCGGCGTTCTTCGATCTTCGTCGGGAACAGGTTCTGTTCGACCAGGATGGCGCGCGCTGCACCGACGGTGTCGGCCTTGGTCACCCCTTCGACGGGGGCGCCGGCGGGGTCGATGGCAGCGTAAGCGAACTTGGGCATGGGATGCTCCGTGTCTCTCGGTACTCAGTAGGCGAACAGGGTTCGGACGACTTCAGGGATGGTCGTTACGTCGTCTTCGACCATCTGCATTGCTTCTCGGAGCATCGTGCGCATACCTTGAGCAACTGCCAGACGACGAAGTTCCTCGGTGGTGGCCCACCCGACGATCAGACGACGCACTTCGGGGGTGATGCGCAGCAGCTCGTACACGCCGATGCGCTCGCGGTAGCCGGTGTTGCTGCAATAGCTGCAGCCCTTGCCGTGGTAGAAGACGGTCTTGTCGCTGCCGCCGGAGTGCTGGCGGAACACCGCCAACTCCTCGGCGCCCGGGGTGTAGGCCTCTTTGCAGTTCTCGCACGTCTTGCGCAGAAGACGCTGCGACACCACGCCCACGATCGCCGAGGCAACCAGAAACGCTTCGATGCCCATGTCGAGCAGGCGGTGCAGCGCAGCGACTGCGTCGGTGCCGTGCAGCGACGAGAGCACGAAGTGACCGGTGAGTGCCGACTGGATGGCGATGCGGGCGGTGTCGGCGTCGCGGATCTCGCCAACGAGGATCACGTCGGGGTCCTGACGCAGAAGAGCTTTGAGGCCGGTGGCGAACGTGAGGCCCGCCTTCACATTGGTCTGCACCTGGTTGATGCCGGGGAACACGTACTCCACCGGATCTTCCACGGTCGTGACGTTCTTGCCGGTCGAGTTGATCTCGAGCAGCGTCGCGTACAGGGTGGTCGTCTTGCCGGCGCCCGTCGGGCCGGCGCAGATGACCATGCCGAACGGTGCGTGTACCAGCTTGGAATAGGTCCTGTAGGTCTCGGCGGGCATGCCGAGCTGGCCCAGGCTCACCATCGACTTCGACTTGTCGAGCAGACGCATGACGATCTTCTCGCCGAACACCGTCGCCACGGACGACACTCGCACATCGATCGGGCGGCCGTCGACCTTGGTCGAGAACTGGCCATCCTGGGGCGCACGCTTCTCGACGATGTTCATCTCCGACATGATCTTGAGTCGGCTGATCAGGGCGTTGTGGGCAGACAGCGGCAGTGAGAACGCTTCGACCAGGTTGCCGTCGACGCGGAACCGGATGCGGAGCCGATCGTCGAGCGGTTCGATGTGGATGTCGGAGCTGCGGTCTCGGAGTGCCTGACCGACGATCTTGGCGACCAGCTGCACCACGGGCGCCTGGTCGTCGAGGCTCACCTCGGCGAGTGTCTCGGCCGCCTGGCGCTGACCGTCCTCGGCCGTGAAGGCCGCCACGATCACGTCGACGTCGGCGGTCGAGCGGTACATCTGCTCGATGAACGAGGTCACCGTCTTCTCGTCGGTGGCCTGCCACACGAAACGCTGGCCGGTGGCCGCTTCGACCTGCTGGCGACGCCACGGCGACGGGTCGGCAGCGAACAACACGATCGAGCCGTTCTCCTCGGCGATCGGCATCACCTTGTGGGTTCGAGCGACCTGCTCGGGGAACCGTGTGACGATCTCCTCGTCGAGCTGTGCCATCGAGATGTCGGCCACGGGCACCTGGCACACCGCGGCAACTGCAGCAGCGAGTTCGATACGACCCACGCCGTGATGGCTGAGCAGCAGCGTGGCGAACTTCAGCAAGTCGCCGTTGCTGGTCTCCGACACCGCGTCGAATGACTCCTGCGAGATGTGACCGCCGGCGATCAGCGCTTGGCCGACCGCGTTGCACTCCGCAGCCGACTCGCCCTGGAACCCCGCCTGCGGCGGCTCCGCGAGCGCGGTCGCGGTGCCGCCTCCGGACGGGGCCATGTCTTCGGCTCGGGGTTTGCGAAGTGCCATCGTGATGCTCTCGATCTCAGTGGTTTGCCGCGGCCTGCGGCTCGAGCGGGGACAGCGGGGTCAGAGGCGTCGATGCGCTGGGTTCGGTCATCTGCTGGCGAGACTCGACCTCGTCACGACGGACGAACTGACTGGGGTCGAGGGAGATGAGCGCCCGCTCGACTTCCTCGAGTCGTTCGAGCTGCACAGCGGTCTCGACGTCGAGGTGCTGTTCTTGCATCTGCGTCTCGATCTCCACGATTCGGCCGACAGTCTTGTCCAACGAGTCGGCCATCGACTTCTGGAAACGTTCGACCTCGATGCGCACGAGTTCCACTTCACCGGCGGCGCCGGAGACTCGGTCCTTGAGCTCATCGATCGCGTCGATGTCGACGCTGTCGAGCCGACTTGCCATGGCGTCGATGGCGCGGTTGGCTTCGTCGAAGCGGGCGTCGGCTTCGGCGATGCGATCGCTGAGCATGGCGACGGCCTCGTCGAGGCCGGCACTGACGCGTCCGACATATGCATCGATGTCGGCGACCTTCTGGCCGACGGTCTCGTTGATGCGGGCTTCGGCGGTGATGATGCGGTCGTTGATCCGGTCCTCGGCCTGATCGACGCGAGCGCCCACCACGTTCGAGGCCTCGGCCTGTTGGCGGGCGGCCTGAGCGGACACCTCGTCGATCCGCATCGACACCGAGGCGAGGCGATCGTCGAGCTGCTCGGCGACTTGACCCGGCACCTCGTCCAATCGGGCCTCGGTGGCCTCGGTCATCGCGTTGAAGTGCTGCACCATGACGCCGGCCTGCTCGTCGAACTGGTGGACGCTGCGCTCGATTCCAGCAAGGTCCTGCTCGAGTTGGTCCTGTCGGTGTTCGAGTTGCTTCACCACTGGGCGCGCAGCCGACTCGACGGCGGCAGCCAGGCCGACGTTGACCTCGTCGGCAACTCGACTGATCCGTATATCCAACTCGTCGTGACGTCGCTTGGTCTGCGTGGAGAACTCGGCAATCTGCTGCTCGATCGCCGGCATCAGTGACCGGACGGTCTCGTCGCTCCTCGCCCGGGCGGCGCGCTCGGTAGCGAGCTCGTCACGGAGACGTTGCACCTCGGTGGAGACCTGGTTGCTGAACTGGTTCAGCTCCAGCTGCACCGCAGCGACGATGCTGGATCGTGTGGTGTCGGCGTAATCGGTCATCGCACGTCCTTACCTGTGCACGAGACGTATCGACCCCGTAGCTCAGGCGACGAGGTGGTGAAGTCGGAGGATGTGGTGCGTCGTGTCGTCATGGTTTCGAGGTCTCACTGGATTGCTTCGCATGAGATCTATCGACCGACGCGGAGCAGATCTTGAGGGTTCGCTGAAGCGCACTTGACACAGTCCGGGCACAGAGCGGACTCGACGACGACGTAACGTGCATCGCATGCGTGTCCACCTCGTCGACGGCACCTACGAGCTGTTCCGCCAGCATTTCGGCATGGCGTCACGTCACAGCGACCGGGGCCCGTTCGACGCGGCGGCGGGTGTCGTCGCCTCCACGCTTGCGCTGGTGGAAGACGGCGCAACGCACATCGGTGTGGCATCTGACCACACGATCGAGAGCTTCCGAAACGACCTGTGGGCCGACTACAAGACGTCGGCGGGAATGGATCCCGAGATCCTCGAACAGATCCCCGTGATGGAGCGGGCACTCGTCGCTGCCGGGTTCACCGTGTGGCCGATGGTCGAGCACGAGGCCGACGACGCCCTCGCTGCTGCCGCCTTGGTGGCAGAACGCGACGAGCGAGTCGAGCAGGTACTGATCGTCACCGCCGACAAGGACCTGGGTCAGTGTGTTCGGGGTGAGCGGGTGGTGCAGTTCGACCGTCGCAATCGCCAGATCATCGACGCCGACGGTGTGAGGGCCAAGTTCGGGGTCGGGCCCGAGTCGATCCCCGATTATCTCGGTCTGGTCGGCGACACCGCCGATGGGTTTCCCGGTCTGCCAGGTTGGGGCGCCAAGAGCGCCGCACTTGTGCTGGCGCGCTACGGCCACATCGAGGACATTCCTGCCGCCGCCGGTCAGTGGGACGTATCCGGGCTTCGAGGTGCCGCAAAACTGTCGGCCACGTTGCAGGCACAGCTGGATGACGCGCTGCTCTTCCGCCAGATCGCCACGGTCGACACCGACGTCGACGTCGGCTCGGTCGACGACTGGAAGTGGCACGGCCCGACTGCCGCCTTCGCTGCGATCGCCGACGAACTCAGGTCACCGGACCTCGTCGGATACGCCGACCGCCTGAGCCCCGAGTGAGCTGTCGGCCGGCGCCGACTGAGGTGACGACCAGGCGATCTGCGGCACACAGACGATGCCGATGAAGGCTGCTCCCTTCCGGGCCTGACCTGATTCACGGGCGTCCATTGCACAGGACCCGGTCGCCACCTCACTCGGCGGCGAACCACCTCGTAGCCGATGACGCTATCGGGCACAGCGTCGTGCCACGACGGATTGGGGACGGTCGGGCTAGTGTCGTTGCTTCCTCGTTCCGGTTGCACCGGAACACCAGGGAGGGATGCGAGAGCGGCCGAACCGGCACGCTTGGAAAGCGTGTGAAGGGAAACCTTCCGTGGGTTCGAATCCCACTCCCTCCGCCATGTCGGTGCACGACGGCCGCCTCGAGATTGCCGCTCCGATGGTGCGGGCGCTCGCCGAGGCCCGTGCTGCACTCGAGCATCACGATGTTCCGGTCGGGGCGGTCATCGTCCACCGAGGCGAAGTCATCGCTGCGCGACACAACGAGCGTGAACTCACTCACGACCCGGTTGCGCACGCCGAAATCCTCGCGATGCGCGACGCTGCCCACGTGCTGGGCCAATGGCGTCTCGACGAGTGCACGCTCTTCGTCACCCTCGAGCCATGCGCGATGTGTGCAGGCGCAGCGGTGAACGCTCGATTGGGACGCCTGGTGTACGGCGCTCACGACTCCAAGGCAGGCGCCGTGAACAGCCACTTCGCGCTGCTCGATGGCGACGTACTGAACCACCGCGTCGACGTGACGGGCGGCGTGGGTGCCGACCAGGCAGGCGAGCTGCTGCGGACGTTCTTCCGCGAGCGTCGAACCAGCGACCACCGCACGAGCTGAGCCGGCAGACGAACCTGACCAGGTGCTCAGTGATCCTTGCGCCGCAGACTGCCGATCAGGCGGCGCAATGCGGAGCTGCGATCGCTCGGGTCGTCAGTCGCTGGAGCGGCCGGTCCACCTGCCATCGATGCCGGAGCAAGCGTCGAATGATCGTAGAGCACCTCGGCGCGGGTCGCCATCGTCGGTGGCGAGAAGCCTCTGAATCCCGCAGGAACCACGTCGATCTGACCGGTCGGTTCGATGACGACGTTGTCGGTGAGTTGCGCCGCGACATCGGGACGGGGTGTCATCCCGGCGTCGGCTGAGGGCGTGGAGAACCCAGCCGCTTCGATTGCGGCGATGACGCTGCGAACTGCTGCGGCCACGTCCTCCGGCACGTCGGCGTCAGCGATCTCCGGCTCATCGCTCAGCGTCAGCGGCGGCATGACGAACTGAACGTTGCCGTCTTCGGTACGCACGAGCACCGGTGCCGCCTCGACCACGTCGGTTTGCTGCAGTGCAGGCTCGGGGAGTCGGGCGTGTTCGTCGTCGGATGATTCCTCGTCCTCGGGAACATCCGGCCAGACGACGGTGAACTCGTCGCGGACGGTCCCCTCGACCGCGTCCGCCGTGACGACCTCGGCGAGCTTCGCGGCGTCGACGGTAACGTTTGGAGCGTCGAAGACAACCTCGAGCGTCGACAGCATGGCGTCGTCCAGCAGGTCGACAGTGTTGGTGGTGTCGAAGGCATCGTTGGAAGCTGCGTTCAACGCATCCAGACCGTTCGCGAATTCGAGCACGCCCAGCGGCGACCCGAACACCTCGACAATCAGTTCAGTGGCCTCATCAGACTCGTCGGGTTCATCGGATACTTCCCAGACATCCGGCCGTGACGTGTCGGCACCTTTGGCTGCGACATCGTCGTCGGCTTCGTCGGTGTCGTCGTCCCATTCGATCGTCTGGTCGTCCCACTCGATGGTGAGCTCCTCGACACCAGAGCCGAACGGCAAGCCCGGAAGTTGGCTGACCACGGTGTTGTCGATCTGGGCGATCACCCCGACGGGGCGAGTCACTGAAGCCGGGTCAGTCGGCGCCACGAACCACCGGTGCACACCGGATGGGTGGTGGCGGTACGCCGTCGCCCTCACCGTGGTGACGGCTCGGTTGGCGAGATCGGTGATCAGTTCCTGGGTGGCGTTCTCCGCAAGAACGGTGACGGCGTCACGGTCGACGGAGGAATCACGATCGAAGAGACGACCGAGATGTTCGATGTCACCGACGCGTACGGTGCCCCGCTCGAGCTGGATCATGTCGAGTACGCCGGCGTCGAGGAGCCGTCGGCCGAGTGTGGCATCAGTGACGCGTTCGGCGTAGTAGACGACGCCGTTGTCGAGATACGCATGCACGTCGGGGTCGGACTCGAACACGATTTCGCCGGTGAACGCGATCTCGCGCGCTGCGTTCAGCGTCATCCATGCCGGCTGCGCGCCGTCGATCGCGAGTGCGTCGATCACCGTCGACTCTGACATCGCTTCAGTCTGGTACATCATTTCAAGCAACCTCCACCTTGGTTGTCTCCATCGACGCCAGCAGCGTCAGGAGGATTTCGACAATGACCTCACGGCCCGAGTCCGGATCGATCAGTTGGCACGGCACGACCGTTTCGACGTCGAGCGCACCGAGAGAGCGCGCCAGGCGACGAGCGAACGTGATGTCGTCGCACCGATTCACGGCGATCACCGCCGGCACCCGCAGGTCACGAAGCAGCGCCCGCAGTTCCACGCCGGCTGCGGCATGGGTCTCGGTCGCCTCGCCGTCCACGACGAACACGACCACGTCGACGTCGCCTTTCAAGATGTTCGTCATGAACCGGAACCGGGCCTGTCCGGGCGTTCCGAACAGCAGCAGACGAGTGTCGTCGCCTTCGAGGCAGTAGGTCCCGAAGTCCATCGCCACGGTGGTGTGTGACTTCACGGCGGACTCGTCGCCGCTCGTGAGGACATCGGTCGAAATCACCTGGGTCTGCGACACAGATTGGATCAACGACGTCTTGCCGGCAGCGAATGGCCCTGCGACGAGGATCTTGAAGGTCTGGCCGCTCATGTCGCTGCTCCGGCGAGCCGCACGGCGTGCGACTGGACGAACGAGCGGACCTGCCGCTGTTCCACTGTCGCGACGGACAGCACTGCGAGTACTCGCTGGTCGCCGATCGGCCACACCAGCATGAGCCCGCCGTCATGGTCGACGACGAGCTGGCGGAGTTGTTCGCCACCGCCCATCGCCACCAGTTGTCTAGCGAGTCCGATCGCGGCGGCGAGCATCGCCGGATGCGACGGCTCGTCGGATATCGACGTGCTCCGGGCGACACCGAAACCGTCGACCGAGGCGAGGATCGCCGAGCGGACACCAGCGACTCCTGCGACGAGTTCGTCGAGAATCGCGTTCGGATCGACTGTAGGTCCCGGTTCCGTCGCCTGCGTGGGGGCTTGCGCCGGGGCCGCTGGAATCGGTGGCAGGGGCGAGGTGGCAGCAAGCCGAGTCGCTTGTGGCGCCAGGGGCGGGGCGGTCCACGTGACCGAAGGGACCGAGCGGGTCGACGGCACTGGCGGTACATCTCTGGTCGTCAACGACCCCGATCCGTCAGCGAATGCCTTGACCTGTTCCATACGAAACAGCTATCGGCATCCACCCGACCGCCTTGAGACATTTCCTTGACAATTCTGCAAAGCTCCGGGCTTTCAAAGGAGTTCCTCGGAGGCAGGTCTCGGCGGGCCGAGCCCGGACCTCTACTGGGAGCAGTGGCGGAAGGCGTGGTATCGGCGCGGAAGTGTGCGGCCCTGCTCGGGTCAGAGCCGTTGCAGTCGATGCTCCGCGATCCAGCCGACAGCGAAGTCGACCAGCTCACGCATCGGCAGACGCCGGATCTCGCCGGCACCGAGCGAAGCCCTCATCTCGGTCCCGCCCGCGGCGCAATAGGCATCGCCGAGCATCACGAAGTCGCTTTCGTCGAAGTCGACGTCGGAGTACTCCACCCAAGCCTGCTGGCCATCCACCAACATCGGAACACCATCTGGCCTCCTCGGTGCCTCAGCGCCCAGAGCACGGCATTCGGCCAGGTGGAGTGCGGTGTTGTTCCCATGGCCCACCCCGATCAGCACGATGTCCGCCCCGGCCGCCTCGAGACGCGCCAATGGCGATCGATCCCCGAGACCATCGACCAGATCGTGCGAACTCATCAACTCAGCGGCGCGTGGTCCCTGCGCAACGAATCCGACCGCCGGATGACCACTGTGCACCACACCGGGAAGTCGAGCGAAACACTCAGCGACCGCCCCCATCCCTCGCAGCGGTGTACTCATCGGATCGAACGCCGGCCAGTTCGCCCGAATCGTCGGCCACCAACTCTCCGGCACCGGCGGAGCCTGCCAATGTGACGGGTCGCTGAGTCCCGTCTGGGCCGGCATCACAATCGTGCCGTCGCCGCCAACGACCGACCGCAACGCCCGAACCACAGCAACCGCGTTGCCGACCACCCATCCCAGCTCGGACAATGAGCAGTGCACGATCAGCGTCGAACCCGACGTCACGCCGGCCGCACGCAGCGACGCCTCGACGTCGGTCTGGGTGACAGGGCGGTCCACTTTGGCGACAGCAGCAGCCTCGCCGGCCGGCTCCGCTACGACGGTCGCCTGATGGAACCAGCACCGCCACCCGTTCGTCGTCTGCCGCCACCATCCGGTGCGATGGACGGTCTCCGGCCCGCCGTGATGGTGGGTCGTGTACCGCACGACGACGAGTCCGGCGGCGATCTGTTGCCCGCTCATTGGACCGACAGTGACGCCGTCCATGCCCGGCTCGGCAGCGAGCGCCGCCACGACGTCATGCTGGCTCGCTACACGCCCCGACTTGCCAATCTCGATGAAATCGTCGGCAAGCAACGCTGCAACCCGGCCAGGATCGACGCGGCACACTGGGTCGAGCAACTCCAGCTCGCAACCGACGGCGGCATCAACGTCGTCGATGTCGTTCACGGGGCCGACCGTACTGCGGCCAACGAACGCGCCAGCGACAGAATGGCCAGGTTGCGGGGCTGGTGCTATTGAGTGCGTGCGGCCGGCACCCTGCAGGCACGAGTCAGTCGGGCACAGACACGGCACACCGATCCGTGGAGCGCAAGAAGTGGTTCGAGCGAGTAGATGTCGGTAGGAAGCTCGCGGGATCGGCCTGCTGCACGTCCGGTGGCGCCTTCCCGGTCGATTGACCGGACGTGTCAGCTCGCAGTTCGTGACTTCACGCTGCGGCCGCACTGCGGCGCCTCGACGCATGAATGGACTTGATTGCGAGGAGCGCCTTCAAGTGTCCACCATGGAACTTTGAGGACAGCGGCACACGCCACCTCGGTCACGCTTCCATCAGGTTCGCTGCCGCTGCGACCAGTCGTCAGCTGCGTTCCGGCGGTCAGCTGGATCGGCTCGGAAGCTCCACGACTCCACACCAAAAGCCGCATATCGCCGCAAATAACTGGTCGTTGTCGGCGAGACCGATCGGCTTGCGAACGAACGCGTTCGCTCCAGCCTCGTAGGCGCGTCGCACGTCGACATCGGCCGACGACGACGACAGCACGACGACTGGAAGGAGCCGCGTCCGGTCGTCGCTTCTGATGATGTGCAAGACCTCGTCGCCGCGCATGCCGGGCAGGTTCATGTCGAGCAGAACGAGATCGATTTCGTCGGAGCCGTGACAGAGCAGTTCGATCGCCGCCTCCCCCGATCCCACCACCACCAACTCTGGCTGGTGGTCCGAGCGGGCAACGGTGCTCCGCATCAACTCGACGTCCACCTCGCTGTCCTCGACCAACAGTACCGTCATCGGGGGACTCGTTCGCTGGATCACGTCGTCATCTCCACGCGCTTACGCTGGTCTGGTACGTCGACGTCCTCCTCGGACGTCGACGGTGCGGTCGGATCGGCGGGTTCCGGCAACGTGAACGAGAATGTCGAACCGCATCCGGGCTCGGAGGTGACCCAGATCGAGCCACCGTGCCGTTCGACGATGCGGCGGCAGAGCGCCAAGCCCATGCCTTGTCCGTCGGAGTGTGCGGCCGGATGGAGCCGGCGGAACATCAGAAAGACCCGCTCGTGGAAATCCGTTGCGATCCCGCTCCCGTTGTCCGTGACCGAGATCTCCCAGGCGTCAGGCGTACGTCGGGCAGTGACGCTGATCTCCAGCGGTCGAGACGGCTCACCGAACTTGACAGCGTTCTGCACAAGGTTTTGGAAGAGCTGATGGAGTTGAACCGGATCACCGGTGACGACCGGCAACGGTCCGACGTCCAGCCGGGCGACCGACACGCCGATGTCGTACTCGAGCGCCGACGTCACCTCTGCGACGATCGAAACGAGATCGACTTCTTCGTCCAGAGGCCCGTGTGCGGTCGTGATGCGTGAGTAGGCCAGCAGGCCGTCGATCAGGGCGTACATCGACCGCACCGCTGTATCGACTCGATCCCGCAAGTAGCCGGCACGCTCGCTCGCCACCACCCCACCGCTGCGCAGTTCCTCGTCGTACAGGTCGAGGAACCCACCGATGCTGCGTAGCGGTGCTTGCAGGTCATGCGACGCGGCATAAGCGAACTCCTCCAGATCGCGGTTCGATGCCTCGAGCTTCACGTTCGCCAACTCGATCGAGTGGATGCGGTGCCGGATCTCATCGCCCATTGCAATGATCGCAGCACCGAGCGCTTCCATCTCGACGACGTGGGTCGCCGGCTCCGAGCGGGATGTGACCGAGCCGAGTTTGCCGCGCTCGCCTGATCGGATCCGGTCGGTCATGGCGATCATTCGGTCGATGGGCTGCACGACGCTCGCTTCGAGCCTTCGCCAACGGCGAAATGACAACCCGACAGTCACCGCCGACACGCCGAGCAGTACGACCACGACAATGGCCACGGGAATGGCGGCAGCCGTTGCCGGACGGTCAGCCACCACGACGGCGTCAATCGTGTCGGCGACCGATTTACCACGGATCACGACGCCACCGGACAGCCCGCGGGCCACTCGCCGATCGACGTCCACCGATGCCGACGACGTCCGCCGTGACACCTCGGGATGGAACACGACGGCTCGGTCACGGACGGCATAGATTTCCGCGTCGCTCGACTCCGCAAGGCCGCGGAAGACCTCGGTGATGTTGTCGAGTCGCAGCACGCCGACGACGACGACTGCGTCGACCACCACCGCCGCGTCGACCACTTCGAATCGGAGTGACGGGTCGAACCGAATCGGTCCGAACGCCCGACCATCGGCGGCGATCGCAGCGACGGCGACGTCGGGCAACCCGGGATCGAGACCGGCGACGACGCCGAACCGGTCGATCCTCGCCACTTGCGTCCCGTCGAGCCGGAAGATGGAGGCGCCTGTCAACCCATCGTCGTTGCGGAGTGCTACGGCGAGCGAGCGCTGTGCTTCGTCCACGGACTTCGTGCCGGTCATCGACGCCGCAAGCACAACCGTCGCCAGTTCGATTCGCTCGTCGACGGAGCGAGCGGCGAGATACGCGATGTCGTTACTGGTGTCTTCGACGGTGAACACGCTGAGGAACGCTCCACCGACCAGCACCGTGATCAAGACGACGAACATCGGTGCGAGCACTGCAGTCTTCGCTCGCCGGAGTTCGGCGCGAATGCCGACCTGTCCGCTCGACTCGAGCGCCATCACATCGTCACGGTCACCGCAACGAGGCTCATTCGATCACGTCGGCAGCGAGCACGAGCAGTGACGGCGGTACCTCGTATCCGGACTCTGTTGCGCGACGGACGTTGAGGATCAACCGGTTTTCGGGCACCACCACCGGGATCTGACCAGGGTCCTCCCCCTCGAGCACCGCGATGACGAGTTCGATCAGCCGCCGTACTCGCTGCTCGCGATCAACTTCGACCGTCAGCAGCGCTCGGTTCGGGTCTGCGCCGGCGACAGCGATCGCCAGTGGAAGGTCGGAATCGGCGGCGAGCCGCTCGAGTTCCGCGAGCACCGGCGTCAGCCGATTGTTGCCGGGCAGGAGAAGGCCTTCCAGCTCCGGCGGCAAGGCAACTGCATCGGGTGCCGCGGGGTCCACGTCAATCTCCACCGCTTCGATGCCGAGTTCGGCAGCCGCCGCCATGCTCAGACCGGTTCCGGTGACAGAGCCGGGATCGTCGCGATCGATGAGAACGCCGACGACATCGACGCCGGTGATCTGCACGAGGTACTCGAGCGCTTTGGCGTTGGTCGTGTTCCCACCCACCCCGGTGGTCGACTCGCCCGGCTCCAGGTAGTCGTCGATCAATCCGCTCGCCAGCGGGTCGTTCACCGCTGCGAACACATGAGGGATGCCACTTTCGCGCTCGTGGAACGCCACCGCACCCGCCGTCGAGAACGTCACGACGACATCGGGCGCAGCAGCGATGGCTGCGTCGACCGCTGCGTCCATCCCATCTTCGCCAATCACATCGACGCCGCTGACCTCGACGTTCTTGTCCAGTTCTGCGAGGCCCTCCACCAGGCCATCCACTTCGACGGTGAGCACGTCGACCGGATTGAGCACCACCACTCGTGCCGATCGCTCGTCGTCACCGCATGCCACCAGACCAGATCCCGACGCGATCAGCACGCCGAACGCGACCAATGCGATCGACGCCCGTTGGGACCGTTGATGGCGCGCCGCTCCCCGGATCATGACAGTGTCGATCCGGCCGAACCACCGGTTGCGCTGGTGCTTCGCTCGAGGGCAGCGTGCACAGCACGTCGTAGCTCTTCGCCGCCGAACGGCTTGCTCAGGAACGTGACGGCCGAATCCTCGAAGATCTCATCGAGACCTCGCTCGGCGCCGTCGACAGATGCGAATGCCGACATCAAGATGATCGGCAGCTCGGGCCACTGGTCGCGGATCTGTTGTGCCAGCCTGCGGCCGTCGCCATCGGGCATCACGATGTCGGAAATCATGAGATCGTGATGCTGGATCTTGAGCGTGTCGGCGGCAGCCGTGGTCCCCGAGAGTTCGTCGACCTGGTAGCCGACGTCGAGGAGCACCCGAGTGACGAAGTGCCGCACCTGAGCGTCATCGTCGATCACGAGGATGCGCCGCTGATGAACGTCGGCGACGTGTCGGGGGGGTTCGGGGAGCGACGGTGTCGGCTGCCAGGGCAGTTCGATCGTGAATTCCGTGCCCGCACCCAACACAGACGCCACTCCCACCGTGCCGCCGGCGATCTCGACGAAACTCTTCACCGCGGCCAATCCGAGGCCCGAGCCGTCAGGCTTCGTGGTGAAGTGTGACTCGAACAGACGGTCGAGGGTCGCTGCACTCATCCCGGTGCCTTCATCGGCGACCCTCAGCTGCACCACTTTGCGGGTGAGCGCATCGTCGACCCGGACGTCGAGTCGGATCTCTCCACCCTCCGGCATTGCATCGCGTGCGTTGACGATCAGGTTCGTGACGATCGCCTCGAATTGCGATCGCCCGATGCGAACGAAATCGTTGCGCTCGGTGGCGGACAACGCCACCGAACAGCTGCCGACGACGGAGGCGAGCACGACAAGCAACTCTTCCACCACCGCCCGCACCGAGATGACCCCGACCGTGCGGCCCCGTACGTTGCTATACGCGAGGAGTTCTCGAGTCAGCTCGGCAGTGCGCGCCGACGCCGACTCGATTGCATCGAGGTGTCCGCTCAAGATCGCCTGCGCCTCCCCGCCCAGTCCACCGAGGTCGGAGCGGGCAAGCTCGGAGTGACCGAAGATCGCCATCAACATGTTGTTGAGATCGTGGGCGACGCGTCCGGCCAGACGGCCAACCGCCTCCATCTGACTCGCCTCACGCAGTCGCTCCTCCAGCCGATGCCGTTCGATCGCATACCTCACAGACCGATCGAGATGCTCCCGCTGCAGGTCGCGCTTCCTCACGTAGTCCTGCGCCCCCAGCGCAAGCGCAGCAATCGCCCGGTTGGGATCGGCGTCACCGGTCAACACCACCAAGGCCGGGGGGCGATGCAACGACCGGAGCGACTCGACTGCGTCGAGCCCACTCGCATCGGGGAGCCCCAGATCGAGCACGACACAGTCGATCCCTCCCGCAAGCACGCGAATCAGCGCATCGCTGAGCGTCGTCGACCGATGCACTTCAGTTGCGGTCCCCGCCAACAGCTCGGTGATGAAGTCACTGAAGACGAGGTCATCCTCAACGACCAGCACGCGAAGCAACGAGGTGCCTGGCGGCATGATGGGCACCGTGACGGGAGCAGACACGCCCGGAACTTTACGTTTGTCCATCAGCCCAAGTCGGCATGCTGCGCCCCTGGTCATCGACAGCTTTCTCGTGGCAGCTCACCATTGTGTTCGTAATCACTTTCGGCGAAGCCGATCGCGGTGCGCGGTAACCGGCGGAGTCAGTCGCGTGGTTGGCGTCAAGGAGTTCTTCGTCGACGGTGACAGCACGGTGTTCGCCAGCGTCAGGCGCAGTAGCCCAGCAGACGATCGCGACCTCGCACTCAAGATGACGGCGGGTCGTGTAACGGACCGTGGACGGCGGGACATGCACCTGGCGGCCATCGGATGCCCGCAACCGGTCACCTGCCTCAGCGGGTGCAGCCAGATCGACGACACCAAACGATCCCATCACCCCGGCGCGCACCGCCGTAACGAGGCCGTCGGCACGGGCGTTCATGGATCTCGGTTTCACGTTTCCCCTGCTCAGCAGGCTTTTCGTGGATCTCCGTGAACTCCCGTGTACGTACTGGCGGAAGGCGTGGGATTTCCGCAGCCGAACAGATACCACCTGCTCAGAGCGTTACGTAGCTCACACAACGCTGATTTGAGAGTAACCCTGAGACTAACGGGCCGGCGCAAGCCCCGAATCGGCGCGAGATTGGCCGCGCGTTCCTTCAGCAAGGGTAGGTGATAGCTCAGACGTGTGACCGTGATCACGAAGGGACACTCGGGGCAGCAGCGATTATGAAATCGCTCGTTTCGGCTTCCCCTGTCGGACACCTACCGGGCGCCCGATCCTGGTCCATATGAACGTGAAAGTGCGGCGCAACGCTTGGGCCGCGATGCGCCGGGCGTCCCTCGCCGCCGACCGGATTAGGGAGTGGACGTTATGCGTGAGTCGGCGGCGAACATCTTGCCGGCTCTCGCGCGGGTCCTTTCGCAGACGGTGGGTGGTCCTGCGTGGTCAAGGACCGGTGCAAGCTTCTGGCCCGATGGGGAACTGATGAGCGCTGGGGGACGTCCAATCTTCATGCGAGTTCGAGCCGTCGCGATGGCGGTTGGCGTCTTGGCGGTCGGCGCCGGGTGTGGCAGCGGGGCGAACGATGCTGTCAACGCCAGACCAGACTCGTCTGCTTCGACGCCCACATCGACATCAGGGTCCGAACCGCCGCTGTCGTCGCCAGCGCCTCCGGATTTTCAGGGAGGGGTGGACGGGCCGGTGATGTTCGCGCCTGGTCCGTCGACCGAGGGTGGCGAGGACGCGCTGATCGAGGGCGTTCTGGTGCGCGACGGCGATTGTCTGTTCGTGGGTGATGCAGAACCCGGAAGTCGGTTTGCCGTGTTGTGGCCGTTCGGGACCGCTTGGGACGAGGCCGCTCAGGCGGTCGTGACCTCGAGCGGCGAGTCGATCCCAGTGGGATCGATTGTTTCGGCGGGCGGCGGATATCCGTACGCGGAGAACGTGCAACAGACGTCCGCGTCGGTCGAGC
>JANPKU010000166.1:0-53831 GCA_031426215.1 Actinomycetes bacterium
TATCGCACGATCGTGCTCGATCCCGATCCGTCAGCGCCCGCAGGCTTGTTGGCCCACGAACACCTCGTCGCGCCCTACGACGACCCCGATGCGTTGCGCCGGCTTGCCTTCGACTGTGATGTCGTCACCACCGAGTTCGAGAATCCCTCAGCTGCTGCGCTCGATCGACTTGCTGCGTCCGTAGTCGTTGCGCCGTCGCCCGCATCGGTGCGCATCGCTCAGGACCGCATCTCGGAAAAGGCATTCCTCGTCGACAACGGGTTCCCCGTCGGGCGGTACCAGGTACTCGAAGGCGATGACCCCGTGGTCGACGCCTCACTCGTCGACGCCGGCGCGATCATCAAGACCGCTCGGCTCGGCTATGACGGCAAGGGCCAGCGGACGGTGTCGGGTGTTGCAGCGGTACTGGCTGCATGGGCGGAACTCGGCGGCGTCGCCTGCGTGATCGAGCAGCGACTCGCTCTCGACACCGAGCTGAGTGTGATCGTCGGGCGGTCGGCATCGGGTGACGTCGAGGCGTGGCCGGTCGCTGAGAACACGCACGTCGACGGGATTCTCGACGTGTCGATGGTGCCTGCCCTGGTGTCCGCCGACGTGGCGGATCGTGCGGTCGGGGTGGCGATGGCGATCGCCGATGCGCTCGACTACGTCGGCGTGCTGGCGGTCGAGCTGTTCGTCGTTGGAGGCGAGCTGCTCGTGAACGAACTGGCGCCGCGGCCGCACAACAGCGGTCACTGGACGCTCGACGCCAGCGTGACGAGCCAGTACGAACAGCAGGTGCGAGCCGTGTGCGGGCTCGGCCTGGGATCCACCGCAATGACGGCTCCGGCGATTGCGATGGTCAACCTGTTGGGCGACCTGTGGGAGGGCGGTGACCCCGACTGGGCGGCCGTTTTCGATGATCCGAACGCCAAGTTGCACCTCTACGGAAAGTCGGCGGCGCGCCCTGGGCGCAAGATGGGTCATCTGACCGTGACCGCTGCTGCACCCGGTATCGCGGCCGTCCGGGCGCTGGAACTCCGGAGAGCCGCAGCCCGTTGAACCCTCGTTTGGGTTGCAGTTCCGGTGGTCCGTCCCACCGGAACTGCAACCCAAAGGAGAGTTAGGGGGTCAGCCGGTGGTGACGGGCTCGACGTCGAACTGCTCGACGCGGCCGTCGGCATGGCGAGCGAATCGACGTGGCGTCGGCCCGTGGTTCGGGTCGTCGGTGCCCCACGGCCAGCCGCCGAACTGCGTACGGCGGTAGTCCTCGAACGCTTGCTGGATCTCGGCCTGGGTGTTCATCACGAACGGTCCGTATTGGGCGACGGGTTCAGCGATCGGGCGACCCTGCAGCACCATGCATTCCACGCCCTCGTCGCCGGCGACCAATTCGAGGGGGCGGGTGGGGTCGATTGCGGCACCGTTGCCGGCGTCGAGACGTTCACCGTCGATCGTGAGCGACGAGCCGGCAAACGCATAGAGCAACCGGTGCGAGTCGGGTCCGGCCGGGGGCATCGTCCAGCGGGCACCCGGATCGAACCGGAGGTGCCAGATGGCCACATCGGCCTCAGCTTTCGCCGCCCACGAGTTCGGAGGAGGACTCGGCGCCTCGGCGTTGTCGAGCGATCCGGCGATCACCGTGACGTCGACGAGGGCGTCACCGTCGCCCGACGCCACGACGATCGTGGGTGTCTCGTGGCTCCACAGCATCGTGAAGTACGGGTCGACCATCTTGTCGGCGGCGGGCAGGTTGAGCCAGATCTGGAACAGTTCGAGCGGGTTCGGCTCGTCGCCGGACAGCAGCGGGAACATCTCGCAGTGAACGATGCCTTTGCCGGCGGTCATCCACTGCGTGTCGCCGCGCCCGAAGCGGGCGGTGGCGCCGAGTGAATCGCTGTGGTCGCAGAAGCCGGTGCGCACGTAGGTGACGGTTTCGAATCCTCGGTGGGGATGCTGGGGAAAACCCGGCACGTTCGAGCCGTGGTACATGTTCCATCCGTCGATGCCGGCAAAGTCCTGGCCGATGGTCCGGCCGTCGAGGGGAGCGTCGGGTCCGAGGTCGATGGTGCCGCCGGGATACTCGTCGCGATGGTGAGCACAGAAGAGGAATGGGTCGATCGTCGGCCACTGCGTGCCGAGCGGGAACGTCTGCAACAGTGCGCCACTCATACCACCATCCTAGCGATGATCCTTGCGTACGCAACTGAGTTCGCTTCATCTGCCTGGTTTCGGCGGAGGGCCGGGCAGCGCGGTGGATAGCGTCCTTGCGTGTCTTCGGCTCGCGAAGTGTTGAGGTTTCCTGCGGTTCGCCGCTACCTGCTGTCGACGGCGCTCGCGGCGGTTGGGCTCAACATTCTCGTCACCGTGTTGTTCAAGCAGACCTTCGACATCACCGGGAACACGCTCGACATCGGGTTCATCGGGTTGGCGCAGTTCGTGCCGGCCGTGCTGTTGGTGCTCGTCAGCGGATGGGTCGCCGACCGGTTCGACCGGCGGCGAGTGTCGGCGCTGTTCCTCTTCGCCCGCGTGCTGTGTGCCCTCGGTTTCGTCGCCTACAGCCAGGTGGAACCGGGCCCTGTGTGGCCGCTGTTCGCGATCGCCTTCGTGTTCGGGGCTGCCGACGCGATGCTCGCACCATCTCGACGATCCATCGCTCCGCTGCTCGCCCCACCGGAACACTTTCCGCAGGTCGTAGCGCTGTGGACAGCCACCTTCACCGGCGCGTCGATCATCGGGCCGGTCATCGGCGGCTTCCTGTATTCGGTCGGGCCGAGCGAGGCGTACCTGCTGGCGGCCGTCCTCGAGCTGGCGTCGATCGTGCCGATCCTCACGATCGTGTACGCCCGGGAGCCCGAGCGGATCACCGACCGGCCGACGTTGCACACTGCGCTCGAAGGACTGCGATTCGTTCGACGGACGCCCGTGGTGCTCGGCACGATCTCGCTCGATCTGTTCGCCGTGTTGTTCGGTGGAGCCATTGCGTTGATCCCTGCGGTGGCGAGCGATCGCCTCGGAGTCGGCGACATCGCCTACGGCTGGTTGCGCGCGGCACCTGGGATCGGAGCCGCCGTGATGGCGATCTGGCTCGCGACCCGACCGATCACCCGACGCGTCGGCCCGACATTGCTGTGGGTGGTGTTCGTCTTCGGTGCGGGAACGGTGGTGTTCGGACTCACCCGCAATTACGCCGTCGCATTCATTGCGCTGATCGTGATCTCGGCAGCCGACATGGTGTCGATGTTCATCCGCGGTTCGATCGTTCCGCTCGTGACGCCCGACGACCAACTCGGTCGGGTCAGTGCCGTCGAGGGCGTCTTCATCGGTGCGTCGAACGAACTCGGCGCATTCGAGAGCGGTGTCGCCGCCCGGATGTTCGGCGTGCCATGGGCGATCGCGGGGGGTGGCTTCATCACGATGGCGATCGCAGCGAGCTTCGCGGTCGTGTTCCCGTCGATCCGCAGGATCGACGGTTTCGAAGAACTCCGACCGAAATCCCCGACATCCGTGGCGTGACGGACGCCTACCGTCGACGGGATGGAACTGCGTTGGCCGAGTCGAGTCGAACTTGCCGGCTACGTCGATGCCCTCGAGACGGGCTGGTCGCCGAACACGATCGACGACAGCGCCGGTCTGGTCGAACTCGAATCGATCCGTCGTGACGCGGGTGCGTTCCTGATGTCACTCGTCGATCGCGACGCCGTAGGCCCGCCGATTCCGATGCCCGATGGCTCGACTGCGCAACGATTGCCCGGCTATCGGAAGTGGATGTGGGACGGCGACTTCTGCGGCTCGATCGGCTTGCGGTGGCAGCCCGGCACCGAAGCGTTACCGCCCCACGTGCTTGGCCACGTCGGCTACGCCGTGGTGCCGTGGAAGCGTCGTCTCGGATACGCCACAGCGGCAGTCCGGGCGATCGCGCTCGATGCCGCAGCGGAGGGACTCCGTTGGATCGAGATCACCTGCGACGACGACAACTTCGCATCCCAGGGTGTCATTGCCGGCGCTGGCGGCAGCTTTGTCGAACGATTCGCGTATCCCGCCGAGTACGGCAAGGGTCACGGTTTGCGTTACCGCCTGGCGGTTACCTCGCGGGTCTGACCCGTGATGTATCGATGAGCTCGCGGGTCTGACGCCTGACGCAATCCGGGCTCAGACGCGGGTGTAGAGGAGGTCGGTGGGGGAGCGGCCGGCGTCGAGGCCACGCTGTTCGAACCTGGTGAGCGGACGCCACTCGGGACGTGCGATCACCCCGCCGCTCAGTCGCGGTTCGGCATCGCAGACCTCCGCCATGGCAGCGGCGTAGTCGGCGATGTCGGTGGCGAGGTGGACCTGTCCACCGACACGCAGCCGGTCGGTGAGCGCGCCGACGACGTCGGGTCCGACCAGCCGCCGATGGAAATTTCGGCGCTTCGTCCACGGGTCGGGAAAGAAGATGCGGATCACTGCGATCGACTCGGGTGCGACCCGATCGAGGAACAGGAGCAGGTCGCCGTGTACGACTCGGATCTGATGGAGGTCGAGGTGCTCGATCGAATCGAGCACGGTGACCACCCCGGGGGTGTGGACCTCCACGCCGATCACATCGAGGTGGGGCTCCGCTGCTGCCATCTCAACGGTCGACTCGCCGTGACCGAAGCCGACATCGAGCACGACGTCGGCCTCACGCCCGAACACGCTGGTCCAGTCGAGCACCGGACCGTCGAGGTCGAGGCCCCAACGAACGATCCAGTCGTCGAATTCGGCTTGGCGTTTCGCCGACAGCGAGCGCCGCCGCACCTTGAACGAGGCCGCGGGTCGACGCACGGACCGAGCACCGTCACCACCCGTCACGAACACGCCGTCGGACGCTACCGGCGCCAGACTGCGCCCCGTGAACGATGTCGACTATGCGGCCCGCCGCCGGGTGATCCATCGCCAGGCGGCATCGATCGTCGCAGCGGTCGCTCCGTTCGGCATCGTGTTCGGTGCCGCTGCTGCCACCGCAGGGCTCTCATTGCTGCAGGCCATCGGATTCTCGGCGTTGGTCTTCGGTGGCAGCTCGCAGTTCGCCGCAGTGGAGATCCTGGGCGACGGGGGGTCGGTGGCCTCCGCAGCGATCGCCGGGCTGCTGCTGAATGTCCGCTCGCTCGCATTCGGCGTGATCATGGCACCGGCGCTGCTCGGCGCTTGGTGGCAGCGAGCGGCGATGTCACAGCTGATGATCGACGAATCGACGGCGGTGGGCGCGGCGCAGCAGGAACGACGGTGGCGCCGGTACGGCTACCTCGTCGCAGGTGTCGGGGTGTTCATCGTGTGGAACCTGACGACCATCCTCGGCCACGTGGCATTCGCTGGTGCCGGCGACCTGATCACCGAGCTCGGGCTCGATGCTGCGGGACCTGCTGCATTTCTTGCACTGCTGTGGCCGCGTCTGTCATCGGCACCGCAGCGACGGACAGCGATCGCCGGCGGGCTCATCGCCCTCGCGCTCATCCCGTACGTCCCACCTGGCGTGCCGATTCTGGCATCGATGCTCGGGGTGGCGGCGTCGCTGATCGGCACCGGCCGGTCCGAACCGATCGACGAGCCGACATCGGATGCGGAGCCGGCGTCGTGAGTGACGCCACGATCGTGCTGATCGTGATGAGCATCGGCACGTTCGCCCTCAAGGCGGCGGGACCGCTCGTGCTCGGCGACCGTTCGCTGCCGGTTCGCGTGCAGCCGGTGGTCGCATTGCTCCCCGCTGCGTTGCTCGCCGCGCTGACGATCGTGTCGACGATGGGTGACGGTCGCGAGATCGTGATCGACGCTCGACTGATTGGCGTGGCCGTCGCCGGCCTCGCACTGTGGCGGCGTCTGCCGTTCGTGGTCGTGATCGTGTTGGCCTCGGCAGCGACCGCACTGACCCGCTTCATTTCGTGATCTGCCAGGCGCACTACAGTCGGCAAGATGTTCGGCGCCGACATCGAATTGATGCCCGACGAGAAGATGATTCTCGCCTCCAACCCCCACTGGTTCTACTTCTGGAAGCAGGTGGCGGCGGCCATCGGTCTCTTCGGTCTGGTGCTCCTGCTCTGGTGGCTCGACGACGGATGGGCCAAGACCACCGTCGGCTGGATTGCACTGGTGGCATTCGTCGTGCTGATCCTCGACGTGATCTTCGAGTTCGTCCAATGGCAGACGACGCGCTTTGCGATCACCGACCAGCGTGTCGCGTATCAGAGCGGCGTCGTGCGTCGGCGAGGTGTGTCGATTCCACTCAACCGGGTGAACAACGTCAACTTCAATCAGACCGTGATCGCCCGGATGCTGAACAACGGTGTCGTCATCATCGAGTCGGCCGGCCAGACAGGCGATTCGGTCTTCGAGAACATCCCCAACCCGGAACACGTTCGAACGACGATCTTTGCGCAGGTCGAGGCCGACGAGCAGGCTGACTCCGACCGCGACGCGGCCTCGCTCGCGAAGGCGATGCGCGACCACGTGGAGCCAGTCGCATCTGCACCGGCACCGCCGACTGTGCAGGAGCGTTTGGCCTCGCTCGAGGCCATGAAGGCCCAGGGTCTGGTGAACGAGGCCGAGTACACGGCCAAGCGCCAGCAGATCCTCGACGAACTCTGACGGGACAACACGGGTCAGACCCGTGTTGTCCCTGCGCTCGCCCAGCGGTCGACGAACGAAACGAAGGCGTCGATGTCGTCGTCGGTGATCTCGATCGACAGGGCGATGAATCCTCGTCGGGCGAGGTAGAAGCCGGCATCGAGTGCGTCGAAGAAGAGCAATTCCTTCCAGCGATCGTCGCTCGTCGCGAGATCTGCGACCGAGGTCACCGGCCCCGGCGTGCCGTGGACGTTCATCAGCGAGCCCGATCCGGTGACGCACATCGGCACGCCGTGTCGGCCGAAGCACGCGTTCAATTCTGATCGCAGCCGTTCGCCCCGAGCGTTCGTCGTCTCGAGAACCTCCGGCGTGAGGACCTCGGTGAGTGTGGCGACGCCGGCAGCCATCGACACGACGTTGTTGTTGAAGGTCCCCGCATGGCCGAGGCGACCACCGGTGCTCGAGTCGAACGCCGCCATGATCTCTCCCCGTCCGCCGAAGGCGCCGAACGAGAAGCCCCCTGCGAGGTACTTGCCGAGCGTCGTGAGATCCGGGACGACCTCCAAGATCTCCTGCGCACCACCGGGAGCGAGCCGGGAGGTCATCACCTCGTCGAAGATCAGCAGCGCACCGCTCGTATCGCAGAGGCGACGCAGCTGAGCGAGAAAGCGCTGGTCACCGGGAATGCAGCCAGCCGATCCCTGGAGCGGCTCGACGAGCACCGCCGCAATCGAATCACCGTGCTCGGCGAACGCTGCGTCGACGGCCGCGACGTCGTTGTAGACCGAGATGACCCACTCGTGCGGAACGTTCACGTCGCGCGCTGCGCCGAACGTGAGCACCCCGCCGTGGTAGCCGCCGTCGAACACGAGCACCTTGCTACGGCCCGTGTGGTGAATCGCAAGGGCCAGTGCCATCAGGTTGGCCTCGGTGCCGGAGTTGGTGAAGCGAACCTGCTCGATCGATGCGAAGCGACCGACGATCAACTCGGCGAGACGCACCTCGTTCGGATGCACGGCACCGAGCGCCCAACCCCCGTCGATCGCCGCGTGGGCTGCCGAGCGCACGGGCTCGGGCGAATGGCCGAGCAGACCGGCGGTGTAGTTCCCGAGGAGATCGATGTAGCGGTGTCCGTCGACATCGACGAGGTGACGACCCTCGGCCGTTGCCACGCGGAACGGAAACGGCTCGAAGTGCAGCACCGATCGGGTGTTGCCGCCCGGTAGTACCTCGACGGCGCGTGCTGCCCACGACTCGCTTGTCGGATTCGCGTCGATGTACCTCCGGTGGGCGGCACCGATAGAGGCGTCGAGCGATCCGTCCAGCGAGTCGGAAGTGGAGACATCGAAGGTCGTCATGGCCGTCAGGCCTTGGTGCGGCGTGCGCCCCAGTGGCCCATCGCGCCGGAGCGTTGGAAGCGTTCGGGGCGGTCGTTCGGGCCGAGGGTGTCGGTGGCCAGCCACAGCCGTTTGAGCCAGCGCACCCGACCGGAGTCGGAGTCGTCGATGTAGCGGCGTCGTCCGTGCAGAACGTGGTAGTTGTTCACGAACTGGATGTCGCCAGGGCGCAGCGCCATCTCGACCTGGTTGTCGGGATCGTTGATCAGGGCGTCGTAGGCGTCCATGGCCTCGATCTGGACATCGGTGAGACGCGGCGCATCGGGGTGACGTTGCGACGCCTGGATGAAGGGCCGGATGTAGCGAACGAACAGCCGATCGCCGGTCGGTCCGGTGTGACGCGTGAATGCCGGCACGGAGTAGTACGGCCGACTCCCTGACTGCTGTTCGCCGCGGAAGTCGTACGGCAACGGCTCGTAGAGGACTGACGCGAGGTCCGGGCGGGTGTCGACCAGCGCGTTGTAGGCGCCGACGGCATTCGCCACCAGGCTCTCGCCGCCGCTCACCCCGCTGTCGATGCACATCAGCCCGACCAGGTCGGAGCCGTCACTGTGGAACCCGAGCGGGTGCCCACCGATTTCGTTGCCGCGCGCCGTCGGATCGTCGGGGGCCTTGCCCTGATCCTTCACGTCGCCGAGCAGGTGACCCTTCGCGTTCTGTGGCCACGGCTCGCCGAGGTGCATCCCGATCCCCCAGTAGATCCACGATGCATCCTCGGCGCCGAGCCGTTCGACGTCGAGCGCAGCAATCCGAGCAAATCCGCGACCGTTGACCAGTTCGCCGGCCATGTCGGCGATGTGCGAACCCAGCGTCGGGAGCGGGAACTCTTCGGCGGTCACGTCGAGGACGTCGTCGGCGACCGATCGGGCATGGGCCAACGCTGTGTCCAGTTCGTCGTGGTGGGCGTCGGTGAGTCGCAGCGTCCAGCGGTCGGTGTCTCCGACGTCACTCGCTCGCCAGTTGGCGTGCGGCTCGAGTTCGACGGCGTCGAAGTGAAACTGAGGGGTCTGACCCCTCAGTTCCATTTCGGGTTCGGTGGTGGTCATCTCCGACTCCGTTCGGTGCGAGTTGGGGCGGGTTGGGCTCCACGGACCAGGCGACCGGGGAGCGCATCGGTGGCAACGCCGTTGTGGTAGGTCTCGTGTCCGGCGACGATCGTGTGACGCCATCCGTCTGCTCGTTGGATGAACCGTCGTCCGTTTGCCGGGAGGTCGTGGACGATCTGGGGCTTGTGCAGACGCAGGTTGTCGAAGTCGACCACATTCAGGTCGGCGCGGTACCCGGGGGCGATCACACCACGGTCGAACAACCCGACGGTGCGGGCGGTGTCGCGGCAGTGACGTTGCACGAGGAACGGCAGTGGGATCCGGTCGCGGTCGCGGTCACGGCCCCAGTACGCGAGCAGGGTGGTCGGGAAGCTGCCATCACAGATCGTGCCGACGTGAGCGCCGCCGTCGCCGAGGCCGGGCACGGTATGCGGATGTACGAGCATCTCGTGGCAGCCATCGAGGTTGCCGTCGACGTAGTTGAGGAACGGCAGGTACAGCAGGCCGTGGCCGTCGTCGACCAGCATGGCGTCGAGTGCCACCTCGGCCGGACTGCGCTGCGAGCGTGCCGCGACCGCAGCGATGGAGGTGTCGAGCGACGGTTCGTAGTCGGGTTCGTCGCCCATCTCGAACAGCAGGTCGAACCGCGAGATCAAGTTGCCACCGAGCTTGTCTCGCGATTGCTCGGCCGCCTGGTCGAGGAGACGTTCGCGCAGGCCCGGGTCGCGCAGCGCTGCGACTCGTTCGCTGAGCGGACGGTCGGCGATCTCTCGGTACACCGGGTTGGTGAGGAACGGGTTGAGCGTGCACTCGAGTCCGAGGATCAATCCAACGGCACGGGGTGCGACCTGTCCCGTCATCGCGAGACCGTCGGCGTTGGCCGCCGTGAGCCGGTCGAGCAGTCCGCGGAAGCCATTTGGCACCATCGGGTTGCGAGCGATCGAGATCGACATCGGTCGCCCGGAGGTCGCCACCATCTCGCGCAGCATGGCGAATTCGCTGTCGGGATCGAGGAAGTCGGACACCACCTGGAGCACCCCGGTTCCCGTGGCGCCGACACCTTGGGCGATGCCGATCAGCTCGTCGGGTGCTGCGGTGAGCGTCGGTGTGTACGCGCCGGTCGAGGTCTTGTGGTTGCGTGTGCGACTGGTGCTGAAACCGAGCGCCCCGGCCTCGATGCCCTGGCGGGCGAGTTCGGCCATCGCCGCGATGTCGGCAGGTGTTGCGTCCTCGTGATTCGCGCCGCGCTCACCCATCACGTTCAGCCGAAGGGCGCCGTGAGGCACCTGCATGGCGACGTCGATGTCGTGGGGGATCGAGTCGACGGCATCGAGGAACTCGCCGAACGAGTTCCAGTTCCACTTCAGTCCTTCGTGCAGTGCTGCGCCGGGGATGTCTTCGACGCCCTCCATCAATTCGATGAGCAGGTCGTGGTCGGCGTCGTGCACCGGTGCGAACCCGACGCCGCAGTTGCCCGTGACCACGGTGGTCACGCCGTGCCACGACGACGGCTGCAAACGTTGGTCCCAGGTTGCCTGGCCGTCGTAGTGAGAGTGGATGTCGACGATGCCCGGGATCACGAGCGCACCGTCGGCATCGATCTCACGGGTTCCGTTCGCATCGATGATGCCGACCTCGGAGATGACACCGTCGCGCACGCCGACGTCGGCGTTGCGTGGCTCGGCCCCGGTGCCGTCGATGACAGAGCCACCACGGATGATCAGATCGAAGTCAGCCATGCGCCAGTCTCGCGAATCACTGCGGCGAGACGAGACACGGACGCCATCGCGAGTGAATCGACGGTACCCGGCGCGCCGGACCCGACCCGTTGATACCGAGAACCGGCCCGTGTTCAGTAGCTGAGCCTCGCCGGAATACGGTCACGCTGTTGCCCGATGCCGGGCGCAGCACGAGGAGGGGCCATGACCGAACAACGAGAGCAGCGACCAGCGATGCCGCCGGGGATCGGACTGCCGGCCGATGACGACATCTTCACCGACAACATCCGCTTCGGCGACGTCGACGCGTGGAACCGGGCAGCGGTGCGAATCCACGAGGAGCGCGGCGGCTTCTTCCGCATCGAACGCGAGGGGTTCCCGCCGATCCTGGCGGTGCTCGATCACGCGGCGGTGCTCGAAGTCGAGCGTCAGCCCGATCTGTTCACCAATGGTCCGGCGCCCGTGCTCACCACCCAGGAGGCGCTCGACAACCCGCCGCCGATCGAGCTGAGGACGCTGATCCACATGGACGGCGACGAACACACGGCGTATCGCAAGCTCGGCCTGCCGCAGTTCAAGCCGGCAAGCCTCGACCGGTTGCAGGACCGACTCGACGAGTTGAGCGAACGTGCGGTGGCAACCATGCGTGACGCCGGTGGAGAACTCGACTTCTCGACCGATGTGGCGCTGCCGTATCCCCTGCACGTGATCCTGAAGATCCTCGGTCTCCCCGAGGACGATTTCCCGCGAATGTTGCAGCTCACTCAGCAGCTCTTCGGTGGCGAAGACCCCGATCTGCAGCGAGAGGAGCTGAGCCCCGAGGCGATCGGCGCGATCCTGATGGACTTCATGGCCTACTTCTCCGGGGTCACGCTCGATCGGCGAACCAACCCCACCGACGATCTCGCTTCGCTGATCGCCAACGGCCGGCTCGGCGACGGTCCTGACGCCGCACCGCTCGGCGATCTCGAGACGATCGGCTACTACATCATCGTTGCCACCGCCGGGCACGACACCACATCGAGCGCGATGGCTGGTGGGTTCCGCGCGCTCGTCGAGCATCCCGATCAGCTCCGCCTGCTGCAAGCACGCCCCGAACTGATGAACAATGCGATCGAGGAGATGCTGCGCTGGACCGCACCGGTGCGCCACTTCATGCGCTGCGCCACCGCCGACACCGAACTCCACGGGCACGAAGTGGCGAAGGGTGAGTTCGTCTACCTGTCGTACAAGGGGGCGAACCTCGACCCGAAGGTGTTCACCGATCCACTGCGCTTCGACGTCGAACGCCCGAACGCCGACCGGCAGATCTCGTTCGGGTTCGGCAAGCACTTCTGCATGGGAGCGCAACTCGCGCGCATGGAGCTGCGCTCGTTGTTCAACCGGCTCGTGCCGCTGATCGACACGGTCGAGATCGCCGGCGACGCCACGATGACACAGACCACGTTCGTGGGCGGCCCGAAGGCATTACCGATCCGGTACGCGCTCCGTTGAGCCACCACCGCCGTGGCGAGCGATGCGCGCAGTATGTGCGTGCAACGCTCACAGCGTGACGATCTAGGTCTCGACGTCGGCGAAGCGTTCGATGTCGCCTCGGTGCCCGGCGACCACGATCAGGTCGTGCTCACCCAGCACGGTGGCGCTCTCGGCGTAGGTGAACGCATGACCCTCGGGCTTGATGCACACCACGGTGACCTTGTAGTGAGCACGCAGGTCGGTGTCGCCGAGTCGCTTGCCGGCCAGGTTGCGCGGCACCTGGGTCTCGATCAATACGAAGTCGTCGTCGAGTGCGACGTACTCGATGAGCGAGCCGGTCAGGAGACGAGCAACGCGGCTGCCCATCTCGGCTTCGGGAAACACGACGTGATGGGCGCCGACGCGTTGAAGGATGCGGCCGTGCGACTCGGTGAGTGCCTTGGCCCAGATGTTGGGGACGCCGAGGTCGACGAGCGCGCCCGTGGTGAGCACGCTGGCCTCGATGTCGGCTCCGATCGCAACGACTGCGGTGACAGCGTCAGCGACGCCGAGCTGGCGCAGGGTTCGTTCGCTGGTCGTATCGGCCTGGGCGACGTGGGTGAGCATGTCGGCGTGCTGCTGCACCCGAGCCTCGTCGGCATCGAGACCGAGCACCTCGTGGCCCATCTCGATCAGCGTCGACGCGAGCGCGGAGCCGAACCGACCCAACCCGATGACGACGATCTCGCCTCGGTGCTCGACCTGTGGACGGATCCCGCCCAGCATCGTGTGAAGAATTTTGTCAGCCAATGATCGGTCGCTCCTCGGGATAACGATACGCCTGGGAACGCTCACGCAATGCGAGCGCGGTGACGAACGTAACGGGGCCGACCCGCCCGGTGAGCATCACCAGCACCAGGAGGAGATGCCCTGCCAGACCGATGCTGCCGGTGACGCCGGTCGACAACCCGACCGTTCCGAACGCCGAGGTGATCTCGAATAGCGCCGGCGTAAGCGACAGGTCCTCCGCGCTCATCAGCGCAAGCGTCGCTGCGACCACCAAACCGATCGAGAGCAGTGCCACCGTCAGCGCTTGGCGGATCAGGTTCGCCGGCAGTCGCCTCCTGAACACGTTCATGTCGGTGTTGCCGCGCACCTCCGACCACAGCACGAAGCCGAGCACGGCGAACGTGGTCACCTTGATACCGCCACCGGTCGATGCCGGGCCGGCACCGATGAACATCAAGGTGGTGATGACGAGCAGTGTCGGCTCGTTCATGCCCCCGATGTCGACCGTGTTGAATCCGGCGGTTCTCGGTGTGACTCCCTGGAACCATCCGGCCAGGATCTTGTCGAACGTGTCGAGCGGGCCGAGCGTGGCCGGGTTCGTCCATTCGAAGGTCATCAGCACGACGGGCCCGAACAGCAACAGCGTGGCAGTGGTGAACACCGTGATCTTGGTGTGCAACGACCACTTCGAGCGTGCTCTGGTGTGGCGCTGTCCGTAGTGTCGCCCCGCTTCGACGATGATCGGAAACCCGAGACCACCGATGATGAAGCCCCCGGTGATGCCGAGAACGACGACAGGGTCCCCGACGAAACGCGCCATGTTGTCGGAGTACAGCGAGAGTCCGGCGTTGTTGAACGAGGCCACCGCGTGGAAGATCCCGGAATAGGCCGATGCGATCGGGCCGTCCTCGACATCGTTCTGCCAGAACCGGACGAACAGTACGAACGCCAGCGTTCCCTCGACCGCGAGGGTGATCTTGGCGATCGCGAGGATCAGACGGCGGAGGTCGCCGATGTCGACGGCGCCGATCTCGGCCTGGGCGAGCATGCGTTGGCGAAGACCGACGCGATGCGATGCCACGATCGCGAGTACCGAACCGATCGTCATGATGCCGAAGCCGCCGATCTGGATCAGCAGCAGGATCACCAATTCGCCGAACAGCGAGAACCGGGAGACGTCGGTGGAGGAGAGGCCGGTCACAGTGGCCGCCGACGTGGAGGTGAACAAGGCGTCCTCGACGCTGATGCGTCCTGGCCCGTCCGCCGAGATCGGCAGCGTCAGGAGCGCGGTGCCGAACAGGATGAAAGCGGTGAACGCGGCGACGACGAGTTGGGCCGGATTCCTGATCTCAGCGAGTAGGCCCCGACGCCGCACCGAACGATCATAGAAGGCGGCATCCTGTGGCCATGTTTCTCGGTGCCGATCTGCTCGCGTGGCTGGTGCTGGCGTTCGGAGGCGCCCTGTTCGTCGGCAACGTCCTCGCGATCGTGAAGCCTCCGGCAACGCAGCTCGACGACTCGAATCTCGAGCGGGCGCCGATCGTTCGCAGCCTGGTGTACGCAGGGATCGGCCTGGTCGCCGCCATCTGGGCGCTGGCGTCGCTGGTCAGCGGTTGATCAGCTGATCACCGGGGGCGTCACTGGCTGTAGATCGACACGTTGACCTGGCGCTCGCCTTCGCTGCCTGTGGAGACCACGCCGACAGTCCAGTTGTCGTTCGAGTACGTGTTGCTGATCGTGCCGTCCGACTCGAACGTCGAGTCCTCGTTGAAACCGGCGGACTCGAGAGCAGCGCCATAGCTCTCCACGAAACCATCGCCGTCGATCGTGCCGGTGACATTGATCGCCTGCTCGGTGTCGGACCCGATGACCGAGGCACTGGTGATCGCCAGACCGTCCGGCTCGGGGACGTCTGCCGGCCATTCGTCGGGAAGTTCGGTGGTGGCGCCGCTGCTGAAGCTGCCGTCCTCGCTCTCGATCTTGACCTCGCCGGTCTCGGTGTCGGCGTTGCCGGTGACGACCGAGCCATCGCCGTCCGTGACGACGAAATTGCCGTCCTCGTCGACGGTCATGCTGCCGTCTTCGGTCTCGACGGAGAAGCCGTCGCCGCCGTCGAGATCGATGTCGACATCACCGTCACCCTGCGACTCGACAAGCTGCTCGATTCCATCTTCGGAGGCGCTTTCACACGCAGTGAACGTGAGTGCGAGCCCGGCCAGGCCGAGGACTATCAGAGGCCGGCGAGGGGTGCTGAGTTCCATTGGCACACTGTATGACGACACAACGATCGGATGCCAGCAGTCTTGAGCGTCGCTTGACCGTAGCGACGCCACAGCGGCGTCATCGCCCGAACGAACCCGATGCTGCGAGGATGGCGACATGAATGGCCCGCTTCGTCTGACGTTCGTGCAGTCCGCCGGCCGCGTCGATCAGCTCCCCGAGTCGCCCGCCGAGGTCGCGTTCGTCGGACGTTCCAACGTCGGCAAATCGTCATTGGTCAACGCGCTCGCGAATCGCAAACAGCTGGCTCGGGTGTCGAACACGCCGGGTCGGACGCAGCTGATCAACATGTTCGAGGTCGACAGCAAGCGTCCCGAGATCGCCACGATGGTCGACCTGCCCGGCTACGGGTTCGCGAAAGCGGCGAAGAACGTCAAGCGCGACTGGCCGGAGATGATCGAGGGATATCTCCTCGAGCGCACCAATCTGGCCATGGTGTTCGTGCTGGTCGACGGCCCGATCGGTCCGACGAAACTCGACACTCAGATGCTCGACTGGTTGCGCTACCACGGCGTGCCCCACACGGTGGTCGCCACCAAGTTCGACAAGGTGAAGTCGTCGAAGCGAGCGACACGGAAGAAGGAACTGGCGGCTGGTTGTCAGCTCGACCAGGGTGACATCGTCTGGGTCAGCGCGGCCAAGGGTGATGGCATCGACGCGCTGCGATCGCTCGTGCGCACCTGGGTGGGCTGACCAGCTGGGCGTCGGGATTAGCGTCGGGCCCATGCCGTTCGTCGAACTCCCGTCAGTCTCGATCACCGGAACGGGACTGTTCACGCCGCCCGAGTCCGTGAGCAACGCTGAGCTCGTCGCTTCGCTCACCGAAGCGGTCCTGAAGTGGAACGCCGAGCACGCCGAGGAGATCGCTCGGGGAGAGACCGTCGAACGCGCTGCGCCCGACGAAGAGTTCATCCTGAAGGCGTCCGGCATCGAACGGCGCTACGTGATGGAGAAGTCGGGTGTGCTCGACCCGGCACGGATGCGCCCGCGTCTGGAGACACGAAGTGAGGACCAACTCGGGATCCAAGCCGAGATGTCGATGCCGGCCGTCCACCAAGCGCTGGCGCAGGCCGGGCGTCAACCCTCGGATGTCGATGCGGTGATTGTCGGCTGCTCCAACCTCCAGCGTGCCTACCCGGCGGTTGCGATCGAGATCCAGAACGCGCTCGGCGCTGCCGGCTGGGGGTACGACATGAACGTGGCCTGCTCGTCGGCGACGTTCTCGGTGCAGGCTGCTGTCGACGCACTGCGCAACGGGTCGGCCAACTGTGTGGTGGTCGTCAACCCGGAGATCACCTCGGGGCACAACAACTTCGAGATGCGCGACTTCCACTTCATCTTCGGCGACGCCTGTACGGCGCTCGTGCTCGAACGAACCGACGACGCAACGGCGGCCGAGCAATGGGAGGTTCTCGGCACCAAGCTGGTCACGAAGTTCTCGAACAACATCCGCAACGACTTCGGATTCCTCAACGCTTCGGAGATCACCGAACGCGACCCGCAGGAACTCGTGTTCCGCCAGAACGGTCAGATGGTGTTTCGTGAGGTGTGCCCGATGGTGGCCGAGCACATCACCAACCATCTCGCCCAGCTCGACCTCGTCGCTGCCGACGTGCGGAGGTTCTGGCTTCATCAGGCCAACCTGAAGATGAACCAGTTGATCGCAAAGGGTGTCCTCGGTCGCCTACCGACCGACGACGAAGCCCCGGTGATCCTCGACGAGTTCGCCAACACCAGCTCCGCCGGATCGGTGATCGCGTTCCACCGCCACCGCGCCGACCTCGCTCCGGGCGATGTCGGAGTGCTGTGCTCGTTCGGCGCCGGCTATTCCGTCGGCAGCGTGGTCGTGCGCCGCCGCTGAATGCTTCACTGAGGGCCATGACCTTTCACGTCGGTGTCCAACTCCATCCGCAGGCCACGTCGTACATCGAGCTGCGCGATGCCTGGCGCCGCGCCGAATCGATCGGCGTCGACTCGATCTGGACGTGGGACCATTTCTTCCCGCTGTACGGCGATCCCGATGCCGACCACTTCGAAGGGTGGACGATCCTCACCGCCATGGCCGCCGACACCACGCGGGCCAAGCTCGGGATGCTGGTCACCTGCAACAGCTACCGCAACCCCGAACTGCTCGCCGACATGGCACGCACCGCCGATCACGTGTCCGGCGGTCGCATGTATCTCGGAATTGGCGCCGGGTGGTTCGAGCGGGATTACGCCGAATACGGCTACGAGTTCGGCAACGCGCCCGACCGTCTCCGCAAGCTGCGCGACGACCTGCCGCGGCTGAAGGAACGACTCGGCAAGCTGCGTCCGGCACCGATCGGTGAACTACCGCTCCTGATCGGTGGCTCCGGCGAGAAGGTCACCCTGAAGCTCACTGCCCAGCACGCTGATGCGTGGAACTCGTTCGGGCCGCCTGATGTCTTCGCCCACAAGAACGCCGTACTCGACAACTGGTGCGCCGAGATCGGACGGGACCCCGCCGAGATCGAGCGCACCGTCGCCATCAATCCGGACGACATCGATCAACTCGACGCGTTCCTCGATGCTGGGGCGACACACCTCATCGTGATGACCGGTCACCCGTTCGACCTCGACCCGGTCGAGGCGCTGATCGCTCGTCGAGACGCTTGAGCGTGGTTGGTCAACGGGGGGCGTTGACGCTGACGAAGTCGTCGAGCACGCTGTCGGCGTAGGAGCGGTCGAACCCGTTGCGCGACATGAACCGAGCGAACAGGAAGCTTCCGACCAGCGAGGCCAAGCTGCGGTGGACGTCGATGTCGGGGCGCAACTCGCCGCGTTCGATCGCCCGCTCGAACGCGACGGCGAACGCCTGCTCGACGAGGGTGATGAACTCGTCGCGCACGGTCACCACCGACTCGTCGTGCAGCGCCCGTTCCATCATGTTGGCGATCATCGGCGCCCGCTGATCATCGATCAGATCGAGGATCAGGCACTCGCAGAGCGTGTCGAGATCCGCGCGCAGTGGGCCGGTGAGGTCGCTCTCGTCGGGCGTGATCCGCCCCACCGAGTCAAGCGTTGCGCGAAGGAGGTCCTCCCGCGTTGGCCAGTGGTTGTAGACCGTGGTTCGGCTGACGTTCGCAGCTGCGGCGACATTGACGTGGGTGATCGCACTCGGTCCCTCGGCGACCAGGAGATCAGAAGCGGCCTCGATCACGGCGGCCCGCGTGCGTTCGACTCGTGGGTCGTCACTGCGGGGGGCGCTGAAATTGTCGGATGTGCTGGTCATGGGGTGGTCGGGGCCTGGCGAAGCGCTGGTGTGTCGTGCGACACGTTGGTGGATCCGTCGTTGTCATTGACCATTCTATTGGTCAGAATGTCCAACAATGAACGTGACGTCCACTTCCCCCCAGGACGCATCGAAGCACTCCGACGATGCCAGCCACCCCGACGAGCCCCGCCTCACTCCACACGTCCCCGTCGAGGCGCCCGACTCCGCATGGGGCAAGCTCGGCCGGTTCGGCTTCCGTCGCCGGTGGCTCGTCCTCGGCGGATGGGTGACAGCGCTCGTCACCGTGTTCGTGCTCGTCGGCACGATCGGCGCTTCGAGCGACAGTTCGTTCTCGATCCCCGACTCCGAGTCGAAGAGCGGCTTCGACACGCTCGATACCTACTTCGGCGGTGCCGGAAGTGGACGTTCGGGCACCATCATCTTCCGCGCCGAGCAGGGCGTCGACGATCCCGAGGTGCAGGCGGCGATGACCGTGCTCTTCGATGAGGTCGGCTCCATCGACGGCGTCACGCTCACCAGCCCGTACTCGCCTGAGGGCGGTGCCCTCGGCTTCGTCGCCAGCGAGGGGCCGTTGGCCGGACAGGTCGCCTACGCACAGATCGATCTGGCCGAGAGCCTCAGCGAAACGCAGACCGCCGAGATCGGAGTCGAGATCGTCGACCTCAAGCCGACCGACATCGATGGGCTCCAGGTCGAGGTCGGTGGCCAGGCGCTCGGCGAGTTCGAGCCGCCCGAATCCGAACTGATCGGTCTCGGGTTCGCGATCATCATCCTGATTCTCTCATTCGGTTCGGTGCTCGCGATGGGTCTCCCGATCGGTGTTGCGCTGTTCGGCGTCGGCATCGGTGCCGGCATCATCACGCTGCTCTCCAACGTGATGTCGGTGCCCGATTTCGCCGTGACGCTCGGCGCCATGATCGGCATCGGCGTCGGTATCGATTACGCGCTCTTCATCGTCACCCGGTATCGCGAGGGGTTGAAGGCGGGGCTCGATCCCGAGCAGGCCACCGTGGTCGCATTGGACACCGCTGGGCGAGCCGTGGTCTTCGCCGGATTCACCGTGGTGATCTCGCTGCTGGGCATGTTCATCATGGGCCTGTCGTTCATCAACGGCCTCGCCACGGGTGCAGCGGTCACCGTGCTGGTCACGATGATCGCCTCGGTCACCCTGCTCCCTGCGCTGCTCGGCTTCGCCCAGCGAAAGGTCGAGGTGTCGCGCTGGCGTGGAGTGATTGCCGCCGGACTCGTGGCGATCGCCCTGGTCGGTGTCGGCCTCTCCATCCAACCACTGCTGGTCGGCGTCCCACTCGCCGTGGTGGTGATGCTCGCTTCATTCGCAGTGGCCCCGCTGCGCAAGGAGTTGCCGCCCCGCAAGGAGAAGCCGCTGCGCCAGACGTGGGCGTACAAGTGGAGCCGTTTCGTGCAGCACCGGCCGTGGCCGATCGCCATCGCCACCACGCTGTTCCTGCTCTTGATGGCGGTGCCAGTGCTGGGGCTGCGCCTCGGTTTCTCCGACGAGAGCAACTTCGCCGAGGGCACCACCACGCGCGAGGCCTACGACCTCACCAGCGAGGCCTTCGGTGCAGGCACCAATGGTCCGTTGCTGCTCACCGCCGAGCTGGCCTCACCCCAGGATCTCCAGGTGCTGGCCACCCTGACCACAACGCTTGCCGGTACCGAGGGTGTCGCCGACGTGGTCGGCCCGATTCCGAACACGGGTGATCCGGCGACTGCAGAGGCGGCGATCATCCGGCTGACCCCGACCACGGGCCCGCAAGACGAGGCGACGGCCAACTTGGTGAACTCGCTGCGCGACGAGATCGTGCCCGAGGCGACCCAAGGAACCGACGTGGTGGTCAACGTGTCGGGCGCAGTGGCGGCGAACATCGACTTCAGCTCGTATCTCGCTGAGCGGATCCCGTTCTTCTTCGCGGCGGTGCTCACGCTGTCGTTCCTGCTGCTGATGATGGTCTTCCGGTCGGTGCTGGTACCGCTCAAGGCGGTCATCATGAACATGCTCTCGATCGGCGGCGCCTACGGAATCGTCGTGGCCGTGTTCGGCTGGGGCTGGGGAGCGTCGCTCTTCAACACCGCCGGGGGCCCAATCGAGCCGTTCCTCCCGATGATGATGTTCGCGATCGTCTTCGGGCTGTCGATGGATTACGAAGTGTTCCTCCTGTCGAGGGTGAAAGAGGAGTACGACCGCACTGGCGACCCCAAGGGTTCGGTGGCTGACGGGCTGGCCGCGACGGCCCGAGTGATCACCGCAGCAGCAGCGATCATGATCGTCGTGTTCGCCGGATTCGTGCTCGAGGACAACCGCATCATCAAGATGTTCGGTCTGGGCCTCGCTTCGGCAGTGTTCCTCGACGCCACGTTCGTCCGCATGCTGCTGGTGCCGGCCACGATGGAGCTGCTCGGCGCCCGCAACTGGTGGTTGCCGAAGTGGCTCGATCGGATCCTGCCCACCCTCAACGTCGAGGGTGGCACCCACACCAGCGCCATCGCTCTCGCCCACGAAGAGGAGCAGCGCGAGAACGACGAGCGCGAGAGGGAACTCCTCGACGCGTAACTGTTCGAGATGTGCTCGGGACCGGCTACGCCGAGTCCCCAGGCACATCTCGAACAGTCAGCGCGTACCGGTCAGTGTGGGGAGGAGCGCGTCGGCGACTTTCGTCGGCGCCTCCTCGTGGGAGAACAGCCCGACACCGGGAAGCACCTCGATCCGAGCGTTCGGGAACTCGTCGACCATCGACCTCGCCAGGGCCACCGGGAAGAACGGATCCCGTTCGCCCCACACGAGTTGCACCGGAACATCGATCCGGCGGTGGACGTCTGTCAGTCCGGTGACATGGCGCATGTCGAAGCTCTTCAGGAGTTTCGCAGCGGCCTCACGTCGAGCAGGGATCTCGTGGAGTGGCCGGAAGAAGAACTCGTCGAACTCGCCTTCGAGGAGCGACCGATCGGCGAACGCGTCGCCGAACACGAGCTTGGTGCGCCGGATCCTCGGAGCCCCTGCCACCCAGCCGAGGCCGGCGCTCAACCCGGGGAGTCGACGTGATGCGACGAACGAGTTGAAGCGCCAACCCGGGTTCGCCGGCTCGGTGTTGACGAGACCCATCGCCCGCAGACGTGGGTCATCCACCATCGCATGACGCGCGATCATTCCGCCGCTGTCGTGCCCGACGACGGCGACTGATTCGAGGCCGAGGAGGTCGACGACTCGCTGCACGCTGGTGATGTGCTGTGCGATGGACAGCGGAGTGTCGCTGTCGAACCGGCTCGAGCCTGCCGACGGCAGGTCGATGACGTGGCAGGTGACGTGGTCGACGAGGTGCGGCAGGAGCTTCCTCCACGTCGCTCCGCTGACGGGCCAGCCATGGACGAACAGCACGTCGGGTCCGCTGCCGACTCGACGGTAGGCGACCTCGCCGGCGCCCACGTCGAGGTAGCGGTCGGGCTCGGCGCGGAACAACTTGGCAGCGGCGGCGGGTGTCAGCGTGCTCATGCCGACTCCAGTTCGTGGATCTCGCCGAAGAGCGGTGCTTGGTGGTGGATCATCCGGAATCTCCCTCGGTATGTAGTGATCACTACACATCCTATCTGCAGCGGTCACTACAATCAAGGACGATGGGTCCCAAACACACGAGAGCCGACATCCTGGACGGAGCGCTGGCCGCGGCGTTCGACGAGGGACTGAGCCAGCTCACCTTCGGACGACTCGCGAAGCGGTTGGGGATCAGCGACCGCATCATCGTGTACTACTTCCCGAGCAAGGACGACCTCGTCAGCGAGGTCATTCTGGCGATGGGCTTGCGATTGCAGCAGACGCTCGCTGCGGCATTCACCACGCCAGCGGCCGACCATCGCGAACTCATGGCCGCTGCGTGGCCCGTGGTGGCTACCCCAGAGTCCGATCGCGTCTTCGCATTGTTCTTCGAAGCCAATGGTCTCGCAGCGGTGGGTCGCGCTCCGTACCGGGATCTGGTCCCGGCGCTCGTCCAGACGTGGATCGACTGGGCAGCCGGGTTCATCGACGGAACACCAGCTCAGCGACGCAAAGAAGCCGAGACGGCGGTGGCGCTCCTCGACGGTTTACTGCTGCTCCGTCAACTCGCCGGACCCGAGGCCGGCGATCGCGCCGCAGCAACGATGGGCGTGGCCTGACTGTTCGAGATGTGCCAGGGGACTCGGCGTATACGGTCCCGAGCACATCTCGAACAATCAGCTGACGGCGCCGAAGCTCATCGAGCCGGTGGAGGGACGCAGCGCCTCGATCGGGTCGCGGACGTCGTCGATGTAACCGAGGGCATACGCGCCGATGCGGTAGCCCATCAGGCGCAGCAAGTCGTCGGGCAACGTCATCGCCACATCGAGCGGAACGGAGAGGTACTGGTTCTCCTCTTGGCGTAACCAACCGACGTTGTAGGTGATGTTCAATCCGGTCCGAGTCTCGTCGGACGTGTTGGCGCCACCGCCGTGGTACACCTTGCCCGTGTAGAGCAGGCAGGAGCCCTTCGACATCTCCGCCGGAACGGTCTCGGCCACCGTGTGAGTGTGTTCGTCGGGGAGGTGCTGGCTACCGGGCATGAGACGGGTGGCGCCGTTCGACTCGGTGAAGTCACTGAGCGCCCAGATCGTGTTGCACTGCACGTCGTAGTCGCCCGGGAACTCGAAGAAGTCGAACGCCCACTGGTCACGGTGGATCGACTGGCCGGGCGAGTCGGGCCCGATCGAGATCACCTGGGTGAGGTGCAGCTGGAAGCTCTGCGCCCGGTGCAGCAACTTCTCGGTGACCGCCAGGATCGTCGGGTGCTGGATCAGCGCATGACTCGACGGTGAACGGCCGATCAACGCGCCGGTGCGTTTGGTGTTGCGACCGGAGAAGTCGTCGCTCCCGTACGGCGTCGCTTCGACGAACGGCGCCATCTCGGCCGTGATCGCATCGACCTGCTCGACGGTTGCGAGATCATCGATGACCAGGGCAGCGTCTCGTTGGAGGACCTCGTGGATCTCGTCGACGCCGGCGGTGGGAGGAAGGTGCACGATGCCCATGACGCGACCGTAGCGACGACGATTGTGCGAGATGGGTGCCGAGCATGACCGCCAGCTGCGAGACTCGCCAACGTGTCGACCATCATCGAGACCCGGGGACTGGTCATGCAATTCCCATCGACTCGGGCGCTCGACTCGCTCGACGTGTCGATCCCGAGTGGAGTGACGGGCCTCGTCGGCGCAAACGGTGCCGGCAAGACCACGCTGATCTCGCTGGTACTCGGCCTGCTGGCCCCGACCGCCGGATCGATCAACGTGCTCGGACTCGACCCTGCTCACGACGGTCCCCAACTGCGGGCACAGATCGGGTACGGCCCTGAACGCAACGTGTTTCCCGACGACCTCCGTGCGTACGACTTCGTGCGACACCTCGCTGAGGTGAAGGGCCTTCCCCGCGACGAGGCGCGCAGTCGCGCCAGCGACTCGCTCTACCTCGTCGGTCTCGGCGAAGAGCGGTTTCGGGCGCTCGGCACGATGTCGACCGGTCAGCGACAGCGCGTGAAGCTCGCCCAGGCGATCGCGGCCGACCCAAGCCTGATCGTGCTCGACGAACCCACGGACGGACTCGACCCGGTGCAGCGCGACGAGATGCTGAACATCATCGTGCAGGTCAACCGTGACTTCGGCATCGACGTGATGTTGTCGTCGCACGTTCTCGAAGAAGTCGAGCGGGTGTGCGATCACGTGGTTGCCTTGTCCGAAGGCAGGTTGGTCGCTCAGGGGTCGATGGTCGAACTCGCCGGCGCATCGGGGGGCATCGAGATGGAGCTGGTGGAGATCCCCGATCGCCCGCACTCGGTCAACGACGTGGTCGCGAAGCTGGTTGCCGCCGGTGCAGGGGTGCGTCGAGATGGGTCGACGTTGTCGGTCGTCGGGATGAGCGACGACGAGCTGTTCGACCTCGCCGCGCGAAGCGTCGCTGACGCCGGCGCACGTCTGCGTCGCCTCGGCCAACATCGTCGCAGCCTCGACGACATCTTCGCGCTCGACGCCGCGCCGGTCGCACAGGGGATGCCGTGAACGTGCCATCGCGCGGCGACGCGCAGATCGTCGAGCGCGGCTTCCAACGATACGAAGGGCGACGCTCCGGTGTGCCCGGCGCGATCCGCAGTGTGAGTTGGGAGAGCATCCGCGCCACGCTCGGCCTCGGCCGCCCTGCGCGCAACAAGATCTTCCCGGTGATCTCCGTGGTGATCGCCTACCTCCCGGCAGTGGTGTTCATCGGCATCGCCGTGCTGATTCCAGGCGACATCCTCGATCCGCAGGAGGTTGCCGACTATCCCGGCTACTACGGCTTCATCATCCTGGCCATCGTGCTGTTCACCGCGCTCGTCGCTCCCGAGGTCCTGGTGTCGGATCGACGAAACGGAATGTTGGCGATGTACCTGTCGACGCCGCTCGACCGCCGCACCTATCTCGTTGCGAAGGCGGTCGCGGTGGCGTCGATGCTCGGGCTCGTCACTCTGCTGCCGCCGGTGTTGATGCTGATCGGCTACTCGGTCGAGAACTCCGGACCGGATGGTCTCGGCGGCTGGCTGCTCACCCTCGGGCGGATCGTGTTGTCCGGGATCGCGATCTCTGCAGCGTTGGCCGCGGTGTCGATGGCGGCGTCGAGCCTCACCGATCGGCGGGCGTTCGCGGCGATCGGCATCGTGCTGTTGCTGTTCGCCACACCGATCCTGGCGGCGGCGCTGGTCGAGGGTGCCGATCTGTCGCCGTACTGGCGCCTCATCGACATCTCCACGATGCCGTTTGAGCTGGTGTTCCGCATCTTCGGCGACCCCGGCAACTTCCCCGAGCTCGCGACGTGGACGGTGCTTGCCAGCAATCTCGTCTGGACGGTCGGTGGTATCGCCATCGTGTGGTGGCGGTACTCGAAGCTGGTGATCGCCCGATGACCGAGCTGCCGCCACCGAACGTCGCAGCGCCGATCCCGGGCGCGTTTCCTGCTCCCGGAGCAGCGGGCATCGCATCCGCAGCACCGGTGCAGCGGGGCATGATCGCGGTCAACGCCGTGTCGAAGTTCTTCGGATCCGTGGTGGCGGTCAGTGACGTCAGCTTCGGTATCGACGAGGGCGTCACGGCGTTGCTCGGCCCGAACGGGGCGGGCAAGTCGACATTGTTCCGGATGCTGTGCGGCCTGACGCCGCCGTCGCGGGGTTCGGTGGAGGTCCTCGGCGCCAACCCGCGCACCGACCGTGACGTGCGCGGACGCGTCTCGCTGGTTCCCCAGCAGGACGCACTGTTCGACCATCTCAGCGCCGGTGAGTTCCTCGAGTTCGCCGCTCGTACCCATGCCGTGGCCGATCCGGACGGCGCGGCGCGACACGCGCTCGAACTCGTCGACCTCACCGACGTGGGTGCCAAGCCGGTCGGGCAGTTCTCGAAGGGGATGCGCCAGCGCGTGAAGGTGGCAGCGGCGCTCGTGAACGACCCCGAGGTGCTGATCCTCGACGAACCCCTGACCGGACTCGATCCGGTGCAGCGCCGCCACATGATCGCGCTGTTCCACCGCCTCGGCGACGAGGGACGGTGCGTGCTCGTGTCGAGTCACGTGCTCGACGAGGTCGCGAAGATCGGGTCTCGGGTGTTGGTGATCGCGCAGGGACGGTTGGTCGCGAGCGGCGACTACCGCGATCTGCGTGAGTTGATGGACGACCGCGCGCACCGGATCCGACTCGGTGCCTCCGACCCACGAAAGCTGGCGACCGCACTGGTCGAACGCGGGCTCGTCAGTGGGCTCTCGATCGACGACCGCAATGTCATGGTCGACACCCGCGACGTCGATGCGTTCGGGCGCCAGGTCGCAGCGCTGAGCGTGGAGCTCGGTGTGCGTCTCACCGAGGTCGCCCCGCTCGACGACGATCTCGAATCGGTGTTCCGTTACCTGGTGGAGGGGCGATGAGCGCGACAGCGGCACCCGATCGGCAGCGGCCGTCGCGCCACGTCGCCGCCGGCGCTGCGGTCGCGTTGGCCTATCGCGTGGTGTTGCGCCAGTTGACCAGCCGCTCGCGCATCATCGGGCTCACGCTGTTGGCCCTCGTGGCGCCGATCTCGGGGTTCGCACTCGGGAGTGCCGATGCCTCGCTCGACGACTCCGTGCGCCTGATTGCGAGTGTCGGGCTCGGGCTCGTGCTCCCCGTGGTGTCGCTCGTCTTCGCCGGAGCGGCCATCGGCGATCTCCGCGAGGACAAGACCCTCGTGTACCTGTGGCTGCGACCGATGGATCGTTGGCCGATCGTCGTCGGGGCAGCGCTCGCTGCTGGCACGTTGGCCGCTCCGATCACCATCATTCCGATTGTCCTCGCAGCGATCCTCACGGGAGCGGGCAACGGCATCGTCGCTGGCACGTTCCTGGCCACCGTCGTCGGCCTCGTCGCCTATGTCGGAGTGTTCACCCTGTTCGGCGTGTGGCTCAGGCGGTTCATCGTGTGGGGCCTCGCCTACATTCTGATCTGGGAGGGCTTCATCGCCCAGGCCGGTGCGGGCGTCGCCCGGATCGCGCTGCGCAAGTACACCCGGTCGATCCTGGTCGACCAGACGGGCGCTGATCTCGCCCTCGCCGATTTCTCGTTGGCGATGGCCGTGATCGTGCCATTCGTCGTGGCCGGCGCTGCCCTCGCGATCGCCTCGTGGCGCCTCTCGAACCAGGACATCGACTGACCCCTACATCGTGCGTGCGGCGATGAGCGAGAAGCCGGTATCCGGGCGGTTGGCTCATCGCTACGGGTCCGCACGAGCGAGCGATGAGCGAAAGGCCGGGATTCGGGCGGTTGGCTCATCACTTCGGGTCCGCCCGCAGCGGGGTGCTGCGCTCAGGCGGCGGCGCGGGTCTTGCGAAGGATCGGGTCGATCAGGCCGAGCGACTTGTCGGCAAGCTTCATCACCCGGCCGGCGGCGCCTGGCGTGGTGTTGTCGACCAGGTTGCCCATCACCGCGAGCGTGATGTTGGCGATCGCGTCGGTACTCACCGACAGTCGGAGCCCGGGCTTGAGGATCCACGGGTGCCCGATCAGGAACGAGAAACGCCGCCCGGTGCGCAAGAACGAATCGAAGCGCTCACCGACGAGGGTGTCGTAACGGGCCGGGGCTGTCGCCGGATCGTCGAGGAACAGGTCGGCTGCGAGCATGCCGGATTCGAGTCCGTAGTCGATGCCTTCACCGTTCATCGGGTTGACGAGACCAGCCGCATCACCGATTGCGACCCAACCGGGGCCGTGTCGGCGCTGGGTCGACATCGGCAGGCGCCACGCCCGTGGACGCTCGAGGTTCGGCCCGAGATCCCAGTCGTCTCGCACCAGGTGGCGGTAGGACTCGAGCAAGGTGTTCAGGTTCAGCTTCTTGAAGCCTTTCATCGTCGACAGCGCCCCGACGCCGATGTTGACGGTGCCGTCGCCCGCTGGGAACATCCATCCGTAACCGGGGATCGCGGTGCCGTTCTCGTCCTTGAGCGACAAACACGCCTCGAGGTGACCGTCGGTGTGACGAGGGGTGGCTGCGTACGTGCGGATCGCCAGACCGAACGGCTCGTCGGGCACCCGATCGGCTCCGAGCTTTCGGGCAACGGCGCCTTGCGCTCCGGCAGCGATCACGGTGAGGCCCGCATCGAATCGGTTGCCGTTGGCTTCGACTCCGGTGACCCGTCCGTCATCGCCGATCACCGGAGTCGCCTCGGTCTCGAAGACGATCTCGGCCCCCGCTTCGACGGCGGCGTCCATCAGTGCAGCATCCAGCCGACGACGGGGCCACACGGCGCCGTGGTTCGGGAACCGGTCGGTGGTCGGCCAGTCGAGTTCGCGCACCTGTTTGCCAGCGATCATCCGCAGCCCGCGAATGAGGTGGGCGTCGTCGAGCGGGATCTTCAGTTCGTTCAACGCGCCGACGGCACGTGGGGTGAGTCCGTCGCCGCACACCTTGTCGCGCCCGTGCGCGGCTTTCTCGAACACGACGACGTTGGCGCCCGACCGGGCAGCCTGGATCGCTGTGGCCGCGCCGGCGGGTCCGGCCCCGATCACGGCGATGTCGACTCGTTGGGAACTCACGCCTCCACGCTGCCGGAACGCGCGGAGAAAAGCACCGTCGAGCGCCCGAAGTCACCATCACCCCAATCACGTCCACCATTCACGTTTGTGTTGCATTTTCGGTAGCCCGCCCCACCGAGAGTCGCACACAAACGGGATTTTGGGGTGTCGGAGTTCGCGGGCCACCGACGATGATGTCGGTGATGGGGACACCGACGATCGATCACGGCGCTGCGCTGTTGGAGATCTACGACGACGCTGTCGCCGAGGTGTACGCCTACCTCCGGGCGCGATGTGGCGATCGTGCGCTCGCAGAAGACCTCACCGCGGACACGTTCCTCGCTGCCGTCGGCCAAATCCGGCGCAGCGGGGTCGACCACGTCACCATTGCGTGGTTGATCGGCATCGCCCGTCACAAGATGGTCGACGAGTGGCGTCGCTCCGCCCGTCGTCCCCGAGGCCAACAGCTCGACAGCGACAACGACGCCCACGACGCGACCGTCGACGGCAACCACGTGTGGGACATCGTCCTCGATCAGTACGTCGTCGGCAACGTGATGGCCGAGCTCGGACCGCACCATCGATCAGCACTCACGCTGCGCTACTTCGACGGGTTGCCGGTTCGGGACGTGGCCGCCCACCTCGACCGCACCATCGAAGCGACCGAGACACTTCTCGTCCGAGCCCGTCGCCGATTCCGAACCGTGTACGAACGACAGCAAGGAGGTATGTGATGGCTGGTACGGAGGGTCCCTTCAACCAGCTTGCCGCAGTCGGCGATCACGCCGTCGACCCCCTGTTCGCATCCCTGCTGCGCGCCCGCCTGCAACGAGCGCTCGGAGCCGCTCGTGAGCAGCTCGTCATTGAGCTCCCCGGTCGAACCCCGACTGCCCGTACCACCCGCACCACCGACAACAACAGGAGCGCCACCATGGCCCAGGTCATCACCCCGTACCTCTGCGTGCATGACGCGAACGCCGCACTCGACTGGTACCGAGAGTTCTTCGGAGCGAGTGTCGGCAACGTCATCCCGTGGGAAGGACGCATCGGGCATGCGGAGCTCGACATCGCCGGCGCTGTGTTCTACCTCAGCGACGAGGCATCGCAGCTCGGAGTGGTCGCGCCGACATCCGACGGCTCGCGCACCTCGGTGAGCGTCGTGTGCCAAGTCGCCGACGTCGACCAGTTCGTCGAGCGCGCCGAACGCGGCGGTGCGGTCGTGCAGCGCCCGATCGAGGAGGCACACGGCTCGCGCAGCGCATGGATCGTCGACCCGTTCGGGCATCGCTGGAACGTGGGCACGCCCGTCTACGACGCCGAACAGATTGCCGCTCGCCGTGCGCCCTCCGAGCCGTACTACATGACGCTGTCGACCATCGACGTCGAACGCGGAGCGGCGTTCTACGGCGCTGTGCTCGATTGGGAGTTCCAGGACCAGGGCAACGGTGGACGCCATGTGACGAACACCGACATGCCGATCGGGCTTCGTGCAACCGAGAACCCGTTCGGCAACACCGAACCGGGCGAGATTCAGATGTGGTTCACAGTTCGCGACTTCGACGACGCCGTCGATCGGGTGCGTGTCGGCGGCGGCACGGTCGTCGAGTTGAACTCATACGACTCGGGACGCGAGGCGATCTGCGAGGACGACCAGGGTGTCACGTTCAAGTTGAGCGAGCCGGCACCGGGCTACGACCGCTGACCGGTTGCCCGTGGAAATGTGGCGGGCACGCACTGCCCGGATCGCTTCGGCCGACGACGGTCGCGTAGCGTTTCCGTATGGTCGAACCGGTGCTCGCTCCCGCAGACGTGTTCTGTCGGGCCACGCTCAACTTCGCCGCCCGCAGCGGTGAATTCGTCGCCGAGCCGATCGAACTCGACATCCTCGACGGCCGCACGGCAGACCTGCCCGGATGGGAGAAGTGTGGCTTCGAGCTCGTGTCGCACACCACCGCCGCGCCCAGTTGGGGCGACGACGATCTGGCCGCCGTGCACCATCAGGAGATGGAGGTGGTGGCGCGTCGCATGACGGGGTGCGACGTGGCCCTGGTCTCGAATCACATCAAACGTGGGCCCGAGCATGCCCGCCGCCATGAGGACCTCGCTCCGATCGCATTCGTTCATTCGGACTTCGCGGCCGGCTACGACGGCCTCGTACGACAGTCATACCAACAGCCCGATCGTGAGGGGTCGATGCGAGCGCTCGAACGCAACGGTGTCACCGCGGCCGACGTTGCGGCGGCGTCTCGGCTGGTGATCCTCCAGTTCTGGAGGAATCTCGGCCCGACCAAGATGGATTTCCCACTTGCGTTCTGCGATGCCCGCACGGTGACACCGTCGGACACACGTCCGATCCCGGTGAGCGACTATGCCGGATCCGGCATCGATTTCGAGGCACTCGCCGTACTCGGCCCGATCGAAACGGCCCCCTACCAGTGGTACGCATTCCCGGAGCTGCAGCCTGACGAGGTGGTCGCGTTCCGCACCTACGACACCGCCCTCGTCGAGCGTGGCGAAACCTGGTTCACTCCGCATTCGGCGTTCCGCGATCCCGATGTCGAGATTGGCCGCCCCGCCCGCTCGAGCATCGAACTGCGGGCGATCTGCCTGTACCGGTAGTCGGTGACCGTGGCCCCGGAGTCCGGGACCGACGTCACCCAAATCGTCGGATCCTCACAGCGATCTGTGGGAAGCGGCGCTTGCGGAGTCGGGGGTCGGCTCGTAGCGTCCGGCCATGGCCATCGCTCGCTTTCCCGTCGTAGCAATCGACTGTTCGGACCCGGGCGAACTCGCCCGCTTCTACGGCACCATCCTGGATTGGCCCGTCGACGTCGACGACGACGGTGGGTGGGCCCACATCCGCCATCCTGATCTGACCACGATGATCGGTTTCCAGCGCGTCGAGCACTACCGGGCACCGTCGTGGCCCGGACATGACATGCCCCAGCAGATGCACCTCGATGTCGACGTCGACGACCTCGACGAGGGCGAGGCTGCAGTCGTCGCGCTTGGTGCCGAGAAACACGAGTACCAACCCGGCGAGACGTTCCGAGTCTTCCTCGACCCCGCCGGCCACCCATTCTGTCTCTGCCTGGCCTGACTCCGACCTCTCACACTTCCCGTTTGCGTGCGGTTCTGGGCGGACCGGCCCACTCAGAATGCAACACAAACGTGAGTGAGTGGGTTCGGGTGGGGTGCCTTCAGTATTCGAGTTGCTTGGAGAGCGACTCGACGGCGTCGATGAACTCGGTGACCATGTCCATGACGACCTGACCAGCGGACTTCGGCTGGTTCATGGTGCCGACGATCTGGCCGACGAAGTAACCGGCCAGCTTCTCGGCGCCGGAGCCGTGAGTGTGGGCAGCCCGGTTGATGCGGGCCTGCGCCTCGTTGGTGAGGATCGGTTGCAGCGGCATGCCGAGCGGATCTGGGGTATCGGAGCGTTCCCACTCATCGGTCCAGGCGGTCTTCAACATGCGAGCGTGTTTGCCGGTCATCGATCGCGACCGGATGGTGTCGGCCGACGTGGCGGCGAGGAACTTCTGCTTGACCACCGGATGGGTCTCGGCCTCGTCGGTGGTCAGCCACACGGACCCGCACCACACCCCTTGAGCGCCGAGCGCCATCGCGGCGGCCATCTGGCGGCCACGTCCGATACCTCCGGCCCCGAGCACCGGGATGTCGACGGCATCGACGATCTCAGGGATCAACACCATCGAACCGATTTCGCCGGTGTGGCCGCCGGCTTCGGATCCCTGGGCGATGATCAGGTCGACACCGGCGGCCTGGTGGCGTTCGGCGTGGACGGGCCGACCGGCGAGCGCACCGATCAGTCGACCTTCCTCCTTCACCCGATCGATCAGGAACTGCGGCGGCGGGCCAAGTGCGTTGGCGACGAAGGCGGTCTTGTGGGCGAGCAAGATCTCGAGCTGTGGCCCCGCCGCCGCAGCGCTGAACGGCGCGACGCCGTCGTGACCGCCGGTCGACCGACCGGAGGTGCGGTTCTCGTCCGGGGGGAACTCGGGAACGTCGTAGCGGCGCAGGATGTCGTCGACGAACTGGCGGTGGGTGTCGGGGATCAGCGCCCGGATGTCGTCGAGTTTGTACCCGCCGTCCTCGTCGCCGGCGTACTTGGCCGGCACGATCAGGTCGACGCCGTAGGGTCGATCGCCGAGCTCGTCCTCGATCCACCGCAGGTCGATCTCGAGTTGCTCGGGCGAGTGCGCCACGGCGCCCAGAACACCGAGGCCACCGGCTTTCGACACGGCGGCCACGACATCGCGGCAGTGGCTGAACGCGAAGATCGGGAACTCGATCCCCAACAAGTCGGTGGCGGCTGTTTTCATCGGGTGCTCCTGAACGATCGGCGGACTCGGTCATTGTTGCCGCTGGAGGCCGATGCTCACGAAGCCGCCTTACGGTCCGCGTGCGCCGATCGCGGCGACCTTGCCGCGGTGACCCAGATCTGGCGTACGATTGGCAAGCCGGTATCCGCCGGTCCAAACAGATGATCAGGAAGTGATATCTCATGTCCGTGACCGACTCGACACACAGGTCCGAGCTCGCGGCAAGAGCCAAGGAGATCACCGAGCGCGAGCTGGTGACCTACTCCGAGCGAACCCAGGGTTCCCAGAAGGCCACCGAACGAGCCCGCAAGGTGCTCCCTGCCGGTGTCCCTTCCAGTTTCCAGGCCTACGACCCCCACCCCATCGTCGTGAAGCACGCTGCCGGCGCGCACATGACCGACGTCGACGGCAATGAGTACATCGACTACGACATGGGGTTCGGTGCGTTGTTCGCCGGCCACATGCACCCCGCCGTCCGTACGGCCGTCGAAGCTCAGCTCGATCACGGCACGCTGTATGTCACGCCGTGCGAACTCGATGCCGAGGTGGCCGAGCTGCTCGGAGACCGCTACGGATTTCCGATGTGGCGTCCGACGAACTCGGGTACCGAGGCCACGATGGACGCAATTCGTCTGGCCCGCGGTGTCACCAAGCGCGAGAAGCTCGTCAAGGTCGAAGGCGGCTACCACGGCCACCACGACGAGGTGATGATCTCCAACAAGCCGGCGGTCGCAGCGGCAGGTCCGGCCGACGCGCCGTACTCGGTTCCGCAGTCCGCCGGCATCACCCAGGGCACGATCGACGACGTCATCGTGATCCAGTACAACGATGCTCCAGCGCTCGAGCGGGTGCTCGCCAGCCGCGAGGTGGCGTGTTTCATCGTCGAGCCGGTGATGGAGAACATCGGCATCGTTCTGCCCGAGCCCGGCTATCTCGAAGCGGTCCGCGAGATCTGCGACAAGTACGGCACACTGTTGATCTTCGACGAGGTCAAGACGGGCCTCACCGCCGGCTTCGGCGGCGCCACGAAGAAGCTCGGCGTCACTCCCGACCTGGTCACGCTGGCCAAGTCGATCGGTGGTGGCTTTCCGGTCGGTGCCTTCGGTGGCAAGGCCGAGTACATGGACCTGATCACCACCGGCGAGGTTCTGCACCTCGGCACGTACAACGGCAACCCGCTCGTGATGGCGGCCGCCAAGGCAACGCTCACCGAGGCGTGCACCCTCGAGAACATCGATGCGGCGGTCGCGCTGAACCATCGGCTGGTCCAGGCATGTCAGAAGATCATTGACGATGCGGGCCTGCCGGCTCACACGGTCGAGTTCGGGGCCAAGGGATGCATCACCTGGTCGAAGGACCCGGTGCGCAACTATCGCGACTACAAGGCCACCGACTTCGACCTGGCCTTTGCGCAGTGGATGCACGGCATCAACCGCGGGATCCTGCTGCCGCCGGGTCTCGACGAGCAGTGGCTGATCTCCGTGATGCACACCGAGGCCGACGCCATGCGCTACGCCGACGTATTCGCCGAATTCGTCGACGAACTCATCGCCTGATCACGCACATCTCGATTGGGGTCTGACCCCAATCGAGATGTGGCCGGTGGGCAGACTGGGTGTCGTGGCACTTTTCTGTACCGACACGTTCCTCGACGAGTACGGCGACCGGATCGCAACGATCGCTCCTGATCTCGACGTCGTGGCGCTCCGCCCGGGCGACGAGATCTCGAACGACGACATCGAACGGATCACGATCGCGTTCTTCTCCAACGATGCCTGGCCTGAACGCGCTGGTGCATTCTTCAAGGTGGCCCTGGCAGCGAACAACCTCGAATGGTTCCATTCCATGTCGGCCGGTGTCGACAGCCCGGTCTTCTCGTCGTTCGTCGATCGCGGTGCCCGACTCACGACGTCGTCGGGGGCGAGCGCCCCGCCGATTGCCGGCACCGTCATGCTCTACCTGCTTGCGCTCAGCCGGGGACTGCCGGGATGGCTGAGCGCCCAGGCCGCACACACCTGGTCGCCTGCGCCGTTCCGTGAACTGGAACGCCAGCGACTCGTCGTCGTCGGCTACGGCCCGATCGGTCAGGAGGTCGTTCGGCTCGCCACGGCATTCCGGATGGATCCCACGGTGGTGCGTCGCTCGGTCCGTGGCGACGAGGCATGTCGTGCGCTGGCGCTCACCGATCTCACCCGAGCGGTGAGCGACGCGGACGCAGTGGTCGTCGCGCTGCCGCTGACGCCGGAAACCCGCGGGATCATCAGCGTCGAGGTGATCGAGGCGATGCCGGTGAATTCGGTGTTCGTCAATGTGGGACGCGGCGAACTCGTCGACCAGCGTGCGCTCACCGAGGCACTGGCGTCCGGTCGGCTCGGCGGCGCTGGCCTCGATGTGTTCGACCCTGAACCGCTCCCGCCCGACGACGCATTGTGGGATCTCCCCAATGTGATCATCAGCCCGCACACATCGGGCTCGAGCGATGGCACCACTCGGCGAGTCGCAGAGATCTTCCTCGACAACCTCGCGCGATTCGTCGGAGGTGAGCCGTTGCTCAACGAGGTGTCGAGCGAGAGTTAGCGCTCCGGGCGCCAGAACGTCGGCGTCGGGTCAGGCGGCGATTGGTTCGGCGTGGTTGCGGAGCTTGGCGATTGCTCGCTCGACGCGCCTGCGCACCGCCTGCGGGGTCACACCGAGTTCGTCGGCGATGACGGCGTACGTCGCCGGCTCGCGCCCGCGCAGGCCGAATCGGGCTGCAACGGCGAACGCACTGGTGTCGTCAAGATGTTCGAGCAGCCCGGCGATCTGCGCACGGGCGACTCGTCGCTCGGCGGCGGCCTCATCGGGCCCTTCGGCGTTGCTTGCCACGAGCGAGCCGAGAGTGTCGGGGCCGTCGCCGATGGGCCGGTCCATCGACTCGAGCTGGCTCAGCATGTCGATCATGGCGAGTTCGTCGCCGAGTCGCTTTCCGGAGGCAGTGTTCTCGGCCATGGCCGTGCGCAGCTCCCGTGTGCGGTGCGCAGGCGCCAGTCGAACTTCTCGACCGCCCGTTCGAGGCCGATCATGCCGTCCTGCAGATGTCGTCGCGATCGAGGTGGACGGGGACCCTGAACCGGTTGGCGATGCTCTGCACCAGACGGACGTTGGCTTCGATGAAGTGGTGACGCGCTCGGATGCCCTCTGCAGTGATGGCGCTGTCGCGTTCGTCATGGGTTCCATCGGCGAGGCGTCGTTCGGCCGCCCTGCCTGCTTCGATCGCCTGAGCGAGCCATCGCAGGGTCAATGACGTTCGATCGGCCCGGGAAGGGGGGCTGCAGGCGTCGTCCGATACCTATGATGTGCGAGTGTCGTTGACCGAACCGAGGCCCGACCTGCCGTCGTGGACGTTCCTCACGAATCATGCCCACGTGATGGTGGCGCTCAGCCGCGATCCCGATCTGCGCCAGCGCGACCTCAGCTACGTGGTCGGAATCACGCCCGGTGCCGTGCAGCGCATCCTCGACGATCTCGAACACGCTGGCTATCTGCGTCGCGAGAAGGTCGGCCGTCGTAACCATTACGAGATCATCGATCGGACCCCGTTGCGTCATCCGCTCGAAGGTCAGCACACCGTTGGCGAGCTCCTCGACATCCTCCACGATTGACCAGGGTTTCGTCCGGCGGCCCAACCGGGTAAGCGCGGGGCATGACCAAGACACGCACTACTACAAGTATCTCCCGTCGGATCGCTGCTGCGTCAGCGGTCGCCCTGCTTTCACTCGGCGCCGCCGCGTGTAGCGACGACGATGGCAACGACGACGATCTCGACAACCCCGTCGACGGCGTCGACGACCAGCTCGACGACATCTCGAACTCGATCGCCGACGACATCGAGAGCGAGACCACCGACGGCTGAGGTCGAACCCGAAGCCCCCACACCGAAATCCGGCAGAAAGCGTTCGTTTCTCGAACGAATCCTGCCGGATTTCGGCGTGTTGGCGCTGAATTGGTGACTTTGGTCGGTCGTCAGGGCGCCGTGCGTGACGCAAGTATGAAACGCATGAGCGCAACGGCCACTGAGGATCGACCCGACACGAACTCGGTGAGGGCCGATCCAGCCCTGTCGGGCGCGACGGCGTGCATCGACGGCAACGAGGCCGCCGCCATGGTTGCGTACGCACTGTCGGAGGTGGTGGCGATCTATCCGATCACCCCTGCATCGACGATGGGCGAGTTGGCCGACGTCTGGTCGGCCGCCGGCACGACGAACCTATGGGGCGCAGTACCCGAAGTGGTCGAGCTGCAGTCGGAAGCCGGTGCTGCCGGAACCTTGCACGGCGCGCTGCAGACCGGGGCGCTCGGCACCACGTTCACGTCGTCGCAGGGCCTGCTGCTGATGCTGCCGAACATGTTCAAGATCGCCGGCGAACTCACTCCGGCGGTGATCCACGTCGCCGCGCGAGCAATCGCCACCCATGCGTTGTCGATCTTCGGCGACCACAGCGACGTGATGGCCGCCCGCTCGACGGGATTCGCCATGCTGTGCGCCAGCTCCGTGCAGGAGGCCCACGACTTCGCCGCAGTGTCACACTCTGCCACGTTGCGGGCCCGGGTGCCGTTCCTGCACTTCTTCGACGGGTTCCGCACCTCCCACGAGATCAACCGCATCGACCTGCTCGGCGACGACGACCTCCGCGCGCTGATCGACGACTCCGACGTAGCAGCGCACAAGCTTCGCCGTCTCCGACCGACTGCGCCCGTGGTGCGTGGCACGGCCCAGAACCCCGACGTCTTCTTCCAGGCGCGTGAGGCGGGCAACCGATTCCACGATGCAGTCCCGGGCATCGTCACCGACGTCTTGGCCGAACTCGAAGCGCGTACCGGGCGCCGCTACGGCCTCGTCGACTACGAGGGCGCCGCCGACGCCGAGCGCGTGATCGTGATGATGGGATCAGGGGCCGGAGCGGTCGGGGAGACCGTGGCGAAACTGGTCGCCGACGGCGAGAAGGTCGGATTCGTAACGATCCGATTGTTCCGACCGTTCCCCACCGATGCGCTCCTCGATGCGTTGCCCGACACGGTGCGATCGATCGCCGTGCTCGATCGGTGCAAGGAGCCGGGCTCGGTCGGTGAGCCACTGTTCCAGGACGTGGTCACAGTCGTCGCCGAGTCCGACCGCTCTGGCGTGCGCTGCATCGGCGGCCGCTACGGGCTCGGCTCGAAGGAGTTCACCCCGGCGATGGCCAAGGCGGTGTTCGACGAACTGGCGTCGGACCCACCGAAGCGGCGGTTCACCGTTGGCATCGTCGACGACGTCACCGGACTCAGCCTCGACGTCGACGATTCGTTTCGGGTCGAGCAACCAGGACGTTCGGCGGTGTTCTACGCGCTCGGCAGCGACGGTACGGTCGGCGCCAACAAGGCGTCGGTCAAGATCATCGGGCACGAACCAGACCTCCATGCGCAGGGGTACTTCGTGTACGACTCGAAGAAGTCGGGCTCGATGACGGTGTCGCATCTTCGGTTCGGGCCCCAACCGATCCGCTCCACCTACCTCGTGCAGGAGGCCGACCTCGTCGCATGTCATCAGTTCGGTCTGCTCGATCGCTTCGACGTGCTCGACGACATTCGCCGCAACGGCACGTTCCTGCTCAACGCGCCCTACCCCGCAGGGCAGCTCTGGGAGCACCTGCCCTCGGCGATTCAGCGGCGTATCCGCGAGCGCGAACTCCGCGTGTTCACGATCGACGCGACCCGTATCGCTCGTGAGCTCAAGATGCCGGGACGCATCAACACGATCATGCAGCCGTGCTTCTTCGCGCTGACCGATGTGATGGATCTCGACAGGGCAATCGGCGCGATCAAGGCGTCGATCGAGTCGGCCTATGGCCGGCGCGGTCGACTGATCGTGGAACGCAACGAGGCGGCTGTCGATCGGGCGGTCACCGAACTCGCCGAGGTGACCGTGCCGTCCGCGACGGTGCCGAGCGTCGAACTCGACGAGACGCTCGACATCCTCGAAGCGGCGAGCGCGAATGCGCAGACCGACTTCATCGACCGGGTGACCATGACGATGATCGCCAACAAGGGCGACTTGCTGCCGGTGTCGGCGATGCCGATCGACGGAACGTTCCCCACCGGCACCACCCGGTTCGAGAAGCGCAAACTCGCCATCGAGATCCCGATCTGGGAACCCGATCTGTGCATCGACTGCGGCAAGTGCGCCGTCGTCTGCCCGCACGCCACGATCCGAATGAAGGCGTATGAACCTGCTGCGCTGCAGGGTGCACCCGACGGGTTCCTCAGCAAGAGTTTCCGCTCGCGAGAACTCGACGGTCACCAGCTCACGATCCAGGTCGCTCCCGACGATTGCACGGGTTGTGGCATCTGCGTCGACGTGTGCCCCGCCAAGGACAAGACCCAGCTGAAGCGCAAGGCGATCAACATGCGGGCGGCCCCCGAGCATCGGGAGGTCGAGCGTGAGCGCTGGGACTTCTTCACCTCGATTCCCGAACTCGACAGGGCCTCGATCACACACGACTCGGTGAAGAACTCGCAGCTCCTGCAACCGTTGTTCGAATTCTCGGGCGCCTGTTCGGGGTGCGGCGAGACGCCCTACCTCAAGCTGCTCACGCAGTTGTTCGGCGACCGCCTGGTGGTGGCCAACGCCACGGGCTGTTCGTCGATCTACGGCGGCAACCTGCCGACGACCCCATGGGCGAAGGACGGCAACGGCCTCGGTCCGGCGTGGGCGAACTCGTTGTTCGAAGACAATGCCGAGTTCGGATTCGGCATGCGGCTCGGGATCGAGCACCACCAGCGTGATGCTCGACGTCTGGTCGACGAACTGGCCGAGCACGTCGGCGCCGACTTGGCGTACGCACTGCTGGCCGACCCGACACCCACGGAGAACGGGGTCGTCGAACAGCGCACCCGGGTCGCCGTGTTGCGTGAGCGTCTCGACGAGCTCGTGGCATCGACCGATCCGGTCGTCGCCGATCGCGCACGCCGGCTGAGTGTGATCGCCGACGAACTGGTGCGCACCAGCACGTGGATCGTCGGCGGTGACGGTTGGGCCTACGACATCGGCTTCGGGGGTGTCGATCACGTGCTCGGGTCGGGCCGCAACGTCAACCTGCTCGTACTCGACACCGAGGTGTACTCCAACACGGGCGGCCAGGCCTCGAAGGCGACGCCGCTCGGTGCGGTCGCAAAGTTCGCGATGGGTGGCAAGTCGACCGGCAAGAAGGACCTGGGCGCGATCGCTCGCCGCTACGGCAACGTGTACGTGGCCCAGATCGCCATCGGCGGTAGCGACATCCAAACGGTGAAGGCGCTCGCCGAGGCAGACGCCTGGGATGGCCCGTCGCTGATCATTGCGTATTCGACCTGCATCGCCCACGGCATCGACATGGAAACGTCGATGTCGCATCAGAAGGATGCGGTGAAGTCCGGGTACTGGCCGCTGTACCGCTACAAGCCGACCACCGGGGAACACGGGCATCCGTTCCAGCTCGACTCGGCCGCCCCGAGCATCCCGCTGAAGGACTTCGCCTTGAAGGAGGCACGGTTCTCGATGCTGGCGAGGTCCGATCCTGGTCGGTCGGCGGAACTGCTCGACCTGGCCCAGCAAGACATCGACGAGCGCTGGCACTACTACGAGCAGCTCGCCGGCCTGGAACGAGCGGTGCCCGAGCCGCACAGGTCGGTCCTCGATGACGAGCCCGACGCTGAGATCATCAGTGACACGAGTGACGGAGATTCCGACGATGCCTGATCTGCACACCACCTATCTCGGCTTGCCGTTGCGGTCGCCCCTGGTGGCTTCCGCCGGGCCGTTCACGGGACAACTCGACCGGTTGGTCGAACTCGAACTCGCCGGTGCCGGCGCAGTGGTGCTCCCATCGATCTTCGAAGAGCAGATCGAGCACGAGACCGCCGAGATCGACCGCCTGTTAACCGCGCACGACGAGAGCTTCAGCGAGGCCACGTCGTTGTTCCCCGAGGTCGACGGCTACGGCTCGGCGATCGATTCGTACCTGGAGCTGATCGAGAACGCGAAGGTGGCACTGGACATCCCGGTGATCGCCAGCCTCAACGGTGCCAACATCGGTGGCTGGGTGAAATACGCCCGTTTGCTCGAAGGCGCTGGAGCCGACGCGTTGGAGTTGAACCTGTACACCGTCGCGGCCGACCCGCACATCAGTGGGGCGGCGTTGGAGGCCGAACACATCGAACTCGTTGCGTTGGTGGCCGAGGAGGTCGGCGTGCCGGTCGCGGTGAAGATTTCGCCGTACTACTCGTCGGTGTCGTCGTTCGTCGTCGGACTGCAGCACGCAGGAGCTGCCGGCGTGGTGATGTTCAACCGGTTCTACTCACCCGATCTCGACCTGGAGACGCTCGCGTTGGAACCGCGCATCGCCCTCAGCACGTCGGAGGAGCTCCGCCTGCCGCTGCGGTGGACCGGGATCTTGCGTGAGCACCTCACGATGTCGATCGCCGGTTCGACCGGCGTGCACTCCGGCTTCGACGCGGCGAAGCTGATCCTCGCCGGCGCAGACGTCGTGATGGCGACGTCATCGCTGCTGCACCACGGCACCGCGTTCATGGCCACGATCGAAGCGCAACTGTGCTCCTGGATGGTCGAGCACGAGTACACCTCGGTGAGTCAGATGCGTGGTGCGGTGGCCCGCCACGCTGCTGCCGATCCGGCGGCGTACGAGCGGGCCAACTACATCGGCAACATCGCCACCTACACCAGCCGCTTCATCGGCTCCGGTGACGTTCCCCTCGCCCGCCATCACGCCGAGTAAGAGACGTTTGCGTTGCAGTCCGGATGACCCGGTCCGTCCAAACCGTCACACAAACGTGGGGGGTGGTGACTGGGGAGCGAGTCAGCAGACGGCGCGGACGTAGGGGTACGGGTTGACGGCGCGGCCACCGCCGGGGTGGATCTCGAAGTGGAGGTGGTTGGCGCTGGTGTTACCCGTGGCGCCCACGTAGCCGATGACCTCGCCCTGGGAGACGTTGCGGCTCGACCCTTCCCAGGCGCTGAGATGGGCGTAGAAGTACCGGGTGCCGCTGGCGCCGTTCACCCAAATCGAGTTACCGCCGAGTGATGTGGTCTTGAACTGGGCGTAGCCGGACTCGACGGCCACGAGGGGGGTACCGGAGGGGGACATCATGTCGACGCCTTCGTGGCTGCGTCCACCGGAACGAGCGGCACCCCAGGTGTCGGCAAAGGCGCGGGGACCAGCGACGGGGCACACGATGCCGTTGCCGGCGTTCGACGGCGGTGGGGTGGGAACGGGGACCGGTGCGGGTTGGGCGGAGCCCTGCGAGCCGCTCGGTGCCGGTGCCTGAGCGGTCGGCGCAGCGGCGGATGGCGCAGCGGCGGATGACGTCCGAGCTGTACTGGCATTCGCTGCTGCCGAAGCGGCAGCCGATGCTGCGGCAGCGTCGTTCGTCGCCTGAAGTTGCGCCGCAGCGGCTGCTTCCTGGGCGAGTTTCGCCTGGCGTTGACGCTCGAGTTCGCGCTGAACCGCTACATCGGCCAGTCGCTGTTGCTCGATCTCGGCAAGTTGGACGACCTCGTCTTCAGCGTTCGCCTTGAGTTCCTCGAACTGCTCCCGAGCCTGGGTGGTGGCGTCCTGCTGACGCTCGAGTTCGGCGCGCTGGGCTCCGACGTCTTTCATCACGGCGTCGAAGTCGTCGAGCTCTACTGACGCCGCACCGCGGGCGACTGACGCCTGACGATCGGCGGTGATGCCCGCATTTGCCTCGTCGAGATCGATCAACAGGGGGATGGAGGTGCCGGAGTTGACGAAACTGCGCTGCGCGTCCTGCTGCAGACTCGATCGCATGGAGTCGGCTTGGGCCTCGACGGCGGCAAGGTCCTCCTCGGCGGTGGCGATGTCGACTTCGAGCGTGTCGAGCCGAGATTCGGCATCGAACATTGCCTGTGCCGCAGCGTTGGCGCGGTCACGTGCTGCTTGGATCTCCTGTGCGGCGCGGACGGCCGCAGGGTCCTGCGCGCTCGCCACGGAGAGCGGCAGCGTCGAGGATCCGACGGCGACGGAGGCCACGAGGGCCACGACGACGGCAGTTCGCCGCAGACCGGCACTGCGAGTCCGTCCGATTCCCAACATGGCTGACGAGCCTACCCCTATGTGACGGTTTCGTGACGATTCGGTGTCGATCGACGGTCACCGCACGACGTCAGCGTCGTACGGGAACCACCTGAGGGTCTCGAAGTCGGCGTTGGTCTGCGGTGTCGTCTCACGGGCGGCAGGGTGGTCACGTGCTGTATGGAACAACACGTGGGCGGAGTCGAGGTGTCGGGCCAGGTCGACCGGCTCGCTCCGTCGTCGGTTCTCGAACTGCATCGTGGCGTTGTCGTAGGTGATCTCGTCGAGGCTCATCGACGGGCCCCGCGTGCCACGCCGGTGATGCCACAGTCCACTGTCGGGCTCGAAGTCGTATTCGCCGAGCAGCACTGACCCGTGCGAAGCGATCATCGTCACGGCATCGACGAGGTAGTCGAAGGTGTCGTCGTCGATGAAGTAGTTGAAGTTGACACGCACCCAGCCCGGCTTGATGCCCTCGCAACCTCGGTTGATCTCGCGCTGGAACTCGTGGGAGCGCTCGAGGTCGATGCCGAGCAGCCGATGTCCGTACGGCCCGGCGCACGAGCAACCGCCGCGTGACTGGATGCCGAACACGTCGTTGAGTAACGCAACGACGTAGTTGTGGTGCAGGAACCGATCGCCGTGGCGGATTACGAACGAAACGATCGACAGTCGGTCCGCCTGGTGGCTCCCGAGCACGTTGATGTTCGGATGTTGTTCCCATCGGGCGATCGCGCGCTGCACGAAGTCGGATTCCCTGGCCTCGATCGCCTCTGCGCCGACCGCCTCCTTCAGCTGGAACACCAGCCCTGCTCGGATCGATTCGATGATCGCCGGCGTTCCTGCTTCCTCCCGATGCTCGATCTGCGGGTGATAGTCGTGTTCTGCGGTGCTGACGTAGCGCACGGTTCCGCCACCAGGCACGTCGGGCACGCGGTTGACGAACAGCTCGCGACGCGCCACGAGGACGCCGGGCGTCCCGGGCCCGCCGATCAGCTTGTGAGGCGAGATGAACACCGCGTCCTTGTACGCCAGGTTGGCGACGCCGTCGGCATCGACGTTCGATCCCATGTCGATCGGCACGTACGGCGCCGCCGCGGCGTAGTCCCACAGCGACAGGGCGCCATGTTCGTGCAGCAACATCGAGACTGCGACGGTGTCGGTGATGATCCCGGTGACGTTCGACGCGGCGGAGAACGATCCGATCAAGGTTGATCGGTCGGCGTGGCGTGTCAGTTCGCGTTCGAGATGCTCGAGACTCACGTGGCCGTCGGCATCCTCGTCGATGATCACGACGTCGGCGATGGATTCGCGCCACGGCAGTTCGTTGGAATGGTGTTCGTACGGGCCGATGAACACCACTGGTCGCTCAGTAGCCGGGATCGAATTTGCGAAGTGGTACCGGTCGTCGAGCACGGACGGGATCTTCAGCCCGAGCACGCCGATCAATTTGGCGATTGCGTGTGTGGCTCCGCTGCCGCAGAACACGACGGCGTGCTCGAGTCGGTTGGCGCCGACGGCACGCCCGATGATGTCGCGGGCCTCTTCTCGCAGCCGGGTGGTCTGGAGACCGGTTCCGGACGACTCGGTGTGGGTGTTTGCGTACAGCGGAAGCACGACGGTACGGATGTAGTCCTCGATGAACGAGAGGGAACGTCCAGACGCCGTGTAGTCGGCGTAGATGATCGGCCGCGGTCCGTACGGTCCGTCGATCACGTCGTCGCTTCCGATCACCGATGCTCGTACATAGGCGATCAGCGCATCGAGGTCGACAGGATTCGAATGCACCACCTAAGTGAACCAGCAAACGAAACCGAGGGGTCTGACCCCTCATTTTCATTACCATGCCCACACGATGGAATCCGGTATCGCGGACACTGCTGATTCGATCGGGTTGACGTCGGCCGAGGTGACCGACCGGGTGACCGCCGGACAGGTGAACGTCACGCCCGAGCCACCGGGGCGCTCGTTCGGCCAGATCGTCGCCGCGAACGTTTTCACGGTCGTCAACGCGATCATGCTCACCCTGTTCGTGCTGGTGCTGGTTTCCGGCAACCCCCAAGACGGGCTCTTCGTCGGTGTGGTGCTGTCGAACTCGGTCATCGGCGTCGTGCAGGAAGTTCGCGCGCGGCGCGAATTGAAGCGGCTCGAAGTGGTCACCGAACCACGGGCAAGCGTGATCCGCAACGGAGCATCGGTCGAGATCGCCTCCGACGAGATCGTGCTCGACGACGTGGTCGAACTGCGACTCGGTGGCCAGGTCGCCGTCGACGGCGAGGTGATCGACTCGACCGGTTTGCGACTCGACGAGTCGATGCTCACCGGCGAGTCTCTCGCAGTGTCCAAGGGAATCGGCGACGAGGTCCTCTCCGGCAGTTTCGTGGTGGCAGGGAGCGGTCGAATCCGAGCGAACAAGGTCGGCGCCGACAGCTATGCGAGCACGCTGGTCATCGAAGCGAAGCAGTTCGCCTCGGCCACGTCGCAATTGCGCCAGGGCATCGACACCATCCTTCGCTGGCTCACCGTGATCATCCCGATCGCATCGATCTTCCTGTTCGTCAACCTGCTCGATGCGCAAGACCGCTGGCAGGACGCGCTTCTCGGCACCGTCGCGGCAGCGGTGGCGATGGTGCCCGACGGTTTGGTGCTGCTCAGCAGCTTGTCGTTCATGGCCGGCATCGTTGCGCTCGCCCGCAAGAATGCGTTGGCCAAGCAACTGTCGACGGTCGAGGTGCTCGCACGGGTCGACGTGCTGTGCCTCGACAAGACCGGCACGATCACCACTGGTGACATCACCTTCGCCGAGGCGCATGCGGCCGAGGGACGCGACGAGAACGAGGTGCGCGACGGCCTCATCGCTTTGGCGTCCTCCGACCGTGATCCGAACGCGTCGATGGCGGCCATCGCTGCGGCGGTGGGCACGAAAACGTCGTGGACGCTCGACGAGGTCGAGCCGTTCGACAGCGAACGGAAGTGGTCGGCAGCGTCGTTCGTCGACCACGGATGGTTCTACCTCGGCGCACCCGATTTCCTGCTCGCTCCAGACGACCCTGCCCGAGCGCTCGTCGACCGGTTGAGTGCCGGTGGGAAGCGGTTGCTCGCCGTGGTCACTTCCGATGACCGGCCCCACGACGGCCACCTTCCGGCGGGCACCCGCCCGCTGGCGGTCGTCGAACTCGAAGACGAGATCCGTCCCGACGCAGCCGAGATCTTGGCGTACTTCGCCGAGCAGGATGTGACGCTCAAGGTGATCTCGGGCGACAACCAGGACACGGTTGCCGCGATCGCCGAGCGAGCCGGACTCGTCGTGGTCGGTGCACCGGTCGATGCTCGTGAGCTTCCGGCCGACCTCGACGAACTCGCAGCGGCGCTCGATGCCGCCACGGTGTTCGGTCGGGTGAAGCCACAGCAGAAGCAGGCGATGGTTCGGGCGTTGCAATCGCGTGGCCATGTCGTTGCGATGACCGGTGACGGCGTGAACGACGTGCTTGCTCTCAAGGACGCTGACCTGGGCATCTCGATGGGCTCGGGCAGCGAGGCGACGAAGGCCGTGGCCGATCTGGTGCTCACCGACAACGCGTTCTCGAGTCTGCCGACCGTGGTCAACGAGGGCCGCAAGGTGATCAACAACGTCGAGCGCGTCTCGAATCTGTTCCTCACCAAGGCTGCGTACGCCGTTCTGCTCACCGTGGCCGTCAGCTTGTTGAACAGTCCGTTCCCGTTCCTCCCGCGTCAGCTCACGCTGATCGGTACCTTCAGCATCGGCGTACCCGGCTTCTTCCTCGCGCTCGCTCCCGAGGTCGACCTGATCCGGCCGGGGTTCCTGCGTCGTGTCCTGAGATTCTCGATTCCAGCGGGCGTGATCGCCGGTGCTGCAACCCTTGCGGCCTACGAGGTGGCACTGAACGTCGTCGAGATCGAACTCGATCAGGCCCGCACGCTCGCCACCGTGACCATGCTGTCGATCGGGCTCATCGTGCTCGCCGTCGCAAGCCGACCACTGCGTCTGTGGAAGATGGGTCTCGTCGCTGCGATGGGCGCTGGATACGTCGTGGTGTTCGTCGTGCCGTTCCTGAGCGACTACTTCCGACTCGAACTGTTCTGGGACGCCGCCTGGTGGTACTCCGCTGCGGCTGTCGCAGTTGCGGGATCGATGATCGTGGCGCTCCCGTTCGTGTTGCCGACGTCAGGACGCCAGAGCGTCGAGGTCGTCATCGAGCGCGACAAGCGCGTTGTCGAACGCTTCGAAGAGTTGGGCGAACCACCGTCCGGCCCGTTGTAGAACGAACATACGGCTGCAGTCTTCCCTCACGTTCGTCAACTTCAAACTCGGGCCGGAGCCCTCCCCCGCGTCTCCGCTTCGACCGTGGACGGACTTGCGAGTGAACATCGGGCATGGCATCGACAGCGGTGGACTTCGGTGAGCTCGGTTGGCAGGACTGCGACCGCGCTGCGCCTGACCTCGTCGATCGACGCGAGTACCTCTCGATGCGCAACGGCATCGTCGGACTCGAGACCTGCGATCCCACAGAGATCGCCCGGGCGGTTCGGATCTTCCGACGTGACGGGTTCGTCGTCGTGCGTGACGCACTGGATGCAGAACAGGCGGCATTCCTGCGCGCTGGTGTTCGCTCGGTCGCCGCCGACATCGTGGCACTCGACAGCGAACGCGCCGGCAATCGCGGATCCCATCGATACTCGTTCGGCGGGTCGAGCGTGACCCGCAGCATGCTGCACCGGCCCGAGTGGCAGATGCTCGTAGATCTCCCGACGGTGACGCCGATCGTCACGGCCATCTTCGAGTCGTCGGACTACCTGCTGCGAGCGGCGAGCGGCGATTTCTGTCTCCCTGGAGCAACCGAGTATCAGCCGCTGCACTCCGATGTCGGCGACTGGATCAACTCAGAACAGACGCCGTTCAGCTCGTTCCACGACCCTCGCCACCTCCTGACGGTTCGTGACCTGCCCTGCCCGTACGTGGCTGTCAACTTTCTTCCCGACGATCAAACCGCTCTCAACGGCCCCACCCGGCAGATCCCGGGCAGTCAGCAGTCGCGTGCGTCGATCCCCACTCTCGCCGACGAGCCCGAGTGGATGCGGCTGAGCACCGTCTGCCCGGCCACCGCCGGATCGGTGCAGATCCGCGATGTGCGGGCGTGGCACGGCGGCACCCCCAATCTGTCCGACGACCTGCGTGCGATCCCGAATCTGGAGTTCTACGCACCGTGGTTTCGTGAGCCGATGATTCCCGGCATCACGTACGCCGACCACCGCACACTGTCCGAGCATGCGCAGCGCCTCACCCGCTACAGCGTCATCGACTCGTCGGAGCAGTTGCCGAGCGGCTACGTCGTGAAGCGGCCAGCGAGTCGGCCAGCCGAGCCGCCCACCAGCCGCTGACCGGATCAGCCGTCGCGCCAACGCTCGTCGACCGGCGGTACATCGGTGACATGAAGCTCGGGTCCGAGCCCGGCGCCGACGAGTTCCAGGCGATCACCGCTCCAGAAGGTGCCGGGGTCGTACCAGTTCGGTGGACGGTCGGAACCGAGCAGTCCCATGCGTTCGTACGTGACGGCCACCAGTTCCGCGCAGTACACGTCGGTGAGCGAGACCTGACGACGAAGGCGGCCCGAGATCCAGTGGCGCGCGAGCGCTCCTGTACTCGGAAAGCTTCGGCCGCTGTACTCGGCGACGACCGACAGCGCCTGGTTCTCCATGTCGGGGGTGACGTCGATGTCGATCTGGCGGAACCAGGGCTGTTGGCCGTAGCGGTTGGTCCACACGCTGACGGCGCGATCGAGGCGATGGAGCTGGGCGCCGCGGTCGCGTTCGCCGGTCCACACGTTGGGCATGCTGGCGCCCAACTCGGCGTGCCAGATCAACGGTGGCAGGTCGTCGATGGCGATCACCATGCCGACGTGGTTCACCGGGCTGTTGGTGAACAGTCGAATCGTCCGGTCGGCGACCGATGTCCCGCGGAAGAGCCATACGTCGCCGGTCGCCGCAGCCTCGATCGCGGTCTGGAACGTCACGGATGCGACCATCGAGGTCATAACGTAGGTGATCGTGCGGTGGGCCAAGCTCCTCGGTGTCGCAGGCGTCGTGGCCGTGCTCGGTGCGACAGGTGTCGTCGTGCACCGTCAGCGCCGTCGTCGCGTCTGGGCCGAGCTGGCGCCCGATGAGCTGCGTTCACGACTCCACGCTCGGCTGGACGGCTCCCCGTCGAGCACTTCGGTATCGACGCCATAGCGCCGTACGGGAATGCTTCAGCCCGAAACGGCACCGGCGCATGCCCGCTCGTGCGGGCTGTGTCGGCACTACGATTGGCGGCCTGAGGGGCGTACGGCGTGCTCGGGACGACACCATGGCCAAGAAGCAGCTCACTCCCGAACCCACAGGCGGACGCTACGAGTTGCGCGTCTGGGGCCCGCATCGCTCGGCTCGCAAGCTCCTCGCGAAGCTCTCCACCGAGCAGACCACCGAGACGGTCGAGGACTGCTATCTGCTCGTCGACGATCCGTCGTGGAACGCCAAGATCCGCGACAACACGCTGAAGGTCAAACAGTTGGTCTCGGAGCGCAAGGGTTTCGAGCAGTGGACGCGCGATCGTCACCGCACCGCTGATTCGGCGCCGTCGCCGTTCGACACGATCTTCGAACAGCTGGGGCTCGATCGGCCACAGCGAGGTGAGGAGTACGACCTCTTCGAAGAGATCGCAGCGCTCGGCGCCGACTCCGGCGTGCGCGCGGTCTTCGTCACGAAGGAACGTCGCCGCTACCGGATCGGCGATCTCCGAGCGGAGGCAACCGACATCCGGATCCATGGCACCGATGAGGTCCTGCACACGCTGTCGATCGAGGGTGACGATCTCGGTCAGTTGGCGACCCTACGCAAGCGGCTCGGCCTTCGCGGCGAGGACAACATCTCGGTGCACAACGCACTCGATCACGAGATCGAAGAGCGGCCCACTTTCCAGTAACCGCGCGCGGTCACGCCGCTGCGGTCGCGCTTGCGCTCGTCGAACAGGTACGTGCGAAGCCGCTGTATTGCTGCGGCTTCGCCGGCGACCCAGACCGCATCGGGCAGGGGATCGACGCTCTCGACGGCGTTGGTGAACGCGTCACCGGGTGCCGATCCGCTGATGGCGTCGTGCCAACGGATCGTGGAATTCGGATGCGCAGGCAGCTCGAAGCGTGCACTCGGGTCGGCGATCTCGATGTGGACTTCGATGATGCAGTCAGCAGCGATCGATTGGAGGAGTTGGCCGATCGCAGGGATCGCGGATTCGTCACCGGCGAGGAGGAACGAGCGAGCTGTCGGATCGAGCGGCTCGCTGCGTCCCGGCCCGGAGATGGCGACCTCGTCACCCACGCGAGCTGACCGAACCCAGTCGGCTGCGGCCCCGTGGTCGTGGAGGGCGACGTCGAGGGTGAGCTCGAGCCGGTCGGCGTCGAACGAGCGCGGTGTGAAGGTCCGAATCGGTGCGCGCTCGCCGGTTGCGAGTTCGAACTGGTTGCCGGTCCACGTGGGCATCTCGATGTTGCTGGCGCCGGGTGACGGCAGCAGCAGGCGAACGCTCGAGGCGGGCGCTTCGATGGCGAAACCGTCGAGTTCTTCTCCTCCCAACACGACGCGCAACATGCGTTCGCTGAGTTCATCTTTCGAGCGAACCCGGACACGCCGGAACCGCGGCGGCTCTCGGCGAATGCGGCGGAGTTGGGCGGCGGAATCCTCGGCAGTCACGAGGCTCATCGTGACATGGTGCTGGACGAGACCTTCTTGTCGAGGTGTACGTTGAGCCCATGCCCAAGACACCGCAGCGCCGAGACAGCAAGAAGGTCGGCAAGTCACTGCAGGAGAAGCGCGAAGCCAAGCGAGTGAAAGCGTCGGGCAAGAAGCCGCTCGAACGCTGACGCGGAATTCATCGTGGTGTGACGTGGTTGCGCCCGGCATGGCTTCCTTTCCCGAATCACATGCTGACCTCCTCGACAAGAAGACCTTCTGGCACATCGCCACGACCGGACCCGACGGTGAGCTCCAGTCGTCGCCCGTTTGGGGTGGCCGTCGAGGCGACGACTTCGTCTTCTCGCTCACGAAAGGACGTCAGAAGTTCGAGAACCTCTCCGCCAACCCGGCCATTGCGATCTCGGGCATCGATCCCGACAACCCGTACCGGTACCTCGAGATTCGCGGCGAACTGACGTCGGTGGAAGACGACTCGTCGAACACGTTCATCGATTCGATGGCCAAGAAGTACATGGACGTCGACGCGTATCCGTTCCACCAGCCGGGTGACGAGCGTGTCGTGATGATCGTCTCACCGCACCACTTCAGCCAGATGGGCTGACCACCCTCAGGAGTTGGTCACCGCAGCGTCGGCTTCGGAGTTGACGTCGCGCACGAGGTCGAGGAGTTCGCCGAGACAGGCGAGGCGTTCGTCGTCGGTTTCGCCCGTCGGCCCCACCCTCAACGTGTCGACCCCGCAGTCGCGGTACCCCCGCAGCCGGCGACGGATCTCCTCGGGAGGGCCGATCAGGTTCACACGCAAACCGATCTCTATCGGGACGCGGGCAGCTGCCGCTTCTCGGTCACCGGCCAGCCAGAGACGCTGGACTTCGGCGACGTCGTCACCGAAGCCTTGTCGGGCGAACGCGTCGTTGTAGAAGTTCGAGGTGGCAGATCCCATCGCGCCGAACGTGAACGCAAACCCCGACGCGTGTCGTCGACCTGCTGCTTCCACATCGTCGGTGATCTCGCAACTGACCGCCACCGTCAGATCGATGTCGCTGAGCGATCGGCCGGCGGATTCTGCGCCGGCACGGATCTCGTCGAAGAACACGTCAGCGGTTTCACAGAAGAACGAGTTGCCGATCCAGCCGTCGGCGGCAGCGCCGGTGAGTCGCAGGTTGGCGGGACCGAGTGACGCCAGATACACCGGAACATGGGCCGGCGGCACCGCCGCACGCAGCGGCTTGCCCTCGCCTCCGGGGAGTGGGAGCTGGTAGATGTCGCCGTCGTATTCGAGGCGTTCACCTGCGGTGACACGGCGGAGGATCTCGATCGTCTCGCGGGTCCGCGTGACCGGCTTGGCGAACGGCACCCCGTGCCAGCCTTCCATCACCTGCGGACCGCTCGTGCCGATGCCGAGCAGGAAGCGACCGCCCGACAGTCGCTGCAACGTCAATGCCGACATCGCCAGCATCGCCGGCGTGCGAGTGCCGAGCTGCACGATGCCCGTCCCGATCCGGATGGTGTCGGTCACCGCGGCGACTGCGCCGAGCGGGGTGAGGGCGTCGTAGCCCCAGAACTCCGGCACCCATACGGAATCGACGCCGAGCCGCTCTGCTTCCACCACGTAGTCGAGGCCGGCGCGGTCGACCGGGACCGCCGAAATCCCCAGCCTCAACGTCATCGCGCCTCGACGAACTGACGGATTCCCTCGACGGTGCGGGTCATGTTGTCGTGCAACTCGCCGATGCCGCTCGGGCCACGTTCGAATGTTCGCACGACGATGTCATCGTGCGGTGGTCGACCGGATTGTTCCACTGCAACCTCCAGGAGTCGGTAGCAACATGCTACTGACGAGTTGGAGTCGTCAAAGTGCTCGAAGGAGCATCTCGCTGATCGACCATCCGCCTGCGGTCGTTCGACGAGAGGGAACGGCCGGCCATCGTGCAAACTCGTTCGCCATGTCATCGGAGCACACGCACGTGACGCTCGATGGGCGGTGGGGTTGGGCCAGGGCGCGCGCTGTCGTGGTGTGCCTCGTCGGCATCGGCGTCATCGCCCTGTCGGCCGACCATCCCACCGCCGGTTGAGCTACGAGTGGACGGAGGCCCGCCCCTCGAACGTCCACCCGAGGATCTTCGGGTCGCCTTTCGAGTGGTAGCGCTCGACCGTGTCGATCTGCATGCCGCCGGCTTCGATGAGTGCGGGAATGTCGCGCTGGATGTTGCAGCCACATGCGACCCGGTTCTGGATCCCGTTCAGCCGGTGCTGCCACTTCTGCACCTTGGGGTCGGGCGACAGCCCGTGCTCGACGAAGTGCAGCACCCCGCCGGGTCGCAGCACGCGTGCCACCTCGCGCACGGCCGCCACCGCGTCGGGGATCGAGCACAAGGTCCACGTGGAGAGTGCTGCGTCGACAGAATCGTCGGCGAGCGCCAACTGCTGCCCGTCGAGCCCCACGAACTCCACGTCGATGTCGGTGGCGGCGACCCGGTCAGCGGCGAGCTTGCGTCCCTCCTCCATCGGATCCACCGCGAGCAGGCGTGTCACACCGTCGGGCAGGAACGGAACGTTGTGGCCCGAGCCGAAGCCCAGCTCGAGCACCTCACCGGCCAGATCGGCGCACACGCGCTCGCGGATCAGTCGTGTCTCGGCGGTGTTCATGAGCGCGTTCATGAGCGGCGGAAAGATCTTGCGGGCGTAGAAGCTTCGGGCGATAGGGGCCGACGGGAGTTGGTCCGGACGTGCACTCATGAAGGCTCCTTCTCGTCTGACCGACTGCCGGACTGGCATGCCGAGAGGGTTCAGCATGAGCCGTCGGTCGCGGTCAGTCAAGCGATCCATTGCACCGGTCGGAGGTGTCGGTCCTTTACGAACGCCTCGAAGAACTCTCGACGGCACGACTGATCGAGAAGGATGCCGACGGCAGATATGCCCTCATGGAATCCGGCCACGCCCTTGGAACAGCCATTGTTTCACTCGACCGTTGGGCAGCAACGCAGTCGGCCTCTCGATTCGAAGATGTTCGGATTGTTTGTGACAACACGCTCGTGAATGTCATGAGAAGGGGACGGCA